>JAYUDV010000277.1:0-3754 GCA_043739565.1 Chloracidobacterium sp.
AGTTTCAGGTCATCCGCCCGATAAACCTCGCCCATGCCGCCTTTCCCTGCCAGCCCCACGATCCGATAACGCCCCGCCAGCATCGTACCCGGCACGAAACGGGCGTCGTCTATCGAATCCAGCGAGTTGAATGGTTGCTTTTCACCTGGCTCACCCGACGGCTCCAACATCTGCGTCGCTGAGTCAAACGAAAATCCACACGCGGAACATGTCGAAACTCCGCCAGGTATGTCTTCGTGGCATTTAGGGCATTTCATTGTTCGTAGAGTCTAACGTAAATAAGCTAGAGTAAACAGTTTTTAGTCGGCTGAGAAATTCTCTAGACCTTCAAACATTCGCCGCGTTTGAGGAATTGCCCGTCGAATCTCGTTTCGTTCAAGTTCTTGACATATTGATCGATCCGAAACAACATCCGAGCATTTTCGCACAGGTTTGAGAATTCGCGAACCTGGTATCTGGCCCCGGTAATTGCAAATCGGTTCTGGTCATGCGTTATATGTTTTCAGACCGAGCGTGAGGATAGGTGAAAAAGCAGACTTCGTGTTACGCTCTTTTACGAAAAAAAGAGACTATGGAAAATTCATCTGATCTGACGACCTCTGAGACTGATTCGCCAAATAGTTTGCTCCGTATCCTCGGCGTGGGTTTTGGTGTAGCGGTCGGAATCGGTGCGACGGTCGGGGTTGGAATACTCCGAAATCCCGGCGGTGTGGCCGGGCATCTGGGCTCAGCTTGGCCGATCATGCTGGCCTGGGCCCTGGGCGGCGTTTATTGTCTGCTAGGCGCAAACTATCTCGCCGAACTTGCGACGATGATCCCGAAAGCCGGTGGTTTTTATGTCTACGCTCGCAGGGCATTTGGTGATTATGGCGGTTTTGTCGTCGGATGGAGCGATTGGATCAACCAAACATTGTCGCTTGCCTACATCAGCATTGTTTTTGGCGAATACGCGGTCAAACTATTCGCCCCAGATCTCGCCGGCGGCAAAACGATCTTCGGCGTTTCCGTCTTGGTTGTGATCACGATCGTGAATCTGCTAGGAGTGCGGGCGGGCAGCGAGACACAAAAAATAACAAGCTTTCTGAAAGCCTTGGCACTAATCGCATTTGTCGCCGCATGTTTCGTGTTCGGCGGCGGGCATGATCAGGCAGCTACGGCACAAACTGCCTCCACCGCTGTTCCGACTGGGTTTTCGTCATCACTCGTCGCTTTTATCCTGGCGTTTCAACTTGTGCTTGGAACTTATGACGGCTGGTACGGGCCGATCTATTTTTCCGAAGAAGACACCAATCCGACTCAGAATCTTCAACTTTCGATGTTTGGCGGGATAGCAGCTATTATCGCGATCTATCTGCTCGTCAACCTCGCGTTGCTTTATGCCTTACCGATGTCTCGCCTGGCTGGTTCGGAGTTTGCCGGTGGCGATGCGATGACCCTGATCTTCGGAGCGCGAGGCGGGCAGATCGTGACGGTCCTTGCCCTGCTCTCGCTCATCGGTATCGTCAACGCCGTTATGATGATGGCACCGCGTATCACTTTTGCTATGGGACGCGACGGACTTTTTACGAAAAACGCCGCGGTTGTCAGCAAAGGCGGGACTCCCGTCTTTGCTCTAATAACTACTGCTCTGTGTGCCATCGCGCTGACGGTGATCGGCACATTTGAACTGCTGTTAGCCATCGGACAATTCTTTATTGTCGTCATCACGATCTTACTGATCGTTGCGCTGTTCATACTCCGCCGCCGCGAACCGGATCTTCCACGGCCGTTTCGAGCTTGGGGCTACCCGGCGGCTCCGCTTGTAATGCTGGTTTTTTCGATTCTTTTATTTTTCGGCTACATCGGCAGCAACCTGTACCCGAGCCTATATGCACTGGTCGCGCTCGCCGTAAGTTATCCGATATTTCTGTTCATAAAAAAGCGTGCGTGAATCATTAACGCGCCGTAAACACCTTCAACTGCTCCTCGATCAGGTTGCGAATCTCGCCGCCGGTGGTGGGATTCCGAAACGTTGCGCGATCGCGCGGCACTTTCATTGCCTCTACGCGGCCGCGGAGTACAGGAAAGCGCTCCTCCATCGTTTTAACCCACTGAGATCGCTCCGCCTCGTCCGCCCACGATCCGCGGGAGTACACGATGAAGCGCGTATTCGGATTTGCCTGACCAACATATCCGATGAATAAGTCAAACTTGTCATGCGCCAGTTCGGCGAACTGGGCGGTGTGGCCAACATCACCGAACTTCGCCGGATCGAACAGTGTCGTGTCATAAAAGCATGACCGGTGAGCAACGATCAATGCCGGATTCTCCTGTAGGACCTGAAGCTCACGTCGCCACGTCGCGTTCGTGTTTTCTTTAAGGAGCATGACCGGCAGGTCGCGAAGCAGATCGGTCAGATCGTCCGCATTTGTTCCGCCCGTCTTTTGCGTTTGGGGATCGTAGACCCGTTCGGGATGTGGCGAATCCATCAGCAGGACGACAGGAGGTCCCGTATTGCCCGCAGGGGCCGTCGAGCGGCGAGATATCCAAAACGCCAGGCCGACAACGAGGATCACGACGACGGCACCTGCCGCTATCCACAGAGATCGATTCCGTCCGTTGAATTTTCCGGCTTCAGTCGCAACAACGCTGACGGCAGCCGTCATGTTGTTTCCAGACGAACTGGTTGGGGCGGAAAGTGATTCGAGAGCAAACCCAAGATCAGATGTCGATTGAAAACGCCGTTCCGGTTTCTTTTCCAGACACCGACGGATTATCCGCTCGAGCGAAGGGTTAATGCTCGGATTTGACTCGCTCAGTTCCTCAGGCTCCTCCTTTAGAATAGCCGACATCGTGTCCACCATCGTTTCGTGTCGGAATGCTCGCCGGCCGGTGATCATTTCGTAAAGGATCAAACCAAAAGAAAATATATCCGAGCGATTATCGGTCGCGTGACCGCGAACCTGCTCCGGCGACATATAACCGACCGTTCCCATGACGACACCGGGGTTTGTGAGTGCCCTTCGCGTTGCATCTTCGTTCCCCGCCGATCCGCCCGCTGACGCGCTCCGGTCTGACAGTTTGGCCAGGCCAAAATCGAGTATCTTCACGCGGTCGTCTTTTGTGATAAACAGATTTTCCGGCTTGAGATCGCGGTGAACAATACCTTTTTCATGCGCAGCCGACAGCCCGCTGACGATCTGCTGTGCGTATTCGGTCACCTTTCGCAGCGATACCGGGCCTTCATCCAGACGCTGGCGCAGCTCTTCGCCTTCGAGCAATTCCGAAACGACATACAAAACGCCGTCCTGCGTATCAACGTCATGGATCGCGAGGATATTCGGATGATTCAGAGCACCGGCGGCCTGTGCCTCTTGCTCAAATCGCGCAACCCGCTCCTTGTCCGCCGAAAAATCCGCCGGCAGGACCTTGATCGCCACATCGCGGCCGATCTTCGGGTCGGTTGCCCGGTAAACCTCACCCATTCCACCGACGCCGATCAGCGAGCGGATCTCGTATCTTCCTAGTTTTGTTCCTTCGGTTAGTGTCATTTTATTGGTTAGACCTTCACACACTCGCCGCGTTTCAGGAATTGCCCGTCACCTGCCTTGCCTTTGTGTTCGCCGTTCTCGATCACAAAACGTCGGTCTGTGTTTTTCGGCGTTAGGAGCCTTAATCAGATTTCCTAGTTTTTCATGATCTCCACACAGCTTCCCGCCCGCTCATTTCGTTTCGGTGATCAATACCGCGTCCGTGATGCGAGTGCCGCGAATGA
>JAYUDV010000278.1:0-3753 GCA_043739565.1 Chloracidobacterium sp.
GTAATTCAGGACACGATAGAAAAGGGAATCGGCGAGACTAACCTTTCGGTCACTATCGAAGGGCGGCGACGCTTCCCGGTCCGCGTCCGATACGCACCGCAGTTTCGCAACACTCCCGAGGCGCTCGGCCAGATCCCGATTTCGATGGCAAAGGGCGGCTCGGTTCCGCTTGCTCAGGTCGCCGAGATACAAACGGTTGAGGGTGCGACGATGATCCAGAGTGAGAACGGACTGCTTCGCGGCACCGTGCTGTTGAATGTGCGCGGGCGCGACGTCGGCAGTTTTGTCGATGAAGCAAAAATATCCGTAGCAAAGAATATTCAGCTTCCGGCCGGTTATTACGTCACGTGGAGCGGCCAGTATGAAAACCAGCAGCGGGCCAAAAGCCGTCTGCTTTTTGTCGTCCCGATCGTGATGATCGTTATCTTTGGATTGCTTTATCTGACGTATCACTCCGCGATTGAGGCGTTACACGTTCTCATGGCGGTGCCGTTCGCACTGACGGGCGGCGTTTATCTTGTCTGGCTGCTTGGCTACAACTTCTCGGTCGCGGTATGGGTCGGATTTATCGCACTCTTTGGGACGGCGGTGCAGACGGCGGTCGTGATGGTTATTTATCTAAACGAATCCGTTCACAAAAAGCGTGATGAGGTTGGGCGACAGTTGACGCCTAAAGAACTAATGCAAGCTGTGATCGACGGCGCGTTGCTGCGTCTGCGTCCAAAAGTTATGACGGTATCGACGGTGGTAGCCGGACTTTTGCCGATCATGTGGAGCACGAGTGCGGGTTCAGAGGTTATGAAGCCGCTCGCTGCGCCCGTCATTGGCGGTATGGTTTCGAGCCTTCTGCATGTTTTGATAATCACGCCGGTAATTTTCTATTGGATACGGGAACGCGAGTTGAGGCGAAATGCTGAATAAGAGACGAACACATAATCCGCTGATAATTTGGTTTGTGGGCCTCTTTGCGCTCTCGGTTCAATTTGCGCCAACTGCTCCCGCTCAGACGATTCCGAAGTCTGACACGGTTTCCATTTTGTATTTGGACTTGCAAAACGGGATGACTGCCGACCAAGCCGTGGCCCTTGCGCTCGAAAATAACGGCGAGATTCAGGCAGTGCGGAAAGAGATCGAGGCCGCTCGTGCTTTGGTCAAGCAAGCCGGGTTGAGGTCGAATTCCACACTGACAGCAAGCGGTGCAAAGCAGATCAACGGCGCCGACAACAATCAAATGGCAGAGGTGATGCTACCGCTTGAGCTCGGCGGACGGAGATCGGCACGGATCGCTGTTGCTCAGCGTGAGTTGGAAGCCCGCGAATTCGAGCTTGCGAATCAGGAGCGCCTTCTGGCGGCGGATGTGAGGCTCAAGTTTGGCGAGGCTCTGGCCGCGATCAAAAAGCTCGACGTTACCGAAAAGACATTGGCGGCGGCAAAGCAGGGCCACGAGCTTGTTGCCGCGAGAGTGACAGAGGGAAAGATCGCCCCGCTTGAGCAAAACATCTTTCTAGTCGAGGTCAATAGGCTTCAGTCAATTCGCGAAACAGCCGAAGGCAAAATTGAGATCGCAATGTTCGAACTTCGCAATATGATCGGAATGAAGCCCGAGGAACCAATCCGTCTTCGTGGTGATTTTAATAACATGATCGCGTCGCAGCCGCAGTTGTCCGAATCAACCGAACGCTCATTGCGTGATCGGCCCGACCTGCAGGGCGCCCGCACTGTCGAACAACTTGCCTGCAAAGATCGAACAGGCAAAGTCCGCAGGCCGGATAGATGCGGCCGTTAAGACCGGTTATCAGCGAATGAATTCGAGCTTTCCAGTCAGCGGTTTCGACGACCGGGGCATTTTGCGTCCCGTGCAAGATGTTTTTCACTTTTTCACATTCGGCGTCGAAATCAATCTGCCGGTTCGCAACCGAAATCAGGGAGCGGTCGAGGCGGCGATGTTTGACAGGCAAGCGGCACAGCGGCGGATTGAGTTTGGCGAGTTGACGATCCGCCGCGAGGTTGCGGCTGCCTTTGCGAGGTACAACCGTGCCGCGCGTTCGCTGTCGATCTTTCAAAACGGCGTCCGCGATCAGGCGAATGCGAACTTACAGGTTATTTGGCAAACCTACGAACTCGGTTCGCGGAGTCTGCTCGATTACATTGCCGAGGAACGGCGATTTCTTGACATCGAGAACGAACTTATTGATTCCGAGGTTGAGACCTATTCGGCGAACATTGAAATAATGAGGGCGAAGAATGCCCCAGAGCTTAAAAAGAAATGAGCGAACAAAATAAAGACGATATCGTCGAAAAAACTGGAAGCCCTGAGAACGGGCATGAGATCGCAATTGTGACGGAGCCAACATCTAGCCGCAAGCCGCTGTATATCGGATTGGCGACCGTCGGCGTTATCATTTTAGGCGGACTGCTCTTTTGGTATTTTCGCGGTTCCAGCGGCGGACAGGTTGTAACCGCACCCCGCACCGTCACGTTTGGAGATAATACCAGCCAGCCGACCTCCGGCACCTCCGTTGACGAGACTATTACTCTACAGCCGGATCAGATGGAAAAGATCGGGCTTAAGATCGAGACTGTTGGCGAGACGTTGTCCAGCGAAGCAATGTCGGTCGCGGCAACCGGTGTCGTTCAGCCCAATGCTTATAGTGAAACGCCGGTGATCTCACTTCTCGGCGGCATTATGAGAAGCGTCAGCGGTCAACTCGGCCAGAACGTCAGAAAGGGCCAAACACTGGCAGTAATATTCAGCGACGAACTCGCCGCTTCGCAATCACGCTATCTCGCCCTGCAGACCGACGCTCAGGCCGCCACGCAAAACTACGATAGAACGGCCCGGCTGGTTAAGATCAGTCCCGTGAGTAACGCGGAGCTCGATCAGACGTTGGCTCGGCAAAAAACTGTCGAGGCGGAGTTGGTGGAAAATCGCAAACGCCTCGACCGAATGGTAAAACTCGTTAACATCGGAGCCGCAAGCCGCGAAGACCTCGAACAAGCCACTACAAAGCTAAAGACCGCCGAGGCCGACGTCGAGGAAGCAAAAAGGCGTTACGATCGTGCGGTGAAAATAGCCGAGATCAATCCGGTCAGCCGAGGCGAATTCGAACAAGCAGCCGTGAAAAGGCAAACCGCCGAGTCCGATCTAGCCGTCTCCCGGCAGCGGTTGATGTTGCTTGGCTTGTCGCCGCAACGTGTCAATGCTCTTCGCTCGCCGTCGCAGATAACCGCCGAGATCACTCTTACCGCTCCGATAACGGGTACGATCACCAAACGTGAGGTCAATTCTGGCGAGGTTGTCGAGGCGAACAAAGAATTGATGCGAGTTACAAACCTCGGCAACGTCTGGGTCATCGCCCAGGTGTATGAAAGGGATCTAGGCCTGCTGAGAACCGGGAGCGGCGCAAGCGTGACGACCGATTCCTATCCTGGCAGACTATTTCGCGGGCACGTCACATACATCGACCCGAACATCGCGTCGGAAACGCGAACGGCACAGGTCCGCGTTGATCTCGAAAATCCCGGCCAAATATTGAAGATCGGGATGTATGTAAATGTCGCCTTCGGCTCAACGGGTACGGCCGAACGAACAATGCCCACGATCCCGTCCACCGCCGTTCAGAATATGAAAGAAAAACAGGTTGTCTTCGTCGCGACCGACAAACCAACCGTTTTCGCCATAAAGCCGGTGCGTCTCGGCAAGGAAAACAATGGTCAATATACAGTGCTTGAAGGCCTCAACGTCGGCGATCG
>JAYUDV010000279.1:0-3743 GCA_043739565.1 Chloracidobacterium sp.
GGTGCCGTGGGGTTGGGGTGCGGAATTTATCCCGACGTTGCGGATCGGGACGAACAGTATCGGTTACAGGCTGGGAAATCACTACCAGCCGAGCGT
Organism: Chloracidobacterium sp.; assembly: GCA_043739565.1. Taxonomy (GTDB): domain Bacteria; phylum Acidobacteriota; class Blastocatellia; order Pyrinomonadales; family Pyrinomonadaceae; genus OLB17. Next base: position 97 of record JAYUDV010000279.1, read on the forward strand.
CTGGGGTGCAAGACGGATAACTCCATGGCTGAGTGAGACCGCCCGCCTGGATGGTGACATTTTGGGGAATATCAAAGGTAAAGATCCGCTTCTCGACCCGCTGTCCGAACCAACCAAAGACACGAGGCTACAGGGTGGGCGGCGGCTTGACCTTGTATTCAGGACGAGCCTTCACCCGGTCAAAGGGGCGTTGAAGGGACACGCATTCTTTGTCGATGTCGTTAAACCGATCTATCAATCGTTAGACGGCCCCCAACTCGCGCGGCGCTGGGCCGTACGGCTAGGTTGGCATGTGGAATTTTGATAAGGAGAATATTATGAAAATCGATTCGATAAAATTTGCGTTGGGCGCGGCGATCACCGCCGCCATAGTTTGGCTGGTCTGTTCGCTGTTCGTTTGGATGGTGCCGGGCGGAATGATGAATGTGACCACAAATATGATGCATGTGGAGATGGGGCGAACCGGTTGGACGATCTCACCACTTGGCGTCGTTTGGGGACTTATCGCATGGAGCTTGTTTGCGGGAATTTTCGGATGGCTTTTAGCGACAATTTATAACTTCCTGGCAAAGAGTTAAAATTGTCTTCAGACATCAACCAAGGATGAGTTTTATGAAAACAAATATCTTATTGTCCACAATTATTTTGCTTGCGGTTATCGAATTTGGCTGCGGCACGCAATCACCAATGGCGAACACCAATAGCAACATGGCTATGAATAGCAATGCCTCGAATATGCCGATGAACGCCAGTAAGATGCAAGGCGTGAATAACGGCAACATGGACCATTCGATGATGCAAAGTTCGCCAAATGTCGCGTCTGCCCCGTACGATCTGCAATTCCTCGATACGATGGCCGCCCATCATCAGGGAGCGGTTGACATGGCCGTACTATGCGCGGCAAAAGCTCAGCACGCCGAGGTCAAAACCTTGTGCGCAAACATCATTTCGAGCCAACAGAAAGAGATTGCCGAAATGAAGACGTGGCGCGACAAATGGTTCGCCGGTGCTGCTCCGGCGGTGAATATGGAAATGATGGGAATGAACGATTCGATGAAGGGCATGGATATGAAAATGCTCGGCTCTCTAAAAGGAAGCGATTTTGATCTGGCATTTATCAAACAAATGAGCCCGCATCACGAAGGCGCCGTCACCATGGCAAAAGAAGCACTTCAAAAATCGACAAAACCTGAGATCAAAACACTCGCCGGCACCATCATCAAGGCTCAGGAAGCCGAGATAAAGCAGATGAAAGAATGGCAGACAGCCTGGGCTAAATAAGGGCTGGGAGTAACTGACTAATAGAAAATAAAGTATGAGCGATCATGATCACGATCACGAAAAAGTGCGGCACGAGCATGAGGAGCACGAAAACGCTCACACGCACAACAGCGAAGCCGCCGCAAAACCGCACGAGAGTCGCGGCCGCGACCATAATGAGGCAGACCAACACGGGCATACGCACGGTACGATTGATGCTTCCATAACCGCTACCGAACGAGGCCTGTGGGCGGTCAAATGGTCGTTCATCGGGCTGTCGCTCACCACGCTGATACAAATCGTTATTTTTTATTATTCGTCCAGCATTGCTCTGCTTGCCGACGCGATTCACAACATAGGCGATGCCGGAACTGCCATCCCGCTTGGAATCGCTTTTATTTTAGGAAGGCGAAAACCGAGCAAAAGATTCACCTATGGTTTTGGACGGGTAGAGGATTTGGCCGGTTTAGTGGTGGTATTGACCATCCTGGCGAGTGCCGTCTTTGCCGGTTATGAATCGATCTACAGACTATTTAATCCGAGACCGGTTACATACCTCTGGGCCGTTGCGGTCGGCGGCATCATCGGCTTTCTTGGAAACGAGGGAGTGGCAATATTTCGTATCAAAGTAGGCAAGGAAATGGGGAGCGCCGCCCTCATTGCTGACGGATACCACGCCCGTACTGATGGTATAGCGAGCCTCGCCGTGTTGGCGAGCGCCATTGGCGTTTACCTCGGCTATCCACTTGCCGACCCGATCATCGGCATCATCATGACCCTTCTTATTTTACGAATAGTCTGGGAATCAAGTGCCGCCGTTTTCACCCGCATACTTGATGGTGTTGACCCCGATGTACCAGATAAGATTAAAGAGCAGACAAAGCAAGCAAAGGGAGTTCAGGCTGTCGAGGAAGTCCGGGTTCGTTGGTTGGGACACCGGATGCACGCCGAGGTAAATGTCACCGTCGCCGAGGATCTTTCTGTCGAACAAGGCCATGATATCGCATGCGCCGTCCGTCACGATTTGCTCCACAATCTACAGTTTCTCTCAGAAGTCACAGTACACATCGACCCGTCGAATGCTTCCGGCGAAAAGCATCATCACATCGAAGAACACGAACACGGCAACGAGTCCGCCCACTCACATTAATCGGTACGCCCAAGGAAAAATACTATGTCATCACGGAACAAACGTAAGATCATACATACGCCCCGTATATTAATTCTCGCGATTCTCGTCGTCGGATTTGCGTCGTATGCTTCGGCACAATCAAAGGATGAAACGCAGGTCCGCGAGGTTTTGACGCAAAACACGACGGCGTTTGCAAATAACGATATTGCAACGCTTGATAAAATCTGGGCACATGACGATGCCGTTACTGTATTTGAAAATGGTTATGCTAACTACGGCTGGTCGGACTATCGCAACAACCATCTTGCGCCCGAGATGAAGGAGATCAGTAACACAAAATACGCCTCATCAGACGTGAAAGTAAATATCAACGGTAAGATGGCGTGGGCTATTTTTAAGTACGCTATCTCCGGCGACTCCGGAGGGAAACATTTTGACGGCGGCGGTCTCGGAACGGCAATCCTGGAAAAGCGTAGCGGGCATTGGGTGATCCTCCACTGGCATTCGAGCGCCCCGCGTCGGCCCTCGACTGTGGCTTCCCCTCCGAAATAGGATTATTACGGGACAGATTCGGCACTACAAAGATTTAGTATAGCTCGCGATCGATTTGATCTGTGCGGCGGTCAGCTTACGGCCAAACACGGGCATCTTGTTGCGGCCATTTGTGATCACTCGGATAGTCTTTGCGGAGCTTAGACCTTTTGCCTCCGAGCCGGTAAGATCATCCGCCTCGAGTTTTTTGCCGAGTGACGTTTGAGATTTCCCATTCGATCCATGACAGCGTGCACAGTTTTGTACATACAAAGTGCGCGGGCTAACGGGCGTTCCCGCCGATGCGATTTCGCGGGATGTCAGGTTCGCCTGCACTGAATTTGAAAAGAGAAAAAAGCCGCCGATCACAATAAATCCTGTTATGGCTCCCAGCTTGAGATTTTTTTTCATATTTACCTCCGATGTTTGATCTCTAAACACTGACAGGACTGTAGATTCCCGTCAATACCCATTTTGTCCTAACCGGCTGCCAAAATCTAATGGTTGATCGCGGCCTCTTACCATCAAAGTGTCGTTCGCCGCAGCCGCAGAGCGTTTGTAATTACCGAAACCGAGCTAAACGTCATCGCGGCACTTGCAATGATCGGACTAAGTAAGATGCCGAAAAATGGATAAAGTATACCCGCCGCTATCGGTACGCCGAGAACATTGTAAACAAACGCAAAGAAGAGATTTTGCCGAATATTAGACATTGTCGCACGGC
>JAYUDV010000280.1:0-22147 GCA_043739565.1 Chloracidobacterium sp.
AACGAGCGTAATGTTTGCTGAAGGGCGAAAGTTTCGTCCCGGTTCCGCAGTTTCGCGAGCCGGTCTCGCTGAGGGTTTGCTTCGTGCCGGTCGGGTGCCCCAATACTTGGCTTCCCATCCGATGTATGCGGACGTCCGTGACCGGACGGCCCGCAACGCTGTCGAGAGTGTGCAATCAAACCCTGCCGGACGCTACTTTTTTGACGTTACCCCGGCCGGCCGCTTTTACCCAAATAGTCCGGCAAACCGTCTTGTCGCCGCTATCGCTTTTGTTAAAGCCGCCGGGCTGGATGGTGCTGCGTCTACGGCAGTTTTGCCATTTTCCGTGACTGACGCGGCGTCGATACCGGGCGAATGGCGCGGATATGCCGCTGTCGCTCTGCAGCAGGGCTTTCTAAAATTGGACGGATCTCAATTTAACGCTACTCGCTCTTTAACTCGAATCGAGTTGTCTATCGCTCTCAACGGGATAATCAATCACTGAACGTCCAGTATTTGGGCTGAATAATCGGGCTGCGGAAACTATTGAGGGCATTTACGTACAAAATTCGGCTTGCCCGTAGTGTAGATCGCTCAAACGCATTCACAGCGTCCGGCTAAAATATTTTTGTGGATTCAGTTTGAATGCAGAGTGAGGACAATGGTCGCGATTCTTTGCCTAGCGATCTATACCCATACTGCGATCGTTGCCAGTGAAAAGCGGTGAGCGTCTATCGTAGGCTTTTATTTATCGACTCAAGAATCTCGGAGCCGGGGCAGAGTTCGGCTTTGGTTAGTGAGTTCAACGGCCGGTCGCTCGTTTGGATGAGATCGTGGAGATCAGACGAATTTTCGTTTATGTAGAGCAGGCCCGTGAGTATCTCGCCCTTTAGTTTTGAATTTAAAACGGCATTCATCGCGGAGCTTCTGTCCAGCGGGTTCCAATTTTTATCTAGTTTTCGCAAGCTGATCGTCGAACCGTCGTGCATGGTCAGATTCTCAACACTTCCCTCTTTGTAAGCGGCTTTTATTTCTTTAGCAATAGGCACAAAATCCATCATCGCGGTTGTTTCCATGTGCTCGCGGACGTAATCGTAGGATTTGGTCGAGCCGGGATTGTTGTTGAATGTGACGCAGGGCGAAATGACGTTGATGAAGGCAAAGCCAGGATGGCTCATCGCGGCTTTTACCAAGGGAATGAGTTGCGTTTTGTCACCCGAAAAACTCTGAGCGACAAAGGTAGCTCCAAGCTCGATGGCGAGGCTGGCGAGGTCTATCGATTCGAACAGGTTGACCGAGCCGTGCTTGTTCCGCGACCCGCTGTCGGCGGTCGCCGAATCCTGCCCTTTGGTCAGCCCGTAACAGCCGTTGTTCATCACGAGGTAGACCATATTCAGGTTTCGCCGGATGACGTGGACAAACTGCCCCATACCGATCGAGGCCGTGTCGCCGTCGCCCGAAACGCCGAAATAGATCAGATCGCGATTCGCCAGATTCGCCCCCGTCGCCACCGAAGGCATCCGCCCGTGAACCGAATTAAACCCATGCGAATTCGACAGAAAATAAGCCGGCGTCTTTGACGAACAGCCAATGCCCGAGAGCTTGGCAACCTTGTGCGGCTCGATATTCAGCTCAAAACAAGCCTGTGCGATCGCCGCGCTGATCCCGTCATGCCCGCACCCCGCGCACAGCGTCGAAAGCGAGCCTTCGTAATAATCAACCGTGTAGCCCAGATCGTTTTTGGGCAAGGCCGGATGCCGAAATGATGGTCGAACGTATGTCATGCTTTTTCTACTAAGGCCTTCCTTACCCGTTGAATACCACTTTTCCGAGGCGGAAACGAAACAGTCCTTCGCCCCGACGCCGCTTGCTCCTTTCGGGCGTTCTCAACAATCGCCGTAATATCGTGATTAAATCGCGCGGCTAGCTCTTCGCGAACCCGCCGGACCTCTTCTACAATCTCATCTTTCCACATACTGTTAATCTCCCAGCAATTCTTCGGGTGTGCATATCACGGGAGCCTTAAACCCAGCTTTTACGCACAAATCTCTAATTGCATCCTGCATCCTCGCATTTGCGATATGCTTACAATTCCATGTTAGCAGATACTCCATTCCACTTGTGGCCGCAACTGAAATATGAACAGCGTCGATTTCCGCCTTTCTGGGAAGCGGGCCATGATTGATTAGTGTTTCGGCAAGTGGTATAACCGCAGGAGAGATCGGAATAATCGTGATGCCAGCCAAAATCTCAATCCGCCTTTTCGCCATTTCAGGATCGCCAGCCGCACACTCCTGAATAACAAACTGTGAAACGTTGAGATCGAAATTGCCCCGTTGGTCGTCCCACCATTCCCTTGTCAATTGCTGGTGCCCCGCGATAATCAGATCGCGGCTTGGACGCGCCGCGAGGTAGCTCGGGATGGTCGTTTCGATGTAAACCTTTGGAGCCATCAATATTCTGATCTAGTCGTCATGTCCGCACCCCGCGCACAGCGTCGAAAGCGAGCCCTCGTAATAGTCAACCGTGTAGCCCAGATTGTCCGTAGCAATCCCGGATGTCGAAATGTTGGTTGAACGTATGTCATGCTTTTTCTACTTCCACCTTGATGGGCTTCTTTGGCGGAAACGAGACAACTTTGCGGCCCGACAGTTTTTGTCGCTTGCGTGCATCATCCAAGATCGCTTTCAAGTCATGGTTAAATTTTGCTGCATGCTCGAATCGGATTCGACGCACTTCTTCGACTATTTCATCCTTCCACATAGTATTTCTCTCCCAACAATTCTTCGGGTGTGCAGATTACTGGCAATCTAAATCCTGCCCTCTGACAAACCAAACGTATGGACTCCTGCATCTCTGCGTTAGCGATATGCCTCAAATTCCATGTTAGCAAAAAATCGATCCCGTTTGTTGCTGCAATTGCAATATGGGCAGCATCGGTTTCCGCCTTTCGCGGCAGCGGGCCATCGGTAATCAGTTGTTCTGCCAGAAAATCGACTGTCTGAGGGATTTCAAGCACTGGAATGTCTGCTATGATTTCCAAACGTTTTGCAGCCATTGCGGTGTCGCCCGCTTCGCACTCCCTTATGACAATCTCCGAAACAAAAAGCTCAAAATCGTTCCTGCGTATCACCCACCAATCATGCGTGCTCTGCTGATGTCCGGCTGTAATGATGTTGCGGCTAGTCCGCGAGGTGAGGTAGCTTGGTATTGTCGTCTCAATGTAAACCTTTGGCAGCATCTACCAAATTTTAACACAGCAACATTGATCGAATCATGTCCGCGATCCGCGCACAACGTCGAAAGCGAACCCCTCGCGAGTAAAACCGTGTAGCACAAATCGTTCTTGGGCAGTCCCGGATGTCTGAATGTCGGTCGAACGTAGGTTATAAGCTTTATTTTACCCAGCTTGGAATGCCGAAGGTTGACCCCGGGCGCGTTTCAAAAATACCGTCGCCGTCGGAGTCGCAGTATGCTGTCGCCATACCGTGTCTAGTAAGTACGTTATTCGTTTCCGCAGTAGCGGGGTCAGCTTTGTGAATCAAGACTGAAATACAATATGGTTGAGAGCTCAAACTGCCGCGCGCCTCACTGCCATACATTGCCCTGCCTGCCCCAAAGGTGTCCCCTAGCGGAAAATCGCCCAATGCGTCCTGAATCACTAAACCATTAGGGTATTCAAAGTCTTCTCGCACAACAGTTATTTTTCGGCCGTCTCTTGTGAGACCGGTGTCGGTGTTTGTTCGGATAATATTGCCACGCTCAAAATTATTAGAGAACCAGCTACCCTTTCTTGTAACATTCCCGTCGGCGTCCTTCGAGTACACCGAGTCGGAAGTCGATGACGTTTGATTCGCAGGTACATTTACTTCGGCAACACGGTTTGATCCGCACGCATATAGCAACAGTATCGATAAGAGAGATAACTTCGTCATCCTAACTTCCCTTTTATCTGCCTGGAGATATTGTCCGCCGTAATCGGCGTGCCGTCGTAATTGAGCACCGAGACGAGTTTGTGCGGATCGATGCCGAGCTCGATCATCATCAGGCTTTTGAACTGCGCATCACGGTTTTGCTCGATGACGAAAATGCGTTCGTGGGCGGTTATGAATTCGACGAACGATTTGCCGAACGGGAAGGCTCGGACACGCATTGCGTCGAGGTGGATGCCTTCGATGGCGAGGAGATCGAGCGCTTCTTCGGCAGCGTATGTGGATGTTCCGAAATAGACTATGCCGCTAGTCGAGCCCTTACGTACGTGCGGGCTACTGACACGATCATCGCCGCTGACTGCCGACTGCTGACTGCCGACTGCCCACAGGAACTCCGGCTGCGGGACCATTTCTTTGGCCGTGTTCCATTTGCGGGCGAGGCGGTCGACGAATCGGCGATAGGCGTCGCCGTCCTCGGTATAGACGGCGTATTCGTCACGTGACGAGCCGCGTGTGACAAACGCCCCCCGCGTCGGGTGCGTCGCCGGGATCGTCCGGTATGGAATGCCGTCGTCGTCGGGGTCGAGGTAACGGCCGTAACGCTCGATCTTTTCCAATGCCTCGGCATCGTAAACCTTGCCACGATCAAACTCGCGCGCATCGTCCCAGACGAGCGGTTCGGTGACGTGGTCGTTCATGCCGAGATCGAGGTCGGTCATCATTATAACGGGCGTTTGCAGGCGTTCGGCGAGGTCAAAGGCCTCGGCGGTCATCTCGAAACACTCTTTTGGCGAGGCCGGAAAGAGCAGCGGATGCTTTGTGTCGCCGTGCGAGGCGTAGGCGGCGAGCAGGATGTCGGATTGCTGCGTTCGCGTCGGCATCCCGGTCGAAGGGCCGGTTCGCTGGACGTCGATCAGCACTGTCGGCACCTCGGCAAAATAGCCGAGGCCGAGGAATTCGTTCATCAGCGAGACGCCTGGGCCGCTGGTCGATGTGAACGCACGGGCGCCGTTCCAGCTTGCACCCATCACCATCCCGATCGCCGCCAGCTCGTCCTCGGCCTGGACGATGGCGTAATTGTTTTTGCCGGTTACGGGATCGACGCGGAATTTTTTGGCGTATTTGCCAAACGCCTCGACGACCGATGTCGAAGGCGTGATCGGATACCACGCGGCGACCGTCGCACCCGCATAGACGGCCCCCAGCCCGCACGCCGAGTTGCCGTCGATCAATATCTTATCTTTTAGGATGTCGCGCCGCTCGACGCGGATGTCGAGCGGGCATTCGAAATTTTCCCTGACGTATTTCACCCCGATGTTCAAAGCCTTGATATTCGGTTCGATCAGCTTTTCCTTGCCCTTAAACTGCTCACCTACGAGAGCTTCGAGCACCGGAAACTCTATATCGAGCAATGCGGATAGCGCACCGATGTAAACTATATTCTTAAACAACTGCCGCTGCCGCGCGTCGGTAAACTCGGCATTGCATAGGTCCATCAGCGGGACGCCGATATTGGTTACGTCGTCTCGGTCATAACTCGGCGGCAGCGGCTTCGAGCTGTCATAAAGAAAATATCCGCCCGCCTTTACCGCCTCAAAATCCGCTTTCATCGACTGCGGATTGACGCTCACCATCAGATCGACGCCTTCGCGGCGGCCGAGATAACCTTTTTCGCTAACCCGCACCTCGTACCAAGTTGGCAGCCCCTGAATATTCGACGGAAAAATATTCTTCGGCGTCACTGGAATCCCCATCCGAAACACCGCCTTAGTAAACAGCGCATTCGCCGACGCCGAACCGGTGCCGTTCACATTTGCGAATCTAACTACAAAATCATTTATAGACATTTAAGTGTTTTATCGATCCACCCCAAAGTCAGGATCCCGGTGGTCATGCTTAACGACCAGAATCTTTACATATCCTTCGTCCACAATTTGATACAGGATGTGGTAAGGAAATCGACGAAAATTGATTCTGCGAATACCTTCCCGGACGACCGGATATGATCGAGGATGCGCGGCTATAATCTGACGGCAACGCTTGAATTCATCGTAGAACTCTCTGGCGATTTGATTCCCGACCTCTCCGACGTAGTAGTCCATCGCAGACTCGATGTCCGAATAGACCTTACTGACTAATCTGACACGCATTGCGGAAATCGCTTCCTTATCATCGCATCCAATTGTTCCATCGAGATAGACATCTCGGGGTTTTCGTCCATTTCCCGACTGCGTCGCAGGGCCTCTTCAACGCCGTCGTCATCATCGTCGATGAAAGGGCCGGGCAGCGATGCGATCAATTTCTCGGCAAGTTTCGCCCTGTCTGATGCTGAAAGACTCAGAGCAAGTTCCTCAGTTTCTGCAATTACTGACATAATGCTTTTCCTCTCATAAAAATTATATCACTCACGGACCGGGCCAAGGTTTTGGCCGGTTATTGTTTACATTTAATAGCTTCGAGAAGGACTCAAAACCCTTCGTGAGGCCCTCCTACAGCTTCGTGACCGTCTCATACCGCTTCGTGAGGTACTTTGTGCCCTTCGTGAGCAATTCATACCGCTTCGTGGTGACTAACTCTAAGCCCTTCGTGAGGTTCTCATAGTGCTTCGTGAGCGACTCATAGGCCTTCATGAGCAACTTCTACCGCTTCGGCTGAGACTTTTAGTGCTTCGGAAGCGATTTTCAGTGCAAAGAACAAGTTACGTGCTCAACCGCCATAACCCTCACTTCACGGGCTGTCAGTCCATCAATCCGTGGTACCCAAGTAGAGCTCCAATCGCATAACCAACTAAGGCACAGATTAAAACTGTCATCCCAAACACCGACCAGGGCTCCGGTAGGTTTGAGCCAAGAACTCTGCAGGCACCAACGAAAACACCAACGAACGCGCCCAGTAATGCCCACATTGGCCCCCCGAACAAAAGCGCATGAGCAATCCGCCTATTCTGCTGACTACGATCGGCCTCAATTGCCGCCGCCGCTCTTGCAGGTGCTGTTCGTCTCTCCTCAGCCGCCCTTGCCTCTTCAATTGATTTCTCGGCGGCACGGACATTATTCCAATAGTCGCTCTCGATTCCACCATGACAAAGTGGACAACGAGACGCTTCATTCTTTAGCGATATATACTTGCAGTGTGGGCATTGATAATCACCGGGATTAGACTGCTTCCACTCAGCATCCTGACAGCCGTCGCACACATAACCGTAGTATTCTCCGTGGATTTTGCAGTAGCTCATATGATTTCCACTGATCGACGACTAATTTTACACAGAACGTCGCACCCACACTTCACTCAACGCGGAGCAGGACAACAAACTTACCCTGACCCATTGCACCCACCGTAATTAATTTCCCCCGCCTTAGTCACGTTGTAAAAGAATTTTTGCATATCCCACGCGGCGGTGGGGCAGCGTTCGGCGCACTCTCTATGTACACATCGAATCACGACAGCCCAATTTCAAGTAACAAGTCTGTTGCCCGAAGAATCCGGATGCCCTGATACATTTTCAGATTCAGCAGATCACGGTCGCCCGAAACAATGACATCCGAGTCCGAAGCGATCGCACATGCCACGACCATATCGTCATCAGGGTCGCGGAGTACAACCGGCTCGATATTAGGTGCGTCAACTATTGTGGCTAAACCCTGAAATTCGTTCACTATCTTCTCCACAGACGATGAAACCTCTGTTAACCTTTGCTCGAACCGCTCGCGAGAAAGCACATCGGCAAGTTCGGCGATCAGTGCCGGACTTGTAAAAATGTGGATCGCCCCGCTGCGTGCAGCGTTCAAAACGCGACGCGGATTGCCGCCCCAAAGGAACGCAGATAGGACAATGTTGCTGTCAACCGTGACGCGCATCTATGAGAGCTGTCGGTCTCGCTTTTCGCTTCGGTAGGCCGCGATTTCCTCGGCAATCTCTTCTTCGGTCGGCCGATCGGGCAACGCATTAAGCCGGTCCATCGTATCGAAAAGCCGATTCACCTTGCGCCGCCGGACCGCTTCTTTGATCAAGGACGTAATTGTTATCGGGCGAAAAATGCCCATTTCGCGAGCTTCTTCGGCTAGATCGTCGGGTAATGTTAAAACTACTTCTGACATAATATTTCTCCCGCAATTATTATAGCCTACGTCGCAAACCGAAGAACCCAGTCGCTACCGCTCCCGGTTCTGACAAGACCCGCTCACCCCGACCCGTTGCCATTACATCCGCCGTAATCCACTTCGCCGGCCTTGGTCACGTTGTACCAGAATTTTTGCATATCCCAGGCGGCGGTCGGGCAGCGTTCGGCGCAGAGGCCGCAGTGGAGGCAGACGTCCTCGTCCTTGACCATGATGCGTTTTGTCTGAGGCAGGGCTTCGGAAACGTAGAGGTCCTGCGTCAGGTTGAGCGCGGGCACCTTTGTCATCTGGCGCAACGCGGGCTCGTCGGCGTTTGCCGTAAACGTAATGCAGCTCGTCGGACAGATATCGACGCAGGCGTCGCATTCGATGCATTTCGGGGCGGTGAAGACCGTCTCGACATCGCAGTTGAGGCAACGCTGCGCCTCGGCGTAACCCGCCAGCGGATCAAAGCCGATCTCGACCTCTTGTTTGCGGTCGGCCAGCGTTACCGATTTGGGGTTTTGCGGCACGACATAGCGTTCGTCGTCCTCGACCTCGCTGTCGTAAGCCCATTCGTGGATGCCCATCTTTTGCGAGACGAGATTTACCATCGGATGAAGCCGCTCGGTCAGGAGATTCTTTTTGTTGCAAAGCAGGTCGATCGACACGGCGGCCTGATGGCCGTGGGCGACGGCGGTAATCACATTTTCGGGGCCAAATGCTGCGTCGCCGCCAAAGAAAACACGCGGATTGGTGGATTGAAATGTAGTTTTATCGACGACGGGCATCTCCCATTTGTCGAACTCAACGCCGATGTCGCGTTCGATCCACGGAAAGCTGTTTTCCTGCCCGACGGCGATCAGAACGTCGTCTGCAGGATAGAAAACATCCGGTTCGCCGGTCGGGACAAGGCTTCGCTTGCCGGTTTCGTCGTATTTGGCCTCGACCTTTTCGAAGTTCATGCCGATCAAACGGTGGGCAGTGGTCGGTGGTCGGTGGTCAGTATCAGCTGCGTTCTCACTGTCCACTGTCCACTGTCCACTGCTTCGAACACGAAGCTCTTCGGGACGTGGTTATCGATGATCGGGATGTCCTCGTGCTGGGCGTCCTCTTTTTCCCAGGGGCTGGCCTTCATCGACGCAAAGGGCGAGCGGACGATCACCTTGACGTCCGTGCCACCCAGACGCCGGGCCGTCCGGCAACAGTCCATCGCGGTATTTCCGCCGCCGAGCACGATCACCGTCTTGCCGATCTTGTCCGTGTGCTCAAACGCCACGCTGCCGAGCCACTCGATGCCGATAAAAATATTCGCCGCGCCTTCCTGACGGCCGGGCAGATCGGGCAGATCGCGTCCCCGCGGTGCTCCGGTGCCGACAAAAACGGCGTCATAATCTTTCTCAAGCACGCCTTTCAGCGAATCGACGTAATGGTTAAAATACGTGTGAATCCCGAGATCGAGGATATAATCGACCTCTTCCTCGAGAACGGTTTCGGGCAGACGAAACGCCGGTATTTGCGAACGCATAAATCCGCCGCCGGCCTTCTGCTCGTCATACAAATGCAGTTCGTACCCAAGCGGAGCGAGATCCCTTGCCACCGTCAGCGAAGCAGGCCCTGCACCAAGCAGCGCGACCTTTTTGCCATTTGGCGTAAAAGGCCCGCGCGGCATCAGGTGCTTGACCTCGCCCTTATTATCCGCCGCGACACGCTTCAGACGGCATATCGCCACCGGCTCCTGATCGAGCCGCCCTCGACGACACGCCGGTTCGCAGGGCCGGTCGCACGTCCGCCCCAAAATGCCGGGAAACACGTTCGAATCCCAGTTGATCATGTACGCCTCGGTATATTTCCCCTCGGCGATCAGCCTGATATACTCCGGCACCGGCGTATGCGCGGGACACGCATACTGGCAATCAACAACCTTATGAAAATATTCGGGATCTTTTACGTCAGTCGGTTCCAAATGATTACTTCCTTATTCGCAAGTGTTTAATACAGATAATGTAACAACAAAATAATAAAGGATGTTGGGAATCTTTGCTAGGAAAAGGCTTACAAATGATATTTTTTGTTTACAATCGATTTTTGGATGAGTAGCAAAAAAATATCGCTTGATATTGATGCGGTGATGCGATAGCATCAGATGTATGAGAACCACTTTGGACATTGAAGACGATGTTTTGCAGGCCGCTAAAGAACTCGCCAAGAGCGAAGGGGCGACTGCCGGCGAAGTAATATCGAGACTTGCGAGAAATGGCTTGGCTCATCCAACTTCGGATCGGAAACGAATAACCCGATACCGCAACGGCGTACCCTTATTTCCATCAAGCGGCGAAATTGTGACAATGGAGCATATCCAGAAGATCATGGACGAGGAAGGAATCTAGGCCGTGCGTTCTTTGCTGGATATTAACGTCGTGATCGCACTTCTTGACCCTGATCATATTTTTCAGGAAAGGGCACACGGGTGGTGGTCAAAAAACAGCGTTCACGGCTGGGCAGGCTGCCCCTTGACGGAGAACGGCATTGTTCGCATCATGTCCACGCCCGGGTATCGGCAGAAGAGGCGGTTCACCCCGAATGAAGTTGTCCTCAGGTTGGGGGAATTTATTAACAAAACCGATTATGAATTCTGGGCTGATGATATTTCCCTGCTTGATAATAAAATATTTGCAGCGGATCGCATTCACACTCCCAAGCAAATTACAGATCTATATTTATTGGCGCTTGCGACAAAACATCGCCGACGCCTGATAACATTTGATCGAGGTATTTCCCTTTCAGCAGTAATAGGCGCCGGGGCTGAGAATCTCTGCATCGCTTAAAATAATATGCACATTCTACTCGCGACTTCGCTTGAGGCGGTTCTCGGCATACCGGAATATGTCGGGTATATTTTTGCGTTCGTGCTGGGTGCGTGTATCGGCAGCTTTTTGAATGTTGTTATTTATCGCGTGCCGAACGAGATGTCGCTGCTGACTGGCTCGGCGTGTCCGAATTGTAAGACGGCGATCAAGTTTTATCACAATATCCCGATCTTTGGATGGCTGATGCTCGGCGGCAAGTGCAGTAATTGTAAAGAGTCGATAGCGTGGCGTTATCCGGCGGTGGAACTGCTGACGGCGCTCGTTTTCTGCCTCATTTATTCGCAGATCGGATTTATGCCGTACTTGCCGGTTGCACTGGCGTTTACGGGTGCGATTATCTCGCTGATTTTTATCGACGCCGAACATATGATCCTGCCAAACGTGATCACGTATCCGTTGTTCGTGATTGCCCTGATCGTGCGGGGCGTTTATCCGCTGCTTTTTGACGGCAATTTCTTTTCAGACACGACGTTTTCGCCGATTAGCCATCTTCACGGCTATCCGGCGTGGGTGGTTTCGCTCACCGGGGCTTTATTCGGAGCGTTGATCGGCGGCGGCTCGCTGTGGCTGGTCGGTGCGTTGTGGAAACTCCTTCGCGGCGTTGACGCGATGGGCTTGGGTGATGTGAAATTGCTTTTTGGTGTTGGAGCGTTATTAGGGTGGCGGCTGACGGTTTTGACGATATTTATCGGAGCGTTTACGGGCGCGTTGGCGGGAATCGTGCTGGTGGCGAGGCAAAAGGATAAGGATCTTCAGACGCAGATACCGTTTGGTATATTTCTGGGGATCGGCTCTATTGTTGCGATGCTGTTTGGCGAACAGTTGATTGTCTGGTATCTGACGAGATTTATGTAAGTTTTGTGTAATACTCAGAAACTCCCTTGAATTGCCTCCACCTTTAGGTGGAGGTTAGTTAGGGCAATGCGAAATGGGCTTTAGCCCAACAAACTTTGGCTAAAGCCAATCGGAATGTCTTTATTGATTTGGGCTGAAGCCCGATTTGGTTGGTGCCGATCTTCCTCCACCTAAAGGTGGAGGCAATTCATAAGAAAAAGAATCAAAACTAAGCATTCGACATCTTGAGACATGATTCTGAACAGTAAAAAATATTGCCGACCTTTCGAGCTTTATTTTGCGGCACCCACACGCCGCATTTCGCACAGTTTATAAGCTGCACGCTTGCCTGATTTTTTCCCGGGATCGCTTTTCCTTGCCCGACCGCATTTTTGGCGTCCTTGAGCATTCGGGCAAGGCCTATCATTCCGGCGATCTGCTTGCGGTAACGGATCGCCGTTAGGCCGAACAGCAAAAATACAACGAATATAATAAAAATCGCGTCTTGCATTTATTGTCCACCGCTTTTTGCGGCTGCTACTTGTGATCTCAGGTCGGTTATCGCCGGGTTTGTCGGGTTTATCTCAATAATTTTTGCGAGAGTTTTCTCCGCTTCGGGTAATTTGCCCTGTTTGACGTAGATTTGGACTAAGAACTGCATCGCCCGGTCTTGCTTGGGATTTGCGGCGACGACCTGCTGCAATTCCGCCACAGCTTTGTCGTACGCCGGCGGCTCCTGCAGAAAATAGGTTAGGCCAAAATCGGTGCGAATATCAGCGTCGCCAGGTTTTTGTTCGAGAGCTTTTGTATAAAGGTCACGTGCCGATTGAAATTCGGAGGCGTCCTTTTTGTAAAAAGCGACGTCAAAATGGGCGTTTCCAAGCACAACCAAAACGTCAAAATCCTTGGCATCCAGCGAATTTGCACGTGTCAGGATGCGAATCGATTCGGCGAGCAGATCGTTGTCCTGTTTCATTGATGCATACCGGTAAAGCGAAACGCCGAGATTCTTTTGATAAGTGAGATTGTTCGGATTCCTATCTGCCTCCGCGATCTTGGTCTTTAGTTCGTCGCTGCTGATCGTCGCATCACTGAGATTTGCCGATTGGTTAGAATTTCCTGTGGGTTGCTGACTCGCTTGTGAGCGAAGCGATGCGATTTCAGAGCTATTCAGTTTATTTGCAAGCAAAAATCCGCCGGCGAAACCGGCGATCAGTGCGAGGGCGATAAATGCAATGCTCGAAGTATTCATTACGCTCGATGGTAGCAAACTAGCCGTTTAAAAAAAAAGCGTTCCCGAACGCTAATTCGGCAACGCGGCGTTGATGTTTAATAATTCAAGCTATTTCTTTTTCCCGTCCGACGCAATATAAGGCAGATCCTCGGATCGGCGGCGTATCGGCGGATCGCTGGCACGACGGCGAGGGACCACAGCCTGGCCACGCCGGTCGACGCTGCCGGCGGGCAAGCCTTTGCCGTGTACCGCCTCGACAAGTATTCGCGTAATCTCCTGCGAGAGTGTTCGATGCTCGGCTGCGGCCCGCCGACGCAATGATTCTTTTAGCTCGTTGGGTACGTACGCACCAATAAATACACCTTTACGGTTTGCCATATAAGAGAATTAACTCCTTAGATTATTTTACGAAAAACTTGAAACCCAAGCGAAATGAAGCGCGTCTATAAGCCGAATCTTGTCTCCGGTTCAAAACCGGGAGGCGATCATTCATCTAGGCCATGCGTTACCACATGGCTCAAGCGGCCTACCCGGAAACGCCGCCGAGTTTCCTCGTCACCCGAGCGAGCAGCTCAGTTCTCGTTTCCCTATTTGGCCTTGCACCGCGAGGAGTTTACCTGGCCGCGACTGTTACCAGCACGCGCCGGTGAGCTCTTACCTCACCGTTTCACCCATCACCTCTTATCGAGGCTGGTATATTCTCTGTTGCACTTGTCGTCGTACGTTTTTACACGCACTCCCGGTCGTTATCCGGCTCGCTGCCCTATGGTGTTCGGACTTTCCTCTTTCGCTTTACGCAAAAGCGATCACCCGACGCGCTTCACTCGCAAGGTTCGAAAAGTATAACAAAAAGTGTTGAACATTCCAATTGAATGTTACAACGCGAATTAATTCGACACTTCGATCATATCGCCCGGCGACAGTATCGGGTCGGGAGCCTTGCCGGCCTTGATCGCCTTTAGATTATATTCTGCAACGTTTAGAGTTCCCTTGTCGGTCTTACGGCGGACCGACGCCTTTTTCGGATTGCCCTTCGCTCCGCCCGATGCGAGGATCGCCTGAAACAAGGTCATTCCAGTGTTGAATTCCTTCTGACCCGACGAATTTACCTCGCCCGCGATGTAATAAAAGCCAGAAACTGCTAGTAACGAACTGCGGCCATCGGTAGTAAATTCCACCGAATTGCCAGGGTAGATCAAGATTTTGTCACTATTTGCTTCGTGCAGATCAATGGTCTCAACCTTTGCACCGTCTGATCTGCGGATCAGAGCCCTTGTCGCCTTTGGATCGACGCTCGCTCCGGCGCATACGACATAAAGAGGTATCGCTTCGCGCTGAATACTCGTTTCCCCCGGACGCTCGACCATTCCGGTTACGTTGATCTTATGGCTTCCAAATTCGCGAATTTTGACCTCGACCTGCGGATCTGCGTAGAGCGTAATCGCGGCGGCAAGCATCGATTCGACTTCGCTGGTGGTTTTATCGGTTACAACCCGGTTTTCACCGGCAAGCGGAAAATCGATCGTTCCATTTGCTTGTACGGTGTAATAACTCGATGCGTTCGCTGCGTTTTTTAAGTTGACGGAGATAATATCGCCGATGCCTATTCTATAAATTTCGGTCGGCGAGAGCGAACTGAGATCGATATTCTTAACGATCTTATAGTTTTGCTGAGCGATGGTTGAGCGTGACTCGATGTCAGGTTGCTGATTTGTATTGGGCGAGATCGCCACCATCGGTTTGGTCGAGCTATCAGCAATCTGCGGCCGATCATCGTGCTTACTAATCGCGTTTGGGCTCGGAAAATACGGATTGTTCTTCGTTCGGCCGTCGTTTGTCTGGCCCGGAACGGTACCAGCCGCTGCGAATATTGCGAGCAAAAAGACGAGGATAATGGACGTTTTTCTCGTGGCGTTAAGACGATCGTGAAGAATCTGGATCATAGCGGATTTTTCCGGTTTTATTTATTCTCAAAGTTCCGCGCACGGCGTGCGGACTTACATCCGTTTTTAATAAACATCCAAAAACGGTCCAATTCTATTTTTTTTCCAAACTATTGGGGATATTTCGAGGAAAGGAGTCCGGCAGGAAAAAGGTGGTTCCAGGTTTTAAGGTAATGAGCGCGTAAAACGCATTCGATCTCGTCCGCCGTTTCGTATTTTTTGATACTTTCGACAAGCTGAGCGGCCTCGGTCACGGCAATCCCGGATATAAGGTGGCGGATTTGAGGAATCGAATTGACATTCATGCTCAATTCGCGGGCTCCGATGCCTATCAGCAGCGGAACGTAGAAGGCCGAGCCGGCTATTTCGCCGCATATCGCAACCGGGATGCCCGCATTATTACCGGCGGCAATGACCTCGCCTATCGCCCGGATTACAGCCGGATGAAGCGTTTGATACCATCCGGCCACCGTTTCGTTATCGCGGTCGACCGCGAGGAGATACTGCACAAGGTCATTTGTGCCCAAACATAGAAAATCCACGTGCCGGGCGATCTCGTTTGCGGTCATAACCGCCGACGGGATCTCGATCATTGCCCCGATACGCGGATCTCCGATCAAAATACCTTCCCTTTTGAGATTTGCCCGCTCGTCATCGATGATCCCGATCAGCCTCAGTACATCGAAAACACCAGAAATCATCGGCAGTACTATGTCTACCGTATTCTGATGGGCCGCCTGTAAGATAGCCCGGACCTGTGTTCGAAAATGGGATGGATCAGTCAGGCTCAAACGGATAGAGCGGAGGCCAAGCGACGGATTTCGTTCCCTGGCTGCCTCGCGGCCATCGATTTGGTCAGCGGAAATGTCGAACGTGCGTATTCTGACGCCGGCATCGCCGACGAGTTTCGCAATCTGCCGATAGACGGCGGTTTGCTCCGCTTCGGCCGGAAATCTACGAAACTGACTCAGGATCACCTCGGAGCGATACAAGCCGATCCCTTTTGCTCCGGAGCGCGCTCCGATCTGATAGGCATAAGGAAGATCGGCGTTGGCACGGATCGTGATCTCGTGTCCGTCCAGCGTTCTCAGCGGGTTTCCATCCGCTGCGGGAATCTCATTCGAAGTTTGTTGAGTATTTGAAAATCCAACAAAATGGTTGATAGTATCCTGCGTCGGGCGAATAATGATCTGCCCATCAAAGCCATCAACAATAATCGCGTCTCCGACCGAAACTACCCGGTCGATGTTTTTGACGCCGGTAACGACGGGCAGTTTTAATTCACGTGCCAGAATTGACGTGTGCGATGTCCAGCCTCCGTGTTCGGAAATAACCGCCGTCGGGCCCGACTTGGCAAGGTCCATCAATCTCGACGGCATAAGCTCCGAAACGATAAGCACAGAACCCGGCGCCGCGGCGTAGGGCTGCGTCTGTGCTCCGAGCGCTCGTATAATACGATCCGCAACGTCCTGAACATCAAGGTATTTATCCCGAAGATGTTCATCGGCCACGGATTTTTGGCGTTCGGCAAAATCTTTGGCAACTTCGCGGACGGCCCAATCCGCATTGGCCCGTTGGTCGTGTATCAACGATTCAATATTTGTTATAAAAGACGAACCTTCGAGGATCAGTAAATGAACACCAAAGATACCGGACGCAGACTCGGGCGATTCCGTTTTATCGCTCGCTATTAATTTCGTTAATTCGCCGCCCGCGCGGCGAACAGCGGAGCGAAATCGTTCAATTTCGTTTTCGATTTGTGCGGGTGCGAGATCCGATTTGTGGGCGACACATTGCATGCCGTCTAGCAAAACGGCGGGGCCGATACCTATACCGCGAGAAACCGCCGTTGCGGGAATTCGCAATTCAGGTCTGGCGTCAGCCTGATCTTCGGATGATACGTTAGCCTTCAAAACGCCTTACTATAAACCGATCCGCCTCCGCCCCGCGCAAAATCGCTCGCCGTCCATCTGTCGCCTCGTGCATTTTGGACAGATCATAAAACAACTCCCTTGGATTTTTCGAGGATGATGTCGGCGGCGGCGGTTGCATTTGCCGCAAAATCGAGAAAGCTTGTGTCGGATTCACTGACGACGAGATTTGTCTTCCAGGCCTCGACGACAGCTTCCCAACAGTCGCCTACCAAAACCAGCGGCCGCCTGCCGATAACGCCTGTCGTAAGCTTGTTCCAGACCAGCGATATTTCCGTTACCGTGCCCATACCTCCGCGAAATGCAACAAATCCGACCGAGCGCGTAATAAGGTTTTGAAGCCGGTCATAAAAATGATCGGTCGCGACCTTATCCGTTAGATACCGGTTTGGCTCGGACTTAAATTGGTTCATTACGATGCCGAGAACGCGCCCGCCTTTTTCCCGCGCGCCGCGCGAGGCGGCCTCCATAATCCCGAGATACCCGCCGGTGCAGATAGTAAATCCGGCCTCCGCAAGCCGCGCGCCGAGGTCTTTGGCCTCGCGATATTCAGTCGAATCCTCTTGGCATTTCGAACCGCCAAAAATCGTTATAATTTTACCTTCAGTATTTTCGATCACATCAATATTCCTTTCTGTATATTATTATAGCTACCCTGGTTTTGATCGCCAATCTCTCACGCCGCAAGCGGGGCCACCGAAGAATCATTTCGGGCATCCTCGATTGCCTGTTTTGTATTGGTAAAGAAAAGTATCAGGCTGCCGACTATAAAAAATACTATCAGCGTGAGGATAGCCGGCCTGTACGAATTTGTAAGTTGTGCCACCAATCCGAAAACAATCGGCCCGAGCCACGACGTACCGCGTTCCGAGATTGCGTATATGCCAAAAAAGGCAGATTCGCGGCCTAGAGGGATCATTTGTGAAAACAGCGAACGCGAAAGAGCCTGCGAGCCACCTAAAACGAATCCGATCGCGCCGCTCATTACATAAGCCTCGGCTACCGAATTGAGAAAGGCATAACCATAGACGACGATGCACGACCAGATAACCAATGAAAAAAGGATAGCCGATTTTGTACTTGTGTAATGGGCTATCCGCTCAAATGCGAGTGCCCCGATAAATGCGACGATCTGCGCTATCAGAAACGCAAATAGTAAAAACGAGCGGTCGGGTTCCAAGCCCTTAGCGACAAAAAGCTCCTGCGAAAGAAAGATCGCCGACATCGCGATAACCGTTTGAATCCCGTCATTGTAAAGCAGATAAGCTATCAGGAACCGGAGAGTATGTTTTAATTTGAAAAGCTCGCTAAAAGTATCTTTTAATTCACTAAATCCGGCCGCTATGTAATGCTTCCCTTTTGGCGCAGTCCTAATGGGAAGGCGTCTCTTCAAAAACAAAAATGTAATGATCGCAAATCCGCCCCACCAAAGGCCGGAGAACAGAAAGCAGATCCGGACTGCCAGTTCCGTAGCGATCCCAAATGACTCGGAGTTTTTCAGAAAAATTAGACTTAGAACAAGAGTAACCGTGCCGCCCGCATAACCGGAAGCGAACGCCCAACTGGAAACTTTGTCACGCCTGTCTTCCGTCGTTATGTCCGGCAAGTAAGAATTGAAAAATACGATCGATGCTCCGGCACTAAGATTAGCGATAATGAAAAGCAAAGCACCCAGCAGGTAAAGATTTCCGTGGACAAAAAACATTAAGCCTACGGAAATTGCACCGAGATAACAAAAGAATCCAAGAAACGTCTTCTTAAGATGGGTATAATCCGCTATCGCTCCGAGCACCGGCAAAAAGAAGATCTGTAGAAAAACCGACAGGCCAACCGAATAAGAAAAGAGCGATTTGGCCGTAACAAGGTCATAACCGCCTATCGTTAAAACGGCGCCATTTTCGCCGACGGCTTTTTGCACAAGCGTCGTGATATATTCGCCGATCAACACACCGAGTACGAGCGTGAAAAATGCGTGATTTGCCCAATCGTAGGCTATCCATCCGAATATCTCTTTGCGATCATTCTTACGGGGCGTGCTTGGATCCATTGTTTCGGTATTGAGTGGCGTGTGTCAGTGATACTTGTTCACAATAAAGCAGATATTCATATTTGTCTATCCGCTCGATTCCCTTATCATTTAGTTTCGCGCTCTGGCGCGGTTTCGTTATGAAAGCAATGATCCTCGCCGCCGGGTTTGGCACGCGGCTATTCCCGCTGACAATTGACCGCACCAAGCCGGCGATACCGTTTCTCGGCAAGCCGCTGGTCGGCTATGTCGCCGAATATGTCGCAAAATTTGGCGTCACCGACGTGGTTGTCAATCTTCATCATCAACCGCAATCGGTCATCGCGGTCCTCGGCGACGGCAGCGATTTCGGCGTCTCGATCAGTTACACGATCGAAGAGCCAAAGATCCTCGGAACGGCCGGTGCGCTCGATAATGCCCGCCAATATCTCGAGGACGACACATTCCTGATCGTCAATGGCAAGATCATTACCGACATTGACATAGCCGACGCACTCGACACTCACCGGCGATCGGGTGCCATCGCCACGATGGTGCTCAAGCCGAATAACAAACGCGAAAAATTTACCATCGTAAATACGGAGGACGGCCATATCACTGGCTTTGGCGACGACGCGACACCCGTTACCGAAGAGGAGCTCCGCGATGTCGAACACGAGATAACGACGCCGCTGATGTTTACCGGCATTCATATTATGGAACCGCGGGCGTTTGAATACATTCCGCGCGGCGTTTATTCGGATATCGTACCCACTTTCTATAATCCAGCATTAAAAAATGGCGAGAAGATCGCGGCCCATGTGACCGACGCCAACTGGTTCGAGCTGTCGACAATTCCCCGCTACCTGGACATTTCTTTGGCGATGATGAATGGCGGCGACGTTCATTTTGGGCGAAATTGCATGATGGCTGGTGCGGCGAGTCTCAAAGATTCCGTGATCTGGGATGACGTAACGATAGGCGACGGAGCGACGCTTTATAGAACGATAATCGCTGACGGCGTCACGATCGAGCCGGGCGAGCATTTTGAAAACGTCGCGATTGTCAGGGCCGACATGGTTCGAAGTTGTGAAGAGATCCCAGCAAAAGCCTTAAAAGGTTATATCCAGGGCGAAAATTATATTGTCCCGCTGAATTAGATCAACGCTCCTATGGCCGATTACTTTAACCGACTTCAAAACTTCCTCACCGAACGCCGGCAACCGCTTGATGTTGAATCTCTGACAGCCGATGCGTCGATACGTGAGTATTTCCGGATAAACTGGAACGGCCGGAGCGCGATCGCGTGCGTTTATCCCGAAGGTTTTAATCCGTTGGAGCAGTCATACCTTGATGTCACGCGCCTTTTCACCGCCGCCGGTCTGCCGGTCGCCGAAGTGCTGGATTTCGACGGCCATTTTGGTGTGATCGTACAAGAGGATTTGGGTGACCGCATCTTACGCGACGTAATGCTCGAATCGGATGATGAACGCAGTGCAAGGCTTCGTGACGAGGCGATTTCGCTCATTGCGAGGGTTCAGTCGGCGACCGGAAAGGCGTTTGAAATGAATTCGATCGCGTCGCGTCTCAAATTTGATCGAGAAAAGCTCGAATGGGAACTGAATTTTTTCAAAACGCACTACTTCGGGACCTTTCTCAAAAAGCCGCTTTCACCGGCTGACGATGCTCGTTTATCTGCTGAATTTAGTGAGATTGCCACTGAACTCGAATCGTTTGCCACCGTTTTGTGCCATCGCGATTTTCACGCCGCCAATTTAATGCTGGATGGGCAAGACCGGATGCGGATAATCGATCATCAGGACGCACGGATCGGTTCACCGGCGTACGATCTGGTATCGCTTTTGCTCGACCGGATCGATTATCTGCCCTCGCGCGAATGGCTCGCCGAAAAACGTAAATATTTCCTGGATGTCCGTCGAACCCTTGGCCTCGCAAAACTCGATGAAGACGAATTTGCCTACGAATTCCGCCTCCAGACCATCCAGCGATGCCTGAAAGCCGCCGGAACATTCTCATTTCAATCGGTAAATCGCGGAAAAACTTATTTCGTACCTTTCATCAAGCCGATGTTTGGCATTTCGCGTCGCGGCGCCGAGAGCCTCGGGCGCTTTCCGGCTATTCAGGAGATTCTCGGCCGCGAACTCGAAGGCTCAAACACGTAAATAGTCGCCGCGCCAGTTTTTGATCGCCGTTTTAATTTCTTTCGATGTCGTGAGTTTTCCTTCCAGCACCTGCGTGACTAGGTCGGGTAGCTCCTGATCGGATGCGAAACGCAACGCGATTATTTTTTCGGTAGGTAGGTTCGCAGCCCTTTGAACAAGATCGGGAGCGAGAACCTCTTTATATCGTAGCCGCTCTTCCAGCCGTATCAGGCGATCCTGGGCCTTTAGTGCCTGTAGTCTGCCCGTGAGCGCCATAAGGATAAATACGATACCTAAAACGACCCACACGCCGCGATCCCAACTCGGTTCCTGATATAGGCGCACGGCTTGATAGAGAAAATTGAGTATCAAAAGCGGAATAGTCACAAAATGAAACAGCGGGTACCATCGGACGTGATTTGAATAATTTTGAGTATCGGCCATGGATAATTTATCTCCTGTTTTTAGAGTTTCGTTTGCGACAAAGCCTCCGGCGGTTTGCCGGTGAAATCCTCGCCGGGATTTACAAAAAGGTTTTGCTCAAATCGGTATTGCTTATCATATAGCTGTTTGTATCGTCCGTCGAGTGCGATCAATTCGTCGTGGCTGCCGCGCTCAAATATCTCTCCGGCCTCGACGACCAAAATCTGATCGGCAGAGCGAATAGTCGACAGCCGGTGAGCGATCACAAATGTCGTTCGGCCTTCGCGCAGGCGATTCAAGCCTTCCTGTATCAATGCCTCCGATTCGCTGTCAAGGCTCGATGTCGCCTCATCCAGAATTAAAATCCGGGGATTCGCAAGCAACGCGCGGGCAATCGCGATTCGTTGACGCTGACCGCCTGAAAGCTTGACGCCGCGTTCGCCGACGACGGTGTCATAGCCGTTCACAAATTTTTCGATAAATTCGTCGGCATTTGCAATCTTGCAAACTTCTTTGATCGTGTCGAGGTTGGCCTCGGGATTGGAGAACCTGATGTTTTCGAGGATCGTACCGTCAAAGAGGAAATTATCTTGCAAAACAACGCCGAGATGCCGGCGGTAATCGCGGAGTTTAACGCTTTGCAGATCGTGACCGTCGATCTTGATCGTTCCGGCGGTGTCAGTACCGGTTGCCTCCGATTGCGGAAGCCCGCGCGTAAGCAAGGGCGTGACATC
>JAYUDV010000281.1:0-1270 GCA_043739565.1 Chloracidobacterium sp.
GCCGAGGCGATGAATGCGATCGTCCCGCTTTACCTCGCAAAGGACGATGTCGATCTTGCGGCCGAGCTTGCGAATGCGGTTGCTGAACCATTTTCCCGCGATAAGCTGCTGATCCTCGTCGCCGAAAAATGCGCCGAGGCGGATGATGATGAATATGCGTTGCAGCTCGCCGAAGCGATCGAGGATCACGGTTTGCAGGCTCAGGCATTTGAACGGATCGCTCTCGTGAAAGCAACAAAAGGCCAGCTTGATAAGGCCCGCGAGATCGGAAATTTGTTGACCCACGCGGATTCTGTCCACGGCGGAATTGCCGTCAGACAAGCGGCGGATGGGAACGACACGGCGGCGCTGGCGACGATTGAGAGCATCGAGTTTGCACCCGCCCGTGTTGCTGCTTTACATCAGATCGCCTCGGCCAGGGTCGAAAGCGGAGATACCGTCAAGGCAGCCGATTTGCTCGATCTCGCCGCCGATTCCGCTAAGGATATTGAGCACGACGAAGAAAAGAATCGGGCACTCTGCGACACCGGTAATCTCTTTATCGAGGCAAAAAGAAGCGATAAAGCCGTCAAAATATTTGACTCCGCGTGCCAATTTGCGGAGGCTCTAGACAATGTGCATCGCGATTTTTTCTTTGTAAGTTGTGCTCTTGGTTTCCTAAATGCGGGCAGCGACGAGCTTGCCGACCGGACGCTTGATCTCGTCACCGACAAGACGCAGATGGCGTCCGCATTGCTGGGTTTTTCCCGTGATTCATGGAAAAAAGGTGAAAAAGAAGACGCTGTCGAAACACTTGACGAAGCATATGAGATCATCAGATCGCAACGCGACATTGAGACCCGCGATAGCCGTGCGCGCAACGGCCTGATTACAAACATCGCCGTCCAATTTGCCGGATTTGGCAAGACGGAACGCGGAATAGAGATTGCTCAAAAAAATCAGGACCCGGACGAACAGTCCAGTGCGTTTTCGCAGATGGCTCAGATTCTTACTGTTCAGAAGGAGGACGAATTGGCCCGGCAGACGTTGAATATGATCCCGGACGACGCCAATCGTCTTTTTGCGCTCATTTCGGTAGCGGACGCCAAGGAAAAGAAAGGCGAAACAGACGCGGCTGTCACATTTTTGAACGAGGCGGCGACACTGGCCGAAACCGTCCCGCAGCTTGCTCTGCGATCGTCCGCATTAAACGAGATCGCCGCCCGGTTTGCCGATCACGGTCAATCCGAACGAGCGCGGGAACTTTTGATTGAGAGTCTCTCGGTCATCG
>JAYUDV010000282.1:0-9410 GCA_043739565.1 Chloracidobacterium sp.
TTGCCGCCCAGTCGGCGAATTTTATTTTTGCGAAATCGAAGCTCGCTGAGTATTGTTACCAGAATTCGATCACGCACACGTCATATCGATCCCTGAATGAGGTCGCCGAGAGCCTTGAAAAGGCGTTTGAATCTGGTACGATTATGCTTCCGGCCCACGTGCTGTCGTGGAGCGAGGCTGTCTAGTTAAATTTAAATTAGAAAATTACGGTCATTGATGGAAAGTGACTTTAAAAAAGAAGAATGACACCGACGAAAAAAGCAGAGCAGATTCAGAATGGCCAGCATCAACCGACTGAAGCTGAGTTGCTTGAATTGGAGAGCAAATATTGTTCGTGGGGCGACACGGTCCACTACCTCGAACCGCCGAAATTTTTTGAACGCGCCGAAGGAAATTATCTGTTTGACCGCGATGGCGTACAGTATCTTGATCTTCAAATGTGGTATTCGGCCGCAAGTTTTGGTTACGGCAACGAGAGGTTGAATGGTGCGTTGAAGAGGCAGATCGACAAACTGCCACAGCTTGCGTCTCAGTATTTGCACACCGAAAAGGTACTGTTAGCCGCGGCGATCGGAAAACTTAACGAATCGAAGTTTGGACTTAAAGGGCGCGTTCATTTTAATGTTGGCGGCTCGCAGGCGGTCGAAGACAGCCTTAAGCTAGTCCGAAATGAAACGGGAAAAAGCCTCGTTTTTTCTTTTATGGGCGGCTATCACGGGCGCACCTTGGGTGCCTCGGCAATCACGTCGAGCTACCGGTATCGCAGACGGTTTGGACATTTTTCGGATCGTGCGCATTTTGTGCCGTTTCCTTATTGTTTTCGCTGTCCGTACGGCAAAGTCCGTGACACTTGCGAGCTGTATTGCGTCGATCAGTTCGCAAAAAACTTCGAGACGGAATACAACTCATTCTGGGACGCCAAGGCCGAGGAGCCTGAATTTGCGGCGTTTTATGTCGAAGCAATTCAAGGTACGGGCGGATATGTTATTCCACCAGAGGGCTACTTTCCGGCGCTAAAGAAAGTGCTGGAGGAGCGTAAAATTCTGATGGTGGATGATGAGATCCAAATGGGATTTTATCGCGCCGGCAAATTTTGGGCGATAGAGAATTTTGATGTTTCGCCGGACATAGTGGTTTTTGGCAAAGCGTTGACGAACGGTTTGAATCCGCTTTCAGGAGTTTGGGCCCGCGAGGAATTGATCACGCCTGATAAGTTTCCGCCCGGTTCGACGCATTCGACGTTTTCATCCAATACGCTCGGCACAGCTGTCGCTCTCGAGCTGATGCGAATGACCGAAGAGATCGATTACGAGCAGATAACGCAGGAAAAGGGAGCATACTTCCTGGCTCAAATCAGGGATTTACAGCTTCGTTATCCGAAGGTCATCGGCAACACCGATGGAATGGGAATGGCGCTTCGCATCGAGCTTTGCCAGGCGGACGGTTTCACGCCAGACCGTGAACTTTGTGACGAGATCTTTGCCGAGGGAATGAAAGGCGATCTTGATGTACGAGGCCGTAAAATGGGATTAGTGCTGGATGTCGGCGGTTATTACAAGAACGTATTTACGCTTGCCCCGTCGTTTAATATGACACTCGAGGAGATTGACTTGTCAGTGGAAATGCTCGAAATGCTGATCCGGCGCTGCGCCCCCGACCGAGTATAAATGTATGTTGAGCAGGATATCGGAACAACTTGAAAAACTCGCGTTGCGAACCAGCCCTGACACGGCAATCTCGTTGATCGGCCGGGCGCCGGACTCGATGATGGCCGGGCTGCAGAATATGCGGTTTCGGGAAACGCTCAAGATCGCGGCGAAAGCTCCCTTTTACGCCCGAGAGTTTCGGCGGAGAAACATCGACATTCGGAAGATAAAGCATCCCGACCAATTGGGTGATTTCTTTACAACGGGTGAGGATCTACTTGAGAATGGGCCGGAAGCGTTTGTCGTAGGCCACGCTGATACGGCATTTGAAACTACGGGTACGACGTCCGATCTGCCAAAGCGAGTATTCTTTTCTGAGCGGGAGCTAAACGCGATGGGACGCACGAGTGCGATGGGGCTTTATCAAATTGGTCTTCGCAGGGAAGATGTGGTTCTGAGCGCCTTCGATGTCTCGTTTTGGGTTTCTCCGGCGGTTGTCCGGACGGCGCTGCAATATCTGGGATGTTTTCACGTCGAAGCCGGCAAAATCTCGCCGCTCGAATTTTATGAACGGGCGAAACGCTACAAGCCGACCGTCATTTTCGGCGAGCCGTCCTGGATCGTTCGTTTTTCCGAGATCGCCGCAGCGAATGGAACATGGCCGGTTAAATTTCTATTCGCCGGCGGAGAGAACCTGGCGGAGGAAACCCGCGAAGAGATCGAACGAATCTGGAACGCTTCGTATTACCTGAGCTATGGTCAGACCGAATCGTTCGGCGTGATCGGCGTCGAATGTGGTGAGAAAAATGGCTATCACCGCAATGATTTGAATTTCTTTTTCGAAGTTGTCGATGCCGATCAAAACGGTCAAGGGGAACTCGTTTATACCACATTGACGCGCAATGTGATGCCTCTGATTCGTTATCGGTCAACCGACGTCACGAGGCTGATCGACACGCCTTGCCCGTGCGGTTTGTTTGCCAAGCGCATCGCGAAAATCGCCGGACGCACCGACGAGATGGTCGTTTGCGGAATGGGAAACATTAGCCCGTGGGTGTTTTCCGAGATTCTTCGTGGTATTTCACTAGCGACCGATGAGTGGCAAGTGCGGGTCTGGCACGAAGATTTTCGCGATGTTGTTGAGCTTCGTGTCGAAATCGACGAATCGAAAAACGGCAATTCATCTCAAACGGTCGTCAATGACGCGAAGCAAAATTTGCGTGACCGATTTCCCGATTTTTGGAAAAATCTTGAGATGAAACTTTATGATTTTAGTGTCGTTGTGGTGCCGCGTTCGAGTCTGCGCAACGCGAGAAAGTTAAGGCGTCTGATCGCTCTGGATGCGCCGCCGATCGTCACAAATGCTATAATTTTTGCATCCGACGACAGCCTTTTGGCGAATACGACCTTATGAGACGGACGGAAATCTTTCTTTTTATCCTCGGCATCTTCACGTTCGGCATTTCCGCGCCAGCGCAAACTTTGCCGGGCGATCTGAGCGTCGTCGTGACTGATATACAGCAGCAAATCATTGTCGGTGCAACATGTTCTCTGAGTCAGGCGGGCAAACTAATTTCCACAAAAATAACCGATGAAAACGGGGTGGTAAGTTTCACGCGGCTACAGAGCGGAATCTACGATTTAAGGGTTGAGAAAGAGGGTTTTGCGAAATTTGAGAAACGGGACCTCCAGCCCTCCAAAGACCCGGCTTCGATCGCAGTTACACTTAATATTTTGACTCTTTCGGCTGAGGTCAGCGTTGAAAATCAGTCGACAAACCCCAATACGGTGGAGTCGGGCTCATCGCTGCCCGCCGGAATTATAGATCGAAAAACAGTCGAGCGTTTACCGCTTGCGACGAAAAGAGTTGATGAAGCTATCCCTCTTGTTCCGGGTGTGATTCGATCGTCGGACGGGCAAATCAGCATTAACGGTGCGAATGAACAGCAGAGTGCCTTTCACGTAAACGGCTTGAATGTTTCTGATCCCGCAAGTGGAAATTTCCGCTTGAATTTGCCCGTTGACGCCGTCGAATCGGTACAGGTTTTTCGTCATCCGTATTCGGCGGAATTCGGACAATTCACCGGTGGCCTGACGAATATCGAAACGCGGCGCGGCGGTGACAAATGGCATTATGAGTTAAACGATTTTCTTCCGGATTTCCGCTTTATAAATGGCAAGATAGTCGGCGTCCGCGACGATTCGCCGCACGTAAATTTCAACGGTCCGATCTTCGCCGATAGGCTATTCATCTCGCAGTCGCTCGGCTACACCATCTCAAAAAAGCCGGTGCGAGGCCTCACCTTTCCGAACAATGAAACTATTTCTGAGGCTCAAAGCTATTTTACGCAGATCGACGGGAATTTGAACGCGAAACATTCTGAGACTTTTACGTTCGGTTATTTTCCGGAAAGGCAAAGTTTTATAAATTTGGACTTTTTCCGGCCACGGCCAGTCACGCCAAATTATAAGCAAAAAGATTTTGTTACGACTTTTCGTGATAACTACGCTCTCGGAGGCGGCCTACTTCAAACGTCGTTTTCTCTCAAACGTTTCGAGGCTCATATTTGGGGACAAGGTACGGGTGAGCAAAACCTTAGCCCTATTGGCGAAAGCGGAAATTATTTTGCTAAACAAGATCGCAGATCGTCCAGGTTTGAGTTTTTTGAGATCTATGAATTGCCGCCGCTTAAGGCTTTTTACGGCTTGCACAACATCAAGAGCGGATTTAATTTTTCCGAGGTTGCCAGCCGCATGAACTTCGTCGAGCGGCCAGTGAACGTCTTTCGTTTTATTGGAACCTTAGCAAGCCGGATTACGTTTGAAGACGCGCCGACGCTGTCAATTCGTAATCGGACATACACCGGATTTGTCCAGGACCGATGGATTTTACGGCAGAATTTCAGTATCGACGCCGGAATTCGAATTGAGGACCAGCGTATCGCCAAAGGGCGCAATTTCGCGCCTCGAGCCGGGTTTGCCTGGTCGCCGTTTGCCGGCGACAAGACTATCATCCGCGGTGGCGTGGGAAATTTTTACGACAAAGTTCCGCTCAATATTCGCGCTTTTGGACAGTATCCGATCCGAACCGTGACCCGTTTTGCGGCGGACGGACAAACCGTTAGTTCGCAAACTCGATTCGAGAATGTTTTAGTTAACAACATCGAGCTTTTTCCACTCGACTTTCGCCGGGACAAAACTGAAACAGGTTTTGTGCCAGTAAATCTGACTTGGAATTTACAGCTTGACCAAATCATAAATTCGCGTTTGAGTCTCCGGGCTAACTATACCAATAGCAACACAGACGGGCTTTATATCGTTACTCCGCAGACGGATTTCTTCGGTCGGCGGGCAATTGTTTTGACGCCTTCGGGACACGCCTCTTATAGTGCTTTGGAATTGACGGCCAAATTCATTCTGCCGAAAAATCAACTGTTTTACGCTTCATATGTACGTTCCAAAGCTCGGGGCGACTTAAACGATTTCAATAGTTATTATGGAGATTTTGGCTTTCCGGTTATCAGGCAAAATCACTCTTCGAATTTGTCGACCGACGTTCCGAATCGTCTTTTGGCTTGGGGCGGCATTTCGCTTCCCCACAAAATTGTTGTGTCGCCAATTGTCGAGTGGCGCACCGGATTTCCGTACTCGATCGTCAACGAAACGCAAAATTTTGTCGGTATACGCAACGCTGACAATCAACGTTTTCCAAATTTTTTCTCGATTGACACGGAAGTTTCCAAAGACTTTCAAGTTACAAAAAAATACGCCGTGCGTCTGTCGTTGAAAGGATTTAATCTAACGAATCATTTTAATCCGCGAAATATAAGGAATAATCTGGGTGACCCGCGATTCGGTGATTTTATCAACAGTTATAACCGCTATTTCACGGGTGGCTTCGACATCATATTTTAATAGGTGTAGTTAGATCTTCGTATTAGGAAATTGCCTCAAAAGAACACACATTGTGACAGGAGTGTATCAACTTGACATTCCACGATCGACAGATCAAATTAGCTTTACGTCCTTAAGTGGTTATAAGGTCGCCTATTTATGAAGATCGAACTTGATCCTCCCGCCCTATTGTCCCTAGAACGAAAGATCAGTATGCACGAGGCTCGCGAAGCGATCATTGATCGCCTGGCACGCGATCTGCCGGAAAGCATTGACCTCGAAAGATTTCTCAATGTGGTTGTGTCGGAGATCGGCCGCATGCTCAATGCGGACCGCTGCGATCTGTTGCAGCTGCGCGACGGCCACGATCTCGTCATAAGCCACGAATGGCGCAAAGATAAATCGGTTCCCAAGAGCCACGGGACGACAATTCCCTTTGACGCTCATAAACTTGCCGAGCGGTTTGACGTGACCAAGCCGATTCGTATCAACGATATATCCAAAACCAAGGACGCAACGCTGAAATTTTTCGCGAAGGCCCTCGAGACGCATTCACTGCTGATCATTCCGATCATCATGAATGACAAGGTTTTGGGCCTGCTTGGCCTCCACGACACTCATGAGGCGCGCGAATGGCTTGATGAGGAAGTCACATTTCTCGAATCGATTGCGCGGCAAATGGCGATCGGCTATCAATATACGACCCTTTACGTCGCTCAGGAGCAGGAAACCCATCGGACAAACGCATTGCTCGAGATCGCCAACACGCTCAACTCGCATTCGGATTTTAAAGAAGTCTCCGACCGTGTAGTAGAGCGTGCGATCGGCCTTGTCGGAGCCGACTACGGAGCTCTCGGCGTGATCGATCAGACCGGACTGCGAATCTCGCTTGAAACGTTCAAATCGGCTGAGGGAATAAAGCTTGGCAAGATGTTGAAAATGATCGAGCATTACAACAAATCGCTTCCTATCGACTCATTTGCGGCGCTGGGCGAGTTGCTCCGTGACGGTAAAACTCTCCGTCTCGCCGATTCACAGCTCCCGCTCGCGATTCGCATTTTTTTTAACACACAGCTTCGCGGAAAGGCGGCGCTCGTCACGCCGGTACATGTTGCCGGAAAGGCATTTGGCTTGCTCGGCTTTGTATGGAGTAAGGAAAGTACGTTCGAGGATCACGACATCGCGCTTGTCGAAGGCATCGCAGATCAGATCGGAACGGCTCTCGAGCGCGACCAACTCTCGACTGAGGTCATGCGGCTTAAAAGCGAACTGCATCAGCGGCAGAGCGAG
Organism: Chloracidobacterium sp.; assembly: GCA_043739565.1. Classification (GTDB taxonomy): domain Bacteria; phylum Acidobacteriota; class Blastocatellia; order Pyrinomonadales; family Pyrinomonadaceae; genus OLB17. The sequence goes on from JAYUDV010000282.1 coordinate 6,831, forward strand.
CTTATTGGACAGGCGCCAGCCATTCGCCGGGCTATTGAGCTCGGACTAAATGTCGCCGACACGAATACCACTGTTTTGGTGCTTGGCGAATCGGGCACTGGCAAGGAACTGATCGCAAATCTTATTCATTACAACTCAGGCCGCGAAGATCATCCGTTCGTCAAGATCAATTGCGGAGCGATACCCGAAACGCTGCTCGAATCGGAGCTCTTTGGCCACGAAAAAGGTGCTTTTACCGATGCTCGCAATCAACGGCAAGGACGTTTTGAAGAAGCAAATGGCGGAACGTTATTCCTTGACGAGATCGGCGAAATGTCGCTGCAGGCACAGGTTAAGCTGTTACGCGTATTGCAGGACGGCGAGTTTACACGCGTCGGCGGCAAGCATGTCGTGAAAACCGACGTTCGCGTGATCGCCGCCACCAATTCTGACCTGGAAACTGCGGTCGAGAATGGCGGTTTTAGAAAAGATCTATATTACAGGCTTTCCGTTTTCCCGATCTCTCTGCCGCCGTTGCGGGAGCGGGTCGAGGATATCAATCTGCTCGTTTATCATTTTCTCGAAAGTTACAAGGGAAAATCGGGTCGATTTGTCTCGGGTATTTCAAAAGAAGCGATACGTGCCCTTACCAGCTACAATTGGCCGGGAAATGTTCGGGAGCTTGAAAATGCGATAGAGCGTGGTGTTATCATCGCCTCGGGCCGCCAGATTGAGCTTGACGATCTGCCGGACGCGATCAACCGCTCGGCCAACGAAGCCTTTGCCCACGCCCGGCAGGAACGTGTCGTTGCAGCCGGCGAAGGCCGGGCCATTGGAATCGAGATCCAATTGCCGTCGGCCATGGACGAGATCGAAAAACAGGTGATCGAGGCAACGCTCGATTACACAGACGGCGATAAATCGCGGGCCGCCCGCCTGTTGAACATCGGTCGAAAAACCTTATACCGGAAACTCGAACAGTTCGAGGCCGAAAATTTGTAGCAACCGCAAATTGATCTGTGGAGGGTTCAAAATGTCTGAAACTGTCATCGAATGGATCGCGTTTTTGTTTTACATGCTTCTTTTTGTTGGTGTCGTGGTTGCCGAGGCTCAATGGCTTATCCGCAAGGGTTGGACAAGTTCGGGCCGTGCTATCGGTTATGTTATGACAACGGATATCCTCGGCGTAGGCATTAGTTCACTGGTCGTTTTAACGATCTTTGTAATTATGTTCATGATGGTTATGGGCCCGGCCGGGAAGGGTGGCACTTCTCTGGAGGCGGCGTATTGGGTGTTGATCACTTTTGCAGTTGTTTTCGTCCCAATTTTTTTAATTGCTGCAAAGCGTCTATTTCTATTGATCTTCAAAATTAAATCCGGCAAGTCGGCGTGGACCTACTCGCTTGTAAGTTCGATCATTATTATCCTCGTCGTTCTGATACCCCTGCCGCTTATTTACTACAGTATCGATTATTTAACGAAATGGAAGTGATAGTCGGCACCGCCGGGCACATTGATCACGGCAAAACCGCTTTGATCAAAGCGTTGACGGGCGTTGACGCCGACCGGCTGCCGGAAGAAAAGCGGCGGGGCATAACTGTCGATCTTGGTTTTGCCGAGATGAGTATCGGTGATGTCCATTTTGGCTTTGTCGATGTGCCGGGCCACGAACGATTTGTCAAAAATATGCTCGCCGGTGCGGCCGGCATCGATTTGGTGATTTTGGTCGTCGCCGCCAGTGAAGGCGTTATGCCGCAAACGCGGGAACACTTTGATATTTGCCGCTTGCTCGGTATAAAAGCCGGGATCATCGCCCTAACAAAGATTGATCTCGTCGACCCGGAAACTCTTGGGCTGGCGCAACTTGAAGTCGAGGACCTCGTAGCAGATTCTTTCCTCGAGAACGCACCTATCATCGGCGTAAGTGTACGAACCGGTGTTGGCGTTGATCGACTAAAAGACGAACTTTGCAAGACAATTGCTAAATTGCCTGTGAGAAATAATAGATTCGTCGCCCGGCTCCCGATTGACCGCAGCTTTTCAATGAAAGGGTTTGGCGCGGTTGTGACGGGTACCTGCGCGTCCGGCGAGATCGGCGGCGGAGTGGAAATGGAATTATTTCCGCAGTGCCGTCGGGTGCGGGTTCGCGGCATCCAAACTCACGGCCGGGCTGCTCGATCAGTAAAAGCCGGGCAACGTGTCGCCATTAATCTCGGCGGGATCGCTCATTCGGAAATAACTCGCGGTATGACATTGGCCGAGCCCGGCACATTGCGGCTGACGCAGATCGTAGATGCGGAGATCGAGGTGCTGTCAGGAGCGGCGAGGCCGCTACGCTCGCGCCAGCGTGTCCGTATTCATATCGGGGCCGCCGAAGAATTGGCAAGAATTCAAATTTTAAATGACAACGGCGAGATCGCGCCGGGTGAAACGGGCTATGCTCAGATCAGGATGGAGAAACCGGTCGTCGCGGTTTCTGGTGAGCGCTTTATTGTACGGAGCTATTCGCCGCAGGCCACGATCGGCGGTGGTCAGGTGATTGACGCTCTGGCAGAAAAACACCGGCGAAAGGATTTTAGGGAAGTGACACTGAGGCTCGAT
>JAYUDV010000283.1:0-1267 GCA_043739565.1 Chloracidobacterium sp.
GTCGTCAAAAACAGATCGAGCGTTCGGATGCTGCGGGCATGAAGCTCCTCGGAAAACGTTTTTATTCGAATGCCGATAAATGGCGGGAGCGTTCCGGCGGCCATTCCTTTTGCGACTTCCTCGGCGGCCGCTATCGTGTGGCCGTCTTCTTCGGCGTCCGGTCGCGTGCCGTAACCGTCCTCAAAATCGATGCGAAAATCCTCGACCGCCTCACGAGCTAATTTTTCGCCAACCCTTGCAAAGATCGTGTCCGCCATATTTCTCGGCAGATCGAGAGCATTGGCAAACGTCTCAGCATCCGGTGCAAACGCCTCGAACGACCGCACGGCCAGTTTCCCTAGCCGTACCGCCGTGTCCGATTTAAACAAATGAGCACCGCCATAAACCGTATGCACCGGCTGCCGCCGCCCAGATTCGCCCGGATAGCGCCTTGCAAAACCTGACATCGACACGCGAAGCCGCGCAGTGATCTTTTCCAAAGATTCCTGAGAAAGTGTTGTGGTCATTTTATAAATTATCTTGTCAGCCGGGCTTCGATCAGGCCGTTCGGCTCGTCGGTCGGGACGAATATGCGGTTGTCGTTCTCCATGCCAAATTTCGCGAGATCGACCGGTAGGCAATGGATATTTGGCAGCGAAAACGCTATCTCCTCGACCTCTGCAAACGAATCCAGTATAGATTCTCCGATTGCATACAGAGTGTGCTGAACGGAAAGGCTGTCATGGCCCGCAAACACCCTGAGAATCGTCTGCCGTATGCCGTGAAACGTAGTGTCTGACGCATCAGCCGCATTGCCGTAACGCCATGCCGCCTTGATCGCGGTTGAAAATATACGGTCGCTTGACTCAGGTAGAGTTGTGTATTCGTCCTTAATAAAACCTACAAATCCAGAGTGCGTCGTTTTTAGAACGATCAAGTCTTCTACACCGGCTTCGACAGTCATGCCATCGCGCGAGGCGACGATCTTTGCCGTGCGCTTTTCATCGCTTCCCTTTACGAACGAATGCGGATGTTCCACGCCGTCAAATTTCAGCCGCTTCCAGCTTTGTTCAAAAATATCGATCGTTACAAGCGAAACCTGCGAGTTGTTTGACAAAAAATGTGCCGCAAGCCGCTGTCCAAACACCTCCGGCGTTTCGATCTCTTTAGTCTGACCCGCGAGGACATAGACCGTATTTTTCATCGTATCTGTCGGCAGACACTTGCTGTTGTCGCCGGCGGCATGGATGTCAAAAAAATCGCCCTCGAGTGCAATGTTAACGGTCAG
>JAYUDV010000284.1:0-1266 GCA_043739565.1 Chloracidobacterium sp.
TCTGTTTTCGTGAATCCGAGTTCCTGCTTGACATCAGTCTCGACGCGTTCGAGCAACTCGATGTTTTCCTTGAGCATATTCTTGACGTTGTCGCGTCCCTGGCCGAGCCGCTCGCCTTTGTACGAAAACCACGAACCGCTTTTCTCGACGATGTTGTAATTCACAGCCAAATCGAGCAGATCGCCCTCGCGTGAGATGCCTTCGCCGTACATGATGTCAAATTCCGACTCGCGGAATGGCGGTGCGCATTTGTTTTTGACGACCTTGACACGCGTCCGGTTGCCGACCACGCGATCGCCGTCTTTGATGGCGCCGATGCGTCGGATGTCGAGGCGCAAGCTGGCGTAAAATTTCAAAGCCTTGCCGCCGGTCGTCGTTTCGGGCGAGCCGAAAAAGACGCCGATCTTTTCGCGAAGCTGATTGATAAAGATAAAGCAGGTGTTCGACGACGAGACGATCGCCGTGATCTTTCTGAGAGCCTGCGACATCAGCCGGGCCTGCAAACCCGGAAGGGAATCGCCCATTTCACCGTCAAGTTCTGCACGCGGAACCAAAGCGGCGACCGAATCGATGACGATCACGTCGACACTATTTGAACGAATGAGTGTCTCGGCGATCTCAAGCGCCTGTTCACCCGAATCCGGCTGCGAGATGAGCATGTCGTTAATATTTACGCCGAGCTTGGTCGCATATTCCGGGTCCATCGCGTGTTCGGCGTCGATGTAGGCACAAATGCCGCCCGACCTTTGGGCAGAAGCGACAACTGTTAATGCAAGCGTCGTTTTACCCGAGCTTTCCGGCCCATAAACCTCAACTATCCGGCCGCGGGGAAATCCGCCAACGCCGATCGCCGCGTCCAGGCTGAGGCAATTTGTCGAGATTGCTCCGATCTCCTGGTTCGGCTTTTCACCCAGACGCATGATCGATCCCTTGCCAAATTTTTTCTCGATCTGCGCTAGGGCCGATTCAATTGCTTGTCCTTTATCCATGCTCATTTTTATTTGTCCCCCGTCAATTTTTAATCCTTTCATGATCGGACACTTGTCCTAACGAAAGGAAGTCTAACACATGTGAGATGGCGTTTCATACATAAAACGCCACATTTCCCGAAATAATCGAAGAAAATTGTAATAAATCAGATGTAAAGCAAAATTTGAAGTAGTTTAGGACAGATCAGCGAAGAATTCAAGTGACTCAAGCCCGATGTTTGAAATATGCGGGCGACGATGCAATCTCGCCGGTTATTTGAGTGAGCGGATTTGTTTA
>JAYUDV010000285.1:0-9393 GCA_043739565.1 Chloracidobacterium sp.
GGCGAGATCGAGGTCGGCTATAATTTGTCGGAAAAGTTTTGGCGGCAGGGCTACGGTTACGAATGCGCGATGGCGTGGCTGACATTTGGCTTCGAAAAATGCGGTCTCGAACGGATAGTCGCGGTCGCTTATCCTGAAAATACAGGCTCGTGGAAAATTATGGAAAAATGCGGGATGAGTTATCAGAAGAACGAGCTACACTATGGCATCGATTGCGTATTTTACGCGATATCGCAGGATGAGTTCTTAAAAAAGCAGCTTGGTTGAGGATATATGAGAAAGATCAAATTTTTACTTTTCGTTTGTCTGGCCGTTGCCGGAATTTCGGCATCGATCTCCGGCCAGCCGGCTAAGAGCCATTGGGCAAAATATAACGGCGGCAGGGTTCGTTATTACGATATTGGCAACGCCAAAAACAAAAAGGCGTTGATCTTGATCCACGGTTGGTCGTGCAACGCCGATTTTTGGAAGGATTCTTATTCAGCATTTCCGGGTTACCGCGTGATCGCCATCGACCTGCCGGGTCATGGGCAGAGCGACAAACCAAAAACGACTTACTCGATGGAGTATTTTGCAAAGTCGATCGACGCGGTGATGAAAACGGCAAAGGTCAAGCAGGGGGTGCTCGTCGGCCACAGTATGGGCACACCGGTAATTCGTCAGTTTTACCGTCTATTCCCCTCGGAAGTTTTAGGACTGGTGACCGTAGACGGGCCGCTCAAGCCGTATGGTTCGAAAGCCCAAATGGAGCAGTTCCTTGCTCCGCTGCGTACCAATTATGCAGAAAGCGGCCCTAAGATGGTTGACGGTTTACTCGGACCAATGAAAGACGAGACGCTAAAGAAAAGCGTCCGGGAAGCTATGCTCGCGACCCCGAATCACGTCGCGATCAGTGCGATGGATGGCATGATCGATGACGCGATCTGGGTCAACGATCAGATCAAGGTGCCGGTTTTGGCGATCATGAACGCCGAGGGCCGATGGCCAGCCGATACCGGGGATGTCTATAGGGCAATAGCTCCAAGCCTCGAATTTCAAAGCTGGACGGGTGTGAGCCATTTTCTGTTTATGGAAAAGCCAAAGGAATTTAACGAGGCGATTCTCTCCTTTGTCGTAAAGAATAAGCTCCTTTAGACATTCCGGAAACCAATGCGGCCTAACATCCCGAAACTGATCTTTGCCGTCCTTCTGAGCATTTATTTTCTCTGGATTGCCTACGATCCGATGCAGGGTAGTTTTCTCGATAATGTCGATCTGCCTATACACGAGACAGGGCATTTGCTCTTTCGCATTCTCGGCGAATTTATGATGATCGCCGGCGGATCGCTATTCGAGGTAATCTTTCCTGCCGTTTTTGTTGGTTATTTTGTCTGGCAAAAGAGTTACTATTCGGCCGCAGTCGTCTCGCTGTGGGTCGGCCAGAGCATTTTGAATGTATGGGTTTACGCATCCGATGCCGTTGTTATGCAGCTCGTTCTGACAAGCGGTTTCACGGGTACCGAGGGGGGTTTTCACGATTGGAATTATTTGCTGACCGCAACCGGCCTGATCAATTCAACAAAGGCCGTCGCGGGCATTATCAGATTTATCGGAACTATTACTATAATTGTTGCAGGCGCTGTGGCCGTCTATTTTTCCTTTACTAAACCTGACGAAAAAATATGAAGGTAACCCTAATAACGGGTGCATCGAGCGGCATCGGCGAAGAATTTGCCCGGCGGTTGGCGACCGAGAAACACAATCTCGTGCTGGTCGCGCGCTCCGAAAAGGCTCTGCACGAGCTATGCGACGAACTGATGCTCGAACATAAAATCACGGCGCATTACATTGCGGTCGATCTGACGGAAACGAGTGCGGATGCCAAGCTTTTTGCGGAGACCGAGCGGCTCGGATTCGAGGTCGATTGGCTGATAAACAACGCGGGTTTTGGGTCGTACGGCGATTTTGCAAGCCTCGATCTTGATCACGAATTGCGGATGATCGACCTCAATATTCGCTCGCTTGTTGCTCTCTCGCATCGATATTTACAGGGAATGCGCGAGCGGCGCAGCGGGACGATCATCAATGTTTCGTCGGCCGCCGGCTTTCAGCCGATACCGTTTATGGCAACATACGCGGCGACAAAAGCATTTGTGACCTCATTTTCTGAGGCGACTGCGGAGGAAAACCGACCTTTTGGTATTCAGACGCTTGCCCTGTGTCCAGGTTCGACCAAAACCAACTTTCAAGCCGCCGCAAATATGGACCGGGTAATGCAGGTAAAAGGCCAGCAAACTGTCGAAGAGGTGATCGAAACAGCTATGCGTGCGGTGAAAAGCGGCCGGACAAAAATTGTGTCAGGATTTACAAACAACGTCGTTTCAAAGCTCGTCACGCTCATACCAAATGCGATAATTACCCGAATGCTGGCTAAGGGACAACGCTCGAAGTATCAAGGAGACAAATGAGGTTCACAGTTCTCGGCAGCGGTTCGACCGGCAACGCCGTGCTAATCTCCAGCGAGAAAACTAACGTGCTCGTCGATGCGGGAATGAGCGCGCGTGAGATATTGCGGCGCCTCGGCGAGGTTGGCGTTGCTCCCGATAAGCTCGACGCCGTCTTGATAACCCACGAACACAGCGACCACGCCGGCGGGCTTCGCGTTTTGATGGGAACGGTGAAATGTCCGGTTTACATTTCGCGGGCCACCGAGGACGCTTTTTACGACACGCGTGCCGGCGGCCAAAACGGCGACAGCGAATCGTCTAAACGCCGCACGGCTCTCAAAGAAAAAACCGTCGAGATCGAATCGATGGGTGAATTTCGGATCGGCGATATTGACTTCGAACCGTTCAGCGTGCCGCACGACGCGGCTGATAATTTTGGGTTTGTTGCGAAAAAGGATGGTGTCAGGGTCGCGACCTTGATGGATTTTGGCCACATTAGCGAACTAATAAAAGAGAAATTGAGCGGCTGCGACGCGATCGTTATCGAATCAAACCATAGCCGAGATATGCTCCGTGCCTGTTCGGTTTACACTTGGGAATTGAAACAACGAATAATGTCCAGTACCGGCCATCTGTCGAACGAAGACCTCTCGGATTGGCTGCAAAACGATTTTGATGGTTCCGCCCGGCACATCGTCCTCGCTCATCTCTCGCAGCGTGCAAACGAACCGCACCTCGCCCGTCTGATGGCCGAAACCGCATTGCAAATGCGCTCGCCGTTATTCAAGGCTGAAACAAAGATCACTATCTCGCATCACAAACAGCCGACCGAGTGGATAAGTTTCTAGTCCGACGTTCGGGGTCCCGTCGTTTGGCCACCTACGATAGCCTATTGCAAACTACCTTTCGATGTTGGGGCACCGTTAGTGACGTTTCCGGCAACGACGTTGTTTACATACGAAATTATCTGCGCCCCGCGTCCGCCAGCGGCTAACCCGGTCGTGTTATAAACGATCGTATTTCCCGTGATCCGTACCGTCGAGTTTGCCGCCGCACTGACGCCGACACCATTTTGGGACAGTGTGGAATTGGTGATCGTAATATCTGCGGATCCCGCCGGGGCACCATTTATAGCATTTCCGCCGCAATTTCGGATGGTCATGCGATCGACTACGACCTGAGCGGCAGATGTGCTTTCGACCGAGATTCCATGTTGTGTAAATCCGTCGATCTCACTCTCCTCAATATTTACCCTAGAGGCAGCGATTATTCTGATGCCGATTATTCCATTTCCAACACCATCAATATTAACGCCGCGAATTCGCACGACCGCCGTCGTACTATTAATAAGTATCCCGGTTGTATTTGACGCTAGAATCCCGCCGGTCATTCCTTTGCAATCTATGGCAATGGATTTTGTTATCGTGACCGCCCCGAAACCGCCCGAGTCGAGGCAATTGATCTCGCCGCTTGCCGCTGTCTTTGAAATGGAACCGGCGAATGTTTTACACGGTGCCGTTCGGCTGCACGGATTGGCGTCATCGCCGACGCCGGAAACCCAAGTTCGCGTAGCTTGGGCGTTAACCACAACTGTCGAGGTTAAAAAAAATATACCGGCGGCGATCACCCCAAGCAGCATTTCTCGTTTTATATTCATAATATTTCTCCTTCATTTTGGGGAAAAGATACCAAAAAATTAGACATCAGCCAATGAGTTTTAAACTAGGGTATGCGAAGTTTATACTCCGCCTCTGCGTGTCGTGTCAATGCCGGACTAAGAAGATTCGGGTGGCAATACGCCTCTGAAAGATATCCGGTGCAGCGGACACGCGCCATATTTTCTGATGGCGGCGAAATGCGTCGCCGCACCATAGCCTTTGTGGCCGGCAAAGCCGTATTCGGGATACTCGCGGTCATATTCAACCATCAAATTATCGCGGTAGGTTTTGGCAAGGATCGACGCGGCGGCTATGGATGCTGAGATCGAATCGCCCTTGATAATCGCTTTTTGCGGGAGCGGCGATTGTTTTAATTGAAGCGCGTCGATAAGCAGAAAATCGGCCGATATAGCAAGGTTAGCGATTGCCATCAACATCGCCTTTTTTGTGGCTTCGAGGATATTGATCTGATCGATCTCGTCGGCCTCGATCTGACCGACGGAATGGGCTATCGCATACTGTTTTAACTCGGCGCCGATCTCTTCGCGCATCTTTGGGGTGAGTTTTTTGGAGTCGTTCAAGCCTTTCGGCAGTGGCCGCGAGGTATCGAGGATACACGCCCCCGCGACAACCGGCCCCGCGAGACAGCCTCGGCCAACCTCGTCCACGCCAGCGATGAATAGAAAGCCGTCCGCCCGGGCTTGATCTTCAAAATCGAGGCCGATGGCCGTGATCCGCATGTCAGGAAACAGAAAAACGCCGGAGTCGGATCCATCCTTTCCGAATGAATCCGATAGTCCAGCATTTTTCACATTATTTCTCCGGTTATCGTTTAGCTTGCCTGCTTTTTCTTAGCGCGCGTATCGCGTTCCTTGATACGTGCAGCCTTACCACGCAGATCGCGCAAGTAGTAGAGTTTCGCACGGCGAACTTTACCACGGCGAAGCACGTCAATGTGGTCGATAACCGTCGCATGAAGCGGGAAGATACGCTCGACTCCGACGCCGAAGCTGACCTTGCGAACCGTCACCGTTTCGCGAACGCCGCCGTGTTTGCGGGCGATGCAGATTCCCTCGAACGCCTGAAGGCGTTCCTTGTTGCCTTCCTTAATGCGGACGTGTACGCGAAGCGTGTCGCCCGGCTGAAAGGCCGGAATATTTTCTTTTAATTGTGCGCTTTCAACGCCGTCTAGTCTGTTCATTTTCGTTTTCGGCCAGAGGTCAACGGCTATCCTAGCCGCTCACATATCACCATTTTCTCCTGTTAATAGATCTTTTCTCACGACCCGCGTTTTTTCAAGCGCTTTCATTTTGCGCCATTTTTCAATCTCGGCATGATTGCCGTTTAATAAAATCTCGGGAACTTTCATTCGTCTAAATTCCGCCGGCCGCGTGTAATGCGGACAATCGAGCAAGCCGTCAGAAAACGAATCATTTTCAGCCGAGGTTTCGCTGCCTAACGCTCCCGGCAAAAGCCTGACAATCGCATCAACGACGACCGCTGCGGCGGGTTCGCCGCCCGAAAGCACATAATCGCCGATCGATATCTCGTCGGTCACGAGCGCTTCCGTGACTCGCTCGTCTACACCCTCGTAGCGTCCGCAAATCAGGACAATATGTTGAGCCTCAACGGCCAGATGTCCCGCATCCGCCTGTTTCAGCGGCTTTCCCTGCGGCGTGAGCAGAACAACCCGCGTTCCCTCGGGATACGCATCGCGATCGCTCGTGCCTGTCAAATTTTCAATCGCGGCGAATAACGGTTCGGGTTTCAAAACCATCCCGTCGCCGCCGCCAAACGGGCGGTCGTCGACCATTTTATGCTTATCGAGCGCGTACTCGCGGATGTCATGAACGTTGATCTCGACAATTCCCGCGGCTTTCGCACGGCGGATTATTCCAAATTCAAAGATCGAGTCAAAATACTCCGGGAAAATTGTTAAGACATCAATTCTCATCGATTGATTCATTTTTTCATTTATTCATCGAAACATTTCTGAATGAAACAATGAACAAATGACTCAATCTCAAAATTCCAACAATCCTTCCGGCGGATCGATCACGATCAATTTGTTTTCAATATCGACGTCAACGCAAATCGCATTGGCGAATGGTATCAAGAATTCTTTCTCGCCGCCCCGGACCACGAGGATCTCGGTTCCGCCGTTCCGCATTATCTCGCGAACTGTGCCAACTTCGGCTCCGTCGATAGTTTCAACACGGCAACCCGCCAGATCCCAATCGAAATACTCGTCCGCCTCAAGCTCCACAGCCTCCGACTCCGGCATGCAAACCTCGGCGTTTCGCAGCGTTTCACCAAGCTCGATCGAATCAAAACCGGCAAATTTCAACACTACGCGACCGTTTTGAAACCAGTGCTTCTCAATTGTCAATTGGCGGCGGCTCGCATCCGGCATAACCGCCGTGACAGCTTTCAACCCCTCAAAACGCTCGGCAAAATCCGTCAACAAGTCGCAAACCAGTTCTCCGTTGAGGCCGCGTGTCCGCACGATCTTTGCTATTGCAACCAAGTCCATAAAGAGTTCGTTGAGTTTTTTGAGTTCGTTGAGCTCTTTGAGTCCTTCTTTTCTCAATAAACTCTACAAACTCAATAAACTCAATGAACTCCGCTAGAACTAATCCTCGACAAGATCAAGCTGAAACCGCTTACTGTGCTTTTGCCCGGCAGCAAAAAGAATGCTGCGAATCGCTTTGACCGTACGGCCCTCGCGGCCAATCACGCGGCCCATATCGTGTTCGGCAACGCGCACCTGGATACGTACATTTTTGCCGTCCGTATTCTCAGTTACCTCAACTGAGTCGGGTTCGCCGACCAGCGCCTTGACGATTTTTTCTACAGCCTCTTTCATAAGTTTGTTGAGTTAGTTGAGTTAATAGAGTTCATTGAGAATAAATGTCTCAACGAACTCAAAGAACTCAACAAACTATTCCGCAACTGCCGCTTCGGCAACCGGATTGTTCTTAATCAGGCTCTTGACCGTTTCGGTCGGCTGAGCGCCGACGCCGATCCAATACTGGATACGGTCGTGATTTAAAGTCACTTCCGCTGGATCGATCATCGGGTTGTAAGTTCCGACGTTTTCGAGATATTTCCCGTCACGTTTGCTGCGTTTTTCCTTAACCACGAGGCGATAAAAAGGTTTACCCTTCGCGCCCATTCTCATTAAACTAATTGCTAACATAATTTCTCCGTAAATCGTGAATAACCAATCGTAAATCGTTATTCTTTCTATTTACGATTTACTATTTTCGATTCACTATCTTCTCTTCTTGTGCCTTTTCTTCTTCTTAATTCTCTGCGACAGCGATTCGCCTCCGTCGCCGTCATTGCCCGCGAGACCCATATCACCGCCGCCGAGCATCCCGCCCAGACCGCCGGCGAGGCCGCCCATCATTTTACGCCCCAAGCCGCCAAACATACCGCCGCTGCTCATCTTTGCCATCATCTTTTTCATCTGCTCGTATTGGCGAATAAGCTGATTGACCTCGGCGATGGTCGAACCGGAACCGTTTGCGATACGCATCTTACGGCTCGCGTCTATAACCTTGTGATTATTGCGTTCCTGCTGCGTCATCGAGCCGATGATCGCTTCGGTACGCAGCATCTGATGATCGACTTGCGAAGATTGCTCGTCCGTTATTTGCATGCCGCCGGTCATTTGCTCGGGCAGCATCTTCATCAATTTTGACATCGAGCCAAGCTTTTTGAATTGGCCAAGCTGATTGCGAAAATCTTCGAGCGAAAATTGATTGCTCGTCATTTTCCGCAGTTGCTCCTGCGCGTCTTTTTCGTCGATCTTGCCCTGTACTTCTTCGATCAGCGACAAAACATCGCCCATTCCGAGGATTCGCTGGGCGATACGATCTGGATAAAAAGGCTCGATAGCGTCGTATTTTTCGCCGACGCCGACAAACTTTACAGGCTGGCCGATAACCTGCTTGATCGAAAGTGCCGCACCGCCGCGTGCATCGCCGTCCATCTTAGTCAGGACAACACCGGTAATGCCGACACGCTCGTGAAAAACCTCAGCCGAGCGGACCGCATCCTGTCCGGTCATCGCATCGGCGACAAACAAAACCTCGACGGGCTTCGTTTCCGCCTTAATCTGCTCAAGCTCGACCATCAGATCGTCGTCGATATGCAGACGCCCGGCCGTGTCGATCATCAGCGTGTCAAAGCCAAATTCCGTCGCGTGCTTCATCGCGCCGCGAACGATGGACATCGGGTTGTTGGTCTCTTTCGCCTCGTAAACAGCTACGTTTACAGCATTTGCGACAACCTTAAGCTGCTCACGGGCCGCCGGACGATAAACGTCAACCGAAACAAGCAAAGGCTTGCGTTCCTGATTGTCGGCGAGCCAACGCGAGATCTTACCGGTCGAGGTCGTCTTACCCGAACCCTGCAAACCGACCATCATCACGACGTTCGGCGTCTGTTTGGTAAACACAAGCCGCGACGACGTGCCGCCCATCAGCGTCGCAAGCTCGTCATAAACGATCTTTACAACCTGCTCGTGCGGTTTCAGGTCCTGCCAAACCTCTTGCCCCTCAGCCTTTACGCGCACCGCCTCGACAAAATCCTTCGCGACCTTGTAGTTAACGTCCGCCTCAAGCAGCGCCATCCGTATCTCACGCAAAGCCGCATCCACATGCTCAGGCGTCAACTTGCCTAACCCGCGCAGATTCTTCAGCGATTTCTTGAGTTTATCGGATAACGATTCAAACATACACAGACACTTCGGCCACAATAGTCGAAACTATAAATAATACCCGCCACGCATATTAGTGTCAATTCATTATCTAGCAGTTAGATCGCGAGAAAATCAGCTACCCACCCGACCTTCTGCCAAAGCCACACACCCTACCCTCCAACCATATCCCCTACTTGACACAAAACCTTGCTCTAACTATAGTAACTCTATGACCGATGATTTTTTGAGTGTTAACTTTAACCGCTTGACCTCACTTAAAGCTGAAATGCAAGAAGTAAGTGATAATTATAGAGTTGTTAGAGAACAACTACAGTCATTAAGATTAAGATACGAAAATCTCGAACGTTTCCTTGCCGCCGAAGTGTATGCAATAGGAAGTCCAGCTTTGAATGCCAAATTCAATGAAATAATAGGTGACGATGGCACTTCGCGATACGAAACGGGAACTTCCCCAATGTTAAACAAGTCAGACTTTCTCGTGAAAATTCTATACCAAGAAAACTTACTGGGACGTGGGGTAACGCCAAAAGAGTTATTTGACTTAACTGAGCAGACCGCTGAGAGAGGAAACATTTCTTTG
>JAYUDV010000286.1:0-1265 GCA_043739565.1 Chloracidobacterium sp.
CGCGATAATTGGGACAAATATCTTGAGACAAAGGCCGAAATCGTAGGGATTTCGCCGGGCACGCAAGATGAACACTTTGCATTTGGCCAGAGCCGAAAATTGCCGATACAGCTGCTTGCCGATCCCGGTCGTGCGATCACTCAGATTTATGGTAAACATTGGCTCTTTCCGGTCAATCTTACTCGATCCGTCGTTGTTATCGACGCCAAGGGAATTGTCCGCAACCGCGATGTGATGCTGCGAGCTTTTCGACCGTCAGACGAACAGATAATCACGGATATATATTCTGCCCGCGGCGATGCGCTTTATGAAAAGTGCGACGCTCTCCGCAGCCGGATATCGAACGTAATTGGCAAATAAAAAAGTCGTAAGACTCGCGAACCAGGCTTATCTGCGCTTTATTTTTCTGCATTCCTTCGCTATGATTAAGGGATGCAATTCCGTCTCATTTCTGAAAATACGCCGAAGGGCGATCAACCCGAAGCAATCAAACAGCTCGTCGATAATCTGAACGACGGCACGAAAGATCAGGTTTTGCTGGGCATAACGGGCAGCGGCAAGACATTTACGATTGCCCATGTGATCGAACAAACGCAGCGGCCGACACTCGTGCTGGCGCATAACAAGACGCTCGCGGCACAGCTTTATCAGGAATTCAAGACTTTTTTCCCCGAGAACTCGGTCGAGTATTTTGTCTCGTATTACGACTATTACCAGCCCGAGGCCTACGTTCCGGCCGCCGATCTTTACATAGAAAAAGAAGCGACCATCAACGAGGAGATTGATCGTCTGCGGCTCTCGGCGACGCGCGCGCTTTTTGAGCGGAGCGACGTGATCGTCGTGGCGTCGGTGTCGTGTATCTACGGTCTCGGTGACCCGGACGCGTATTTTGGAATGCTGGTTTTTATCGAGTCGGGCATGAAAATCAAGCGAGAGGAATTTTTGCAAAAGCTCGTCGAATTGCAGTATGAGCGTGTCAATATCGATTTCGAACGCGGCGCGTTTCGCGTCCGGGGTGATGTCGTCGAGCTTTACCCGAGCTATCAGGACCAGGCGTATCGGATCGAATTTTGGGGTGACGAGATCGAGGCAGTTTACACGATTGACCCGCTTTTGGGCGAAGTGATCATAAAGCACGAAACACGTGTCCCGATTTACCCTAAAACCCACTATGTGATGACCAAACCGGTGATCAAACGCGCTATTAAAACGATACGCGCCGAGCTTGATGAGCATGAAAAGTTTTTGGTTCAGGAAGGTAAGGT
>JAYUDV010000287.1:0-3710 GCA_043739565.1 Chloracidobacterium sp.
AAGGCTTGAGTCCGGTTGAGAAAAGAAAATGGTAAGAAAGAAAAAAGACGAAGTCGAAGAAACAGCTACCGCATTGGTCGAAACTGTGACGGACGAAACTGCGGTTGAAGAAGCAGCCATAGAAGTTGCTCCGACCGAAGAAGAAACGGCGGTTGAAGCTCAGGCCGAAGAAGTTGCGGTCGAAGCCAAGGCTGATGAGGCTCCGGCAGTGGAAGCAATGCCGAAAAAGACGAAAAAGGCAGCGCCTAAGGCGGCGAAAACAGCAGAAACGCCTTCCGACGACACGAAGAAAATGGGCAAGCGTGCCGAAAAGGTGGGCATCGTTTCGTCCGACAAGATGATGAAAACGGTCGTCGTTCGCGTTGACCGGCTTGTAAAACATCCGGTTTATCGCAAATACGTCAAAAAGCGTAAGAAATTTATGGCCCACGACGATCTGGGTGCGAAGATTGGCGACAAAGTTAAGATCGTTGAGACGCGGCCGCTGTCGGCACGAAAGAGATGGCGCGTTGTTGAGATCATTCAGAAAGCAGAACTATAGGAGTTTATTGAGTTCGTGGAGTTCGTTGAGTTTTTTGAGACTCAATTAACCCAACAAATTCAACAAACTCAACGAACTGGAGAGAATTATGATTCAGATGCAGACCTCGTTAGCGGTCGCGGATAATTCGGGTGCGAAACGCGTTGAGATGATAATGCCGGTTGGCGGTTCTACAGCCAGGATCGCGCGGCTCGGCGATACGATCAAGGTGACGGTCAAAGAGGCTTCGCCGGACGGCACCGCCAAGAAAGGTAAGGTCTACAACGCCGTGATCGTTAGAACACGAAAGGAAGTTCGCCGTAAGGACGGAACCTATATTCGGTTTGACGAAAACGCCGCGGTGCTTATCAAAGACGACGGTTCGCCCGTCGGAACGCGTGTTTTCGGGCCGGTTGCGCGTGAGCTTCGCGAAAAGAATTTTATGAAGATCGTAAGCTTGGCTCCAGAGGTTATTTGAGTGAAAAGTGAAAAGTGAAAAGTGAAAAGTAGAAGAATACTTGATCATTTTTATTTGGTCACTTAATAATTAAGACAATGAAAACGGAAAAGACAGGAACAGTACATAGCAGGATCAAGCGTGGCGACCAGGTCGTATTTATAGCGGGTAAGGAATTTAACCGTTATGACAGCGCTGGGAAGCGCAGTCCGTATCGTGGTAAGGTCACGGCAGTCGACGCCCGCGCGGGCAAGGTCAAGGTTGAGGGAGCGATGATCGTCAAACGTCACCGCAAGCCCGTTCCGCAGATGAATCGCGAAGGCGGCATCTTTGAACAGGAAGCATGGGTGAGCGTCTCGAACGTCGCGTTGATCGACCCCGATACGGGCAAGCCGACGAAAGCGAAATACGAAACGCATGACGGTAAAAAGGTCCGTGTCGCCAAAAGCGGCAAAGTGATCCCGGAAACGGCCTCGTATAAAAAAGAAGCTAAAAAGAAGGTTGACGACGAAACGCCAGCGGAAGAAGAGAAGAAATAGATCCGAGTTCAACATTCCGGGCTCCGAGTTTTTACTTGGAACTTGGAACTTGAAACTTGAAACTTGAAACTTAAGATATATGGCCAGATTAAGAGATAAATACAAGAAAGATATCGCTCCGGCGTTAGCTAAGGAGTTTGAGATCAAAAACCCGATGGCGATCCCTAAGATCGAAAAGATCGTCGTTAATATGGGTCTCGGTGAGGCTTCGGCAAATGCCAAAATCCTCGATGTCGCCACCGAAGAGCTGAAATCGGTAACGGGACAAAAGCCCGTTGTTACCAAAGCTAAGAAATCGATCGCGGCGTTCAAACTGCGTCAGGGAATGGCTATCGGAACGATGGTCACGCTTCGCGGTGAGAGAATGTACGAATTTCTCGACCGCCTGATCTCGGTCGCCCTTCCGCGGGTACGCGATTTTCGCGGTATCTCAGGCAAGGCTTTTGACGGACGCGGAAATTACACGCTCGGCATTCGCGAGCAGTTGATATTTCCGGAGATCGATTTTAACAAGGTAGACAAGACGCGCGGAATGAATATTTCGATAGTTACGACGGCTAAAAATGACGATCAGGCACGGTCGCTCCTGAAAGCGATGGGGATGCCGTTCAAGCAGTAATGGAAAATGGAAAAGTGAGAATGGAAAATCAAGAACGAGTTTTCAATTTTCAATTTTCAATTCTCAATTTTTTAAGTTATGGCAAAGATAAGTAAAGTAGTAAAAAACGAACGACGCAAGGAAATGGTGAAGCTTTATGCTGTCCGCCGTGCGGAGTGGAAGAAGATAATCAATAATCCGAAATCAACGTTGGAAGAAGTTGATGCGGCGGTTATAAGACTCCAAAAGATGCCGCGTGACGGCAGCCCGATCCGGGTGCGCAACCGATGTTCGCAGACGGGCCGCGCACGTGGATTTTTGCGGAAATTTGGGGTCTCCCGCATCGCGTTGCGTGAGTTGGCGCTGGCAGGCCAGATCCCGGGCGTCGTTAAATCGAGTTGGTAATTTGAGTGCGGAATGCGGAGTGAGGAATGCGGAATTAAATCCAAATCCTAAGATCCAAGATCCGATTAGTTTTGACGGAGTAAAAGAGAATGACAGATCCAATAGCCGATATGCTTACGCGGATCCGCAATGCGATTGCGGCTAATCACACACGCGTTGATATTCCGGGCTCAAAGTTAAAGATGGAATTGGCCCGCATCCTTAAGGAAGAGGGCTATATCAATAGTTTCTCGACCAAGGGCGAGGGCGTTAAATACATGATCCGCGTCTTTCTTCGCTACGACGCGAAGGGAACTTCGTCGATCACGTATTTGTCGCGTGTCTCGCGTCCCGGCCGCCGCATTTATGTCGGCTCCGGCGATATTCCGAAGGTGCTCGGCGGTTACGGCGTGAATATCGTTTCGACGTCGCACGGCCTCATGAGTGGCAAGCAGGCACGCCAGGCAAATGTCGGCGGCGAGATTTTGGCAGAAGTATATTAAGTGAAAAACTAAAAGTGAAAAGTGAAAATTTTTGTATTTGTTTTTTCACTATTAACTTTTCACTATTAACTGAGGTTTTATGTCACGAGTAGGAAAAAAACCGATATCAATACCGTCCGGGGTGACTGTGACGATAAACGATTCGGAAATGGAATTTAAAGGGCCGAAAGGTACGTTGAAGACGCCGATCCCGGCGGGTGTTTCGTTCAAGCAGGAAGACGGCACATTGACCGCCGAACGTGCGAGCAACGATCAGGCCGCTTTTCACGGCCTCGCGAGAGCATTGGCAAATAACGCGGTGGTTGGCGTGACCGAAGGCTTTTCGAAGGACATGGACATCGTCGGGGTTGGTTACAAGGCTGACGTTCAGGGCAAAAAGATCATGTTTTCGCTTGGATATTCGCATCCGATCGAATACAAGCTGCCCGAAGGCATCGACGCCAAGGCCGAACGTGTAAATACGAAAACGTCGATCAATCAGTATCAGACGACGATCACGCTGACCGGCATCGATAAACAGATGCTCGGCCAGGTCGCCGCAGAGTTGAATCGCCTGCGTAAGCCGGATGCATACAAGGGCAAAGGCGTTCGCTACGCCGACAAATTGTATAGGTTGAAACCAGGTAAAACTGGTAAATAGTGAATCGTGAATCGTAAATAGAAAGTTTGGCTATTCACGATTCACGATTAACGATTAACGAGGATTATG
>JAYUDV010000288.1:0-1254 GCA_043739565.1 Chloracidobacterium sp.
GATTTTGTTTATCGTAAGTTGGATCCGAGAATACGGATTAGTTAATAACTAAAAACTAAAAGTGAAAAACTATAAGCAAAAGTGAACAAATCAATCTTAAGAGACAAAAGCTATTCCTTCGCAATCCGGATAGTAGAACTAAACCGATTTTTGTGTAAAAAAAAGGAGTTCATTTTAAGTAAACAGGTACTTCGATCAGGAACAGCTATTGGAGCATTAATTCGCGAGGCTGAATTCGGACAATCCAGACCAGACTTTCGTAGCAAAATGACAATTGCGCTCAAAGAGGCAAATGAAACACAATATTGGTTAAGCCTACTAAAAGACACAAATTACATTGACGTTATATCCTATGAGAGTATTTCTCGTGATTGTATCGAACTGATTAAAATGCTCGTCGCTACGGTTAAAACGACGAAGCTACCCGAAAAATTCGTTTCTTAACTTTTAATTTTTCACTTTTAGTTTTTCACTACTCATGAGTCGTTTAGCTTACATCGGAATCGGTATCGCGGCCTTATTTATTTTGGCGGCAATATTTGCGCCGTTTATCGCGACGCACGATGTGACGGCGCAGAATCTCGCGATGCGTTATGTACCGCCGTCGTCCGAGCACTGGTTTGGCACCGACGGACTTGGCCGAGATGTATTTTCGCGTGTGGTCTTTGGCGCACGGATCTCGCTCGAAGTTGGAATCACTGTGGTCGTTGTTTCGGCTATTTTCGGCACGATCATCGGTGCAATCGCGGGATTTTATGGTGGTTTCGTCGATAAATTTCTTTCGGGGTACGTTTTCAATGTTTTCCTGGCGTTTCCTGGGCTGTTGCTCGCGATCGCTCTGGTAGCTTTTCTCGGCGCGGGGCAGGGAAAATTAATCACGGCTCTGTGTGTGATCGGTTGGGTCGGGTACGCCCGAGTCATGCGCGGACAGGTTTTGAAGGTCCGCGAATACGATTATGTGCTTGCCGCGAGAGCGCTCGGAGCAAGCAATATGCGGATTTTGTTCACGCATATTTTGCCAAATGCCGTGCAGCCGCTGATCGTGCAGGCATCGCTCGGCATGGCCGGTGCGGTGCTTTCGGAGGCGTCACTTTCGTTTCTCGGTCTCGGGATCCCGCCGCCATCACCGAGTTGGGGAACGATGATCGAAGAGGCCCGGCAATTTTTTAGCACGTCACCGCATATATTATTGTTTCCGGGCCTCGCGATCGCGTTGACGGTGCTCGCGTTCAATTTTATCGGCGACGGCCTGCG
>JAYUDV010000289.1:0-1254 GCA_043739565.1 Chloracidobacterium sp.
CAACTTCGTTTTGATTTCACAGGAATTAAAAACACGTTTTGTTATCGGCGTCCCTTGTCATGCTGACGGGGATGCACTCCGGAAAATTTGTTCTTGCACAGTTACTCGATCTGTTTTCTCGACACGAATTCAACAAATGTGTTCTTCGATACGATGGCAATCGACGACTGAAAACCTTTTCCTGCTGGGATCAGTTCGTCGTCATGTTGTTTGCCCAATTGAGCTACCGCGAATCGCTTCGTGACATCGAATCGACCTTGCGGTCGTTCGCAAAACAGCTTTATCACGTTGGCATTCGCAGCCAGGTTTCGCGGTCGACATTGGCCGATGCCAACGAGAGCCGGCCGTGGCAAATATGGGCGGACTTCGCCGGCGTTTTGATCAGGCAGGCGAGTCCGCTTTATGCCGACGAAAAAGTCGCCGGTCGTTTGAAGGCCGCCGTTTATGTCTTTGATGCGACGACCGTGGACCTGTGTCTGAAGTTGTTTCGCTGGGCGAAACACCGGCGGCGAAAAAGCGCCGTCAAAATACATGTGCTTTTGAACCTTCGCGGCGAAATACCTTGTTTTACAGTGGTTTCCGCCGGTTCCGTCCATGAAGTGAACATGCTCGACCAGTTGCCTTTGGAGTTGGGCGCGTACTATGTCATGGATCGCGCGTATGTCGACTTCAGGAGGTTGCATCGGTTTACCGTCGCGCAGTCTTTTTTTGTGATTCGCGGCAAAAACAACCTGGATTTCCGGGTTGTCGAATCCACACCGGTCGACAAAAACACCGGGTTGCGAACGGACCAGACCATCCGATTGCGAGGCATTCAGACTCGTAAGAAATACCCGTCGCTCGTGCGACGGATAACCTTTTATGATATTGAACTGAAAAAGCATTTTGTGTTTTTGACGAACAACTTCACGCTTGCCGCATCGACGATCTGCGCGCTTTACAAAAGCCGGTGGACCGTGGAATTGTTTTTCAAATGGATCAAACAATACCTGCGAATCAAGACATTTTTCGGCAACAGTCGCAACGCCGTGCAGACGCAAATATGGATCGCGATTTGCACCTACGTTTTGGTTTTGATTGCGAAAAAGGAACTGAAGCTTGAGCCGTCGACAGGAGAAATCATGCAGGTTTTGAGCCTGCAGCTTTTCGAGAAAACGCCTGTTTTCGAGGTGTTTTCGCGCGAGGCTTGCGAGATTCTCAAAGATGAAGATCATAACTATCTACCGTTGTTCGATTTATAACCGGACAGTAGTG
>JAYUDV010000290.1:0-1253 GCA_043739565.1 Chloracidobacterium sp.
AAGAGTGACGCCTTTAGGCGTTAAACCAACATAGCCCAGATTCGAAATAAAAATGAAGTTGAATCTACCGTAAGATTTTAACGCCTAAAGGCGTCACTCGTACGTGTTACTTCGAAACCACTCAACAAACTTCGGTATCCCGTCCGCGATATTGGTCTGCGGGTTGTAACCGAGGATTTCCCTCGATTTTGTGATGTCTGCAAATGTGACCGGGACGTCGCCGGGCTGCATCGGCTGGCGGTCGATGATGGCGTGCATATCGAGGCTGCGTTCGATCAGGCTGATAAGTTCGGCCAGTTCGATCGTCTGCGATTCGCCGAGATTGAATATTTCATACCTCGATCGGTCGTAGTCGATCGCGGCACGCACGCCCTGGATGATGTCGTCGATGTAGGTGTAATCACGCCGCGATGTGCCGTCGCCAAAAACCTGGATCGGCTTGCCTTCCGTTATCAATTTCGAAAACTTGTGGATCGCAAGATCGGGCCGTTGACGTGCTCCGTAAACCGTAAAAAATCGTAGGCAAACTATTCGGATGCCGTATAGATGTGAGTAGGTGTGGCAGAGCAATTCTCCGGCCGCTTTGGTCGCGGCGTATGGTGAGATGGGCTGGTGGATGCGGTCGTCCTCGGCAAATGGCACCTTTGTATTTATGCCGTAAACGCTCGACGACGAGCCGAAGACGAACTGCTTAACACCCTGTTCTTTGGCAAGCTCAAGCAGATTCAGCGTGCCGTTTATATTCGTCTCAGCATAGAGTTTCGGCTCGGCAAGCGACGGTCTGACACCAGCCCGGGCGGCGAGATGGACGATCACATCAAAATTCTCATGCGCAAATAACGCAGCCATCGCCGATGCGTCTCGGATGTCCGCTTCGACCAGTTTATAATTCGGCGACGCCAAATGCCTGGCAATATTGGTGCGTTTGATCTTAGGCGAATAAAAATCGTTGAAATCATCGACGACCGTAACCCGCCAATCGCCCTCCGCGAGTAGGCGGTCGACGAGATGCGACCCTATAAAACCCGCGCCGCCCGTGACAAGTATGTTTCGTTTTTTCATTTTTAGATCGCCGCCCCAATACGTACATGGCAAATGATTATTGTGTCAAACTTCGACCCGCCTTGTCGCACCAATTGTTGATTTTTTAAATATCGGAAGAACCAACCATCGGTTAAAATTGGAATTCGCACCCGATTGAGTGTTTACCCGGTTACAAAGGTAGACATATACTAACTTGGGCGACAGTTCTG
>JAYUDV010000291.1:0-9296 GCA_043739565.1 Chloracidobacterium sp.
TTCGGGAACATGCTTGCGGCGATTTCCACGGAGCATCGTGTGATTTTGAAGGCATTTTTCGGCGGCGGTGAGGTAAATTGCAGATCGTAACCATCCAGCAAATCCTCGACTGCACCAGAATGAATCTCTTCCTAATGGAAGAAGTCACCAAGAAAGCCAAAAAAGAGGACCTGCCGAGTCTTATTTCATAGGCGCCATTTAGCGTAATCGAGTAACCAACGAAGCCACGATGTCAGTTATTCAAGAATTTAAGGAATCCTACTTACCAGCTTCTATCTTTACGAGAAAGGCTTACGACGCCCTTGAACGTTTTTCGACAGAAGATTTTTTTATGCGCCGGGGAGATGGTTGTAAAGACTTGGTGCAAGAGGTAATTCCCATAGCAGCGTTTCTGAAGTATTTCGAAATTCCCGGAAGAAACATTAAGTGTAAATATTATGGATCCGGTCATAAATACGACGCGAAGATTCGTGTATACGAACGCGACGGTAATTCAGGCTGGACGGAGACAGAATACTTCCTTGAAGTAACAATGGCTGTCTCGAAAAAGGAGAACCTCGTCAGAGAAGAGCTAGCTATGTCCGGCTTTTCATTTGGCGACAAAGACATAGAATGCTTCGGGAGTAGGCACAAGGGAACGCGCAAAATTGTTTCTCGTCCAGTAGCCGAAGATAAGTATGTACATCCAGTTAAGTCCGCGCGTTCGATAAGGCTATCTACATTGGTGAGAGAACGGTTGACTGACAAAGCGCGTAGGCAAAAGAACTATCCGATGCCCCGTATTTTACTTGTTCAATGTGACCCAGGCCCTATTTCCCTCAATGAGTGGGCGACTGTTTGCGACGATGTTCACGAAACCATTGATCGAAGTGTGTTCGCTCTAACCTTCATTGTTAATTGCTGGCAAAATATTGTTTTTCCAATCTAAACGGCGAGGTTGTTTTTTGCCTAACCCCGATAAATACTGGCTGAAACGCGACCGAGAATAGTAAATCGTCAATCGTGAAGCGTGAATTGGGCGGCTGATTTGGGATTTTGTAAGTTACAAAGAGACGAAGCAGGTTTACATCGCGATTTTGTAGGTTTACAAAGAGACAAACAAAGCTTGCTTTTCGGCTACGTAAGTTAACAAAACGACGAACAAAGGTTTGTTTACGACAAACAAAGGTTAGTTTGGGGCAAACAAAGGTTTGTTTGAGACGAACAAGGTTTTGTTTGCGACGAACAAGCTTTTGTTTGCTTTAAACAAAGTAAAGGAAATGGTGAACAAAGGTTTGTTTACGACGAACAAAGCTTTCTTTGCGACGAAAAATTTAGACAAAACGACAAACAAACGCGGGTCGATTCTAATTGCTTCCAATATCCCTTCGATACTGCATTCCGTCAAAGCTGATCTTCCCGACCGCTGCGTAGGCGGTGGCTAATGCGGCGGCGAGATCGTCTCCGGTTGCGGTCACGCCGAGGACTCGGCCGGCATTAGTGATGAATGATGAATTATGAATGATGAATGAAGAATCCGAGCCGCTTGTTTCACCCTTCATCCTTCCGCCTTCATCCTTTGCGAACGATGTTCCGGCATGGAATACTTCGACGCCGGGTATCGCCTTTGCTTCGTCGAGGCCGTGGATGATGTCGCCGGTCTGCGGCTGGCTCGGATAACCCTTTGACGCGAGGACGATGCAGGCGGAATTGCCGGGTCGCCATTTGATGTTGAGACCTTTTAAGGCTGAGACCTCACTTACGGTCGGGCTACTGACACTGTCGCCTTTGCTGTGTCGCATCGCCTCGCAAATGTCGACGAGATCGGTTTCGAGGCGGACAAGGATCGCCTGTGTTTCGGGGTCGCCGAATCGGACGTTGTATTCGAGCAGCATTGGACGATCCAGTTGGCGGTTAGCAGCGGCAGCAGGCAGTTGATGATTTTCTTCACTGCTGACTGCTGACTGCTGACTGCTGACTGCTTCCACCATCATCAGACCGAGAAAGAGGATTCCCCGAAACGGAAAGCCTTCGCGTAAACAGCCTCGCAGAGTCGGGCGAATGATGATGTCAGTGATCTCCGCGATCTGCTCATCGGAGAGTAGTGAGGCGTCCGTAACGGCACCCATGCCGCCCGTGTTCGGGCCGGTGTCGCCATCACCGATGCGTTTGTGGTCGCGGGTCGGCGGCATGAGGACAAATTGATCGCCGTCCACAAAAGCGAACAGCGAAACCTCATGGCCAACGAGACATTCTTCGATTACTATCTTTTCTGCGGCGGCGGTACCGACGAGAGCGGTCATCTCATTGATCGCGGCGATGGCCTCCGCACGGTTATTGGCGACGACAACGCCCTTACCAGCCGCCAGTCCGTCGGCCTTGACCACAACGGGCGTTGATTCGTTGCCAAAATCACCGCTCTCCAGCTCAAGCAGTGCAAAACCCGGCGAGTGAGCGATAACATATTTTGCCGTCGGAATGCCGTGTCGCGCCATGAAATCTTTCGCGAAAGATTTGCTCGATTCGAGCTGGGCCGCTTCACGGTTCGGGCCAATTATATTTAGCCCGCGACGTTCGAATTCGTCAACGATACCCATCGCCAACGATACTTCGCCACCGACAAACGTCAGACTGATGGCGTTCGCCGTCGCAAAATCTGCAAGCGCCCCCACGTCGTCAGGCATTATGTTTACGCATTCGGCGATCTCGGCGATACCGGCATTTCCATTTGCGCAATATAGACGCTCTATCTTCGGCGAATCGCGAAAACTGCGGCAAATAGCATGTTCACGTCCACCCGAACCTATTACGAGTACATTCATAAACTGAGTAAATACGGTCAATCGGTCAGACCGCGGCTTAACACTGAAATCCTGGAGTTGTAACTTCGACTTCGTTCGCCTAAAATTGACTAAACAGATTGTGTGGTCAGCCCATTCATAGAATCTACTATAAAAACTCTCTTTTGCCGAAGTGAGCCAGGACCTAAACGGAGCGTTTTGTGATGTCCGATAGCGACTTTGAAAAAGACGAAGAAATGCGGGATTCCCCATCGGTGATCGAGCAGGAGTTTGAAGATACACCAATTTTATGTATCGACTGCTCCCAACAATTCATCTGGACCGCCGGCGAGCAGCTATTTTTTCGTGTAAAGAACCTCTTAAATCCCCCAAAGCGGTGTAAGGATTGTAAAAAAGCGAAAACCCGCCGTCTTGAGGCTATAGAAATGGCACAACTCACCGGAACGCCGCATAAGATAGAGGTTCGCGCAAATTGTGCCAAATGCAATACATCTACGACGGTTCCCTTTTATCCGTCGCAGGGCCGTCCTGTTTATTGCCGTCAGTGTTTTATTGGTATCAAAGATGAAATGTTGAACCGCGAAACGGCCTGATCTTTCTGTCCCTACCCGCCGACGTGAACATTCGGCCGCATTTCCGGATCATTTTCAGCCTGTCTCAGTATCTCACGCGTCACCGGCGCGGTATCGCCCTCGCCAAATAGAATATACCTGGCGAGATACATAAGCGGATTGCCCTCGCTCCAGCCAAAATAAACATGCGGTATTTTACCTGATTTATCCCGCAAATAAAGCAGAAACGCCGCAATCGCGTTCGGCACCGCCGGGGCCTGTGTACGAAGAATCTTATAGCCGTCCACATCAATCCCACGGATAAATAGCTTACCCTTAAATTCCGATGCGTCGCCAGTTTCTACCTCGTAGAAGAGAATTGGGTCCGACGACGGAATGTGGTTATCCACTCGTTTTTCGTGTTCTTTAAAACGATATTCCGTCATATCGCCGGTCTCGCGGCGGTTGGTTACGATCCTAATCGACCCCTCGGCATTGACCTCGTCCAAAAAGGCTTGAGCGGCCGCGTCAAGTTCGATCTTATCAATCCGTATTTCGGTAGATCGCATGGCCCGAGAAATGAACGATGCCGCGATGATCGCAAAGATGAACATTGACGCGATTTTGATACCGTCTGGTCGTTCGATGATGTTTGCAACGGTTGTGTAAGCGAATACGGCTGAAATGATCCAAAACGCCCAAGTCCATTTGCTGTTCCTACGCCGCGCTGACATCGTCACGGCTATCGCCGCAGACGACATTAGAACCAAAACACCGGTCGCGTACGCCCCGCCCTGCGCATCGACGTTGGCCTCAAATATCCACGTCACAAGAAAACATATCGCGGTAAAAACCAAAACAAGCGGTCGCGTTGCCCGTGCCCATTCCGGGGCCATTCCGTATCGCGGCAGATATCGCGGCACGATATTCAGCAAACCGGCCATCGCTGACGCGCCTGCAAACCACAGTATGAGAATGGTGCTGATATCGTAAAAGGTGCCAAGCCACTCACCCAAATACGTATGGGCGATATAGGCCAAAGCGCGGCCATTTGCCTTGCCGCCCCGGGTCGATGCACCCGCTGCCGTCTGTTCGGCTGAGCAGCCGCAAAACTCCGGTGCGGAGTGCGGGACAGCTCCAATTCCACAATCCATGCGGGGACAAAATTCTTCCCTCGGTATCAAAACGCTTGTCATAAAGCTGCTGGCAATAAGCATAAAGCTCATTATCAAAGCAGCCGTAATCAACATTTTGCGAGTGTTGCCGATGCGATTTGGCCGTTTAACGAGCGGCATTACCGAAACGCCCGTTTCAAAGCCTGAAAGGCCGAGGGCGAGCCGGGGAAAGCTTGTGATCGAAAGTAAGATGATAGCGGCAAAACCGGCGATTTCGAAGCGGCCGCCGAACGACATCTTTGCCGCGAATAGAGCAGTTCTCCAATTCCCAAGCAGTTCCGGGTGGTTGACGATCTCGATCAGCCCTCGCCCAATTACTATGACGTTGAACAATAAATAGATTGAGACCAGAACAACCGCGATCCCGATCGCCTCTTTAAATCCCTTTAAAAAAACGATGCCGAGTAACGCTATCAAAGCCAACGTGACGACTACGGGATGTTGGAGGAACGGCAGCGAGCTGTGGACCAACGGATTCTCGATTACATGCTCGGTTGCATCCGCCGCCGAAAGTGTGATGGTAATAACGAAGTCGGTAGCGACAAAACCAAGTAGAACGAGTACGAAAAGCTTTCCTTTCCATCGCGAAAGTAGTGCCTCAAGCATCGCGATCGATCCCTCACCGTGCGGGCTTTCCTTAGCCACGCGACTGTAAATGGGAAGCGCTCCAAAGAGAGTAAGCAGAACAAGGATAAGCGTAGCGATCGG
The DNA here is from genome assembly GCA_043739565.1 of Chloracidobacterium sp. Lineage (GTDB taxonomy): Bacteria > Acidobacteriota > Blastocatellia > Pyrinomonadales > Pyrinomonadaceae > OLB17. The sequence goes on from JAYUDV010000291.1 coordinate 5,215, forward strand.
GGACAAAGCTCCCGCTGCTAAAAATGCGATACCGGGCTGATAGCCGAGAGTAGAAAAATAATCAACGCCCGTGAGGCACATTACCTTCCACCACGGATGGCTGTGATGTTTGCCTTCCCGTGCGGCCGGGCCTTCGATCTCGGGGACGTTTCCGCTATAAAGCCACTTTTTGAACCAGCTTTCTCCGCTAGTTTTCATAGCCTCAAAAATCAAAAGACCGCTCTCTACAAAATTAAGCGGCTCTCTCGGTACCAATAGATATTAATTCGCATTGAACACCGCCCGAAAAAATACGATCGCCTGATTTCCGGCGGGACAGATAAATTCTACGCTGATTATTTGCAACGTCAAGCAGTCGTTAAGTAGAAAAAATAAATGGGGGCGACGTCTCCCACTCCGTCGCCCCCGGACTCCATTCCTTACGGAAGGAGCCAGGTGTTCACCGGGAGGTGAACAACACAATTATCCACACGCTTTTTAAAAACGCAAACGCGATAATTCTAATATTACGAAAGTTTATTGAGAAAAGGCGGAAGTTTAGCGTGGGCCGCTAGTTTATTTTTATGGCACCCACGATGGCGGCCCTTGCACCATCATCGGCGCGTGCAAAAATACTATAAACGCCCGGCGGCGTATCAGGGTCTACCAATACGACGAAGCTAATAACGGAAACATTTACGCCAAAGTCCTGATTTGATGCGGACGTTGGAACCGCATGCAGATACGGCGAACCAAATTCAATGCCTACTGACCGGGAATCAAGGCCTTTTCCGCCCAGATAAATCATCTGCTCCCGTCCCGTTTCCATCGATATACCTGACTCACCAAGCTGGCCGTTAAGGCCTATAAAGTCCAGTGCCAACGCGGATGGTCCCAGCGCAATCTTTTGATTAACGACTCCGGTTTGGCCGCTTTCCAACTTGAAAGCACCCAATTCTCCGATTGATGAACCGTTCGCCCCGATCTTCGACTTCCAAAAGAAATTTAGCGTTCCGGGCGGCAGCCCACCGATCCGAAACTTACCGTCACTTGCCACATCCGCCTGACCTAAGACGCGTCCGGTTCCACCGTCTTCGGCCCAAACACGTAGATTTTTGAATGTTTTGCCTATTGGCAAGGTCAATTTGCCAATTACGACCGCACAGCATTCGTCGTTTTCCTTGCCGTAACCATACAGGTCGCGAACGGCGGCGATATCGCTCTCGGCCAAAACACGAGGCCCGAAGTCGATGAAACCGAGCGCTCCGATCTTTGCCAGATTCTCCGACATTGCCGAGCCAATAACACCCGAATGTCGCAAACCCAATAAATGCCCGATCTCGTGCGTCAGGGTTGACTGGAGGTCGAACGTGCCGAAAGTTCCGTCGGTCGAAAATTGCTGAAAGGGGCTGAGGACAATATCCGCCTCTGTAATAGATCCCTTACGGTTATAGAAAACTCTCGTTTTGGCCGATACGGATTGCGAATCGCCGCCAAAAAATAAAACATTCTCAGCCGACTGCGCGATCGTTATCAAACTGACGCCGTCGCCCGCGGAACCGGCCGGACTAACATTCTGTTTGTCGACGGATTCTATCTGAAATTCGATATCGGCGGCGTCCTGCCATACATCCAAACTTCGTCGAATCGCTCCCATAACATCGCTGTCCGCTTTGATATTCGAGTTGAATTTTGTAAGCGACGACGAGATGGCAATCTTGACTATTCGATCCTTCCAGCGAAAACGCTGTTGCTCTTGTTTGCCCGGCGCCACAGGCGCCAACGTACCGGCCACCGCATTCACGGCAATGCAGGCAGTTAAAGCGGTCAAAACTAAGATGGATCGAACTCTCTTCATCACAAATCGGAACTACTAACCTAAATTTTCACTATCGGTTCTGCTTACACCCTCTAGGTCGGCGAATCCAACTATCAGCAGCAAGCTGACAAGAGCTAAAGTCGCGAGTACATACAAAATGGAAATCTGTTCGTACGCGATCAGCGTACCGATCACAACCGCGGTGAGCAACATCCATAACAAGGCGAGCGTTCGCCGCGATAATTTTTTCTTATTCTGTGCCATTAGTTAGTTTATTCAACTTTATTCAGTAACCAATCAAATCAATCTATTACTCGCAATGGTAATTCACGCGCCTCTCGCGCTGCTTTCGGGCCATTTGCTATCGCCGGCGGATACTTTCGCTTGCCGCCGCCTTTGCTTGCGACATCTATTATATCAAATGACGCAAGAACTATGTCATCTGTTACACCCTGTTTTATTTTGACAAGATCGGTCTCGATCGTTTTTGTCCCGGCACCGTCACGGCGAAATATCGTGACCTTGCCTCCGTCGGCATCTTTTGCAAGCCCGCCCGCGCTTGCAACCGCTCGTGATACGGTGATATTCGCCCGCGAGAAGATCGGTCGTGGGCTGTTCACGGCACCGATCACATAAACCGGCACTGCCCGCGAAACGTCGATCAAGTCGCCGCTTAGGATCTCAATATTAGCTGCCGGGTTGCCGTTCAAAAGTTCACTGATTTTGATGGTCGTGGTGTGCGAACCGTTGTCTCCCGGGAGGCCGGAAATTTTGCCGCCGCTATCGACGGCTACCGATACAGAGGGCATACAGTTGACATTTTGCGGACGGAAGACAGCGATCTCACCGCTTACATCATCCGTCAATCCTCCGGCGAGCACAATTAATTCAGTCAGCCGTACCTGACGTTTTAACATGAACCGCGTGGGCGTTCTGACCGCTCCCTGCATTCGAACCACCGCCCGGTTTGACCGGTCGATTATCCTAACGATAACCTTAGGGTCACGAAGTATTTTGCTAAAAGCCTTCGCAACGCCCGCAGAGATCTCAGCCTCAGTGCGGCAGAGTCCGTAGACTGGTTCATTAAATCCATCCACACCGTCTAGGTAGCCATCTGGTGTCAATGTACCGCGCCAATCGAATTCGAATCCGCCCACGATATCGACATCAATTATATCGCCAAAATGGGCCGTCTCTTCTTCCGATCGCGGGATTGGCGTTGGCATCGGATTGTGTTGGCCAAAAACGTCCGCCCAAAGCGAGAAAGAAAAGCAGAATAAAAGAAAACACAATACTAAGCGGCTTTCCTTCACAATTCCCTTTCCTTTTCGAGTGTGAGGTTCGATCGTATCGATTTTCGAGTCAATCTCACTTATTTAGTTAAATCACGGACTGCTTTGGCGTGTTTCTTTCTGCGGCTTGCAGATCGTGTCTCCACCGTTCCGGGGACCGCAAAACCGATGAATTCCCAGTTACATTTATCGCATAGAAGATTGTAGCGGAAAAAAACCTTTGAAAGTAAAGGAGTCGGACGATACCCGCGTCGGATACGATTACTTTTACATTTTGGGCATTTCTGGGAAATCATCGGCTTGTCGTTCCAATAGTTCGTTCGGAATTTACCATTATAATTGTTAATGCCCGTAAACCGAAATCATTGCTAGATCTCACCTGCTTCGAGCAAACGTATCTTTTCTATTTCAGAAGTGATCATCATCGCGGCGCGCTCGCGGTCTTCATTGTTGACAACGTCTCGCCCGAGGTAAAACAGGGCGTCGCGATACAAGCTTTTTGCCTCGGAATAATCACCTTTAAAGGCCGCCCGCTCCGCCCTTTCGATCCAGTGTGAGACCTTGATCGAAACGAGCATTTCGCCGAGTAATTCCTGCGATTCGCGCAGACTGGGTTCCGATGGATAAGACGCGAGGGCGATCTCGATCACATTGAGGGCATTTTGCGCCGCCTCGATCTTCTCTGTTGTGTGTACGCGGACTGTTGCGTCGTTAGTCATCGAGCGTGACTCGATCTCGGCCCATTTGAGCATGTGAAATCGGTGAAGTTCGGCTGCTGTCGCCCGGCCCTTTAACAAGGCCCCAAATCTCGGCGAGCTGGCGCTGACCGTCTTCAATTCAACGTCGTTTCGCTCCAGATACCCACTGCAAAGCTCAAAAACTTCGCGATGTCCAGCCGAAAATTTATTTAGAATTTGAGCCGCCTGCGACTTCTGACGAATCCCGTTAAGTATCGCCGCATTTGTTTCCAATGACAGCTTACTACGATAACG
>JAYUDV010000292.1:0-9289 GCA_043739565.1 Chloracidobacterium sp.
CAACGTTGCTCCGGGATGCAGTAGATATTTCAACACGGTACTTCCTTTCAACGGTAATCCCTTTACCCACAAGCCGGGAATCGGACGTAACGTGTTCCGGGGGCCGAGATATTCCGACCTCGATATGTCATTCGCAAAAGAATTTGGCTTGCCGCATATCGGAATTTTGGGAGAAAGCGCAAAATTGGATCTGCGTTTCAATTTTTTCAACATCCTCAATACCTTGAACCTTGCACCATTTAATTCGAGTACCGACCCGACACGCATACAATTAACGTCGTTTGGCACAGCGACGAGTGCTCTGGCCGGTCGAACAGGTGAATTTCAAGTCAGATTAAGTTTTTAAGATTTGAAACGGGCGAAAAGGTAGGGGTTTTTTGCCTCTATCTTTTCGCCGAAAATACCGCATGAATTTGCGGTCGCCTACGAATTATTCACTTTCGCACTCAGAGAATCGATCTCGCCGATCTATTAGTTCCTTTCCAAATAAGCATAAAACAGTAGAGAATAATGGGTAAGAGACTTTTCATCATTCAGCAGGGAAAGACTTTGCTGCTGTTTTTGCTTTTAGTCGTAACTCTTGCGTCTTCGGTCTTTGCCCAAAAAAATGCGGTAACCGAGCGCAAAATAGACACACTCTTAAGCCGTATGACGCTCGCCGAAAAGCTCGGCCAGCTACAGATGCTCGACGGGGATTATGCGGGTAATGCGCGGCCTGAGCATTTTGAGATGGCGAAAAAGGGTTTGCTCGGTTCGACCCTGAATGTTCGCGGGGCTAAGTTTACAAACGAATTGCAGCGGGCCGCCCTCGAATCCCGGCTTAAAATTCCGATCCTGTTTGGCTTTGATGTTATCCACGGGTACCGGACGCTCTTTCCGATTCCGCTTGGCCAGGCGGCAAGCTGGGATCCAGGCATGGTCGAGCGTGACGCGGCGATCGCGGCGGCTGAGGCTCGAAGCGTCGGGCTGCACTGGACGTTTGCACCGATGGTCGATATTGCCCGTGATCCGCGTTGGGGCCGGGTGATGGAGGGCGCGGGCGAAGACCCGTTTCTCGGCTCACTTATGGCGGCGGCGCAGGTTCGCGGTTTTCAGGGCGATGACATCAGCCGTCCGGATAAGATCATGGCCTGCGCCAAGCATTTCGCGGCCTACGGCGCGGCCGAGGGCGGACGCGATTATAATACCGTCGATATGAGCGAACGCACCTTGCGCGGCGTTTATCTCGTGCCGTTCAAGGCCGCGAAAGATGCCGGCGTCGGCAGTTTTATGACGGCATTCGACGATCTGAACGGCATTCCATCGACGGCAAATACGTTTTTATTGCGGCAGATCTTACGCAGCGAGTGGCATTTTGACGGGCTCGTTGTTAGCGATTACACCTCTGTAAAAGAGCTGATACCGCACGGCCTGGCCGCAAACGAGAGCGAAGCCGCGATGTACGGGCTGAATGCCGGCACCGACATCGAAATGGTCAGCCGCACGTATAACGAAAACGGCGCGGAACTTGTCAAAAGCGGAAAGGTATCAATAAAAACTATCGACGATGCAGTTCGAAATGTGCTGCGGATCAAATATCGCCTCGGCCTGTTTGAGCATCCGTTCGTTGATGAAAATCTCGAAAAAACTACGCTAAAGAAGCCCGAATTTATGCGGGCCGCCCGCGAGTCGGCTGTTAAATCATTCGTGTTGCTCAAAAACGAACGCGAAACTCTGCCGATCAGCAAAAATTTAAAGAGCCTCGCGGTCGTCGGAGCATTGGCTGCGGATAAGGCAAACACGCTCGATTGGTGGGCGGGCGACGCCAAAGCCGAAGATTCCGTTACGATCCTCGAGGGCATACAGCAAAAGGTCGCCGCCGGAACAAAGGTTCGTTTCGAGAAGGGTTGTGAGCTCATCTGCGACAGCGACAAGGATTTTGACAAGGCGGTCGATGCAGCAAAAGATGCGGATTTTACGGTTATCGTCGTTGGCGAAACTCGCGACATCAGCGGCGAGGCGGCTTCGCGCTCCAATATCGACCTTCCCGGCAAACAACTTGATCTGGTCAAAGTAATTCACGCGAGCGGCAAACCTTATGCCGTCGTTCTCAAAAATGGCAGGCCGCTGACGATAAATTGGATTGCTGAAAATTCACCAGCGATCTTGGAAACGTGGCATTCCGGCACGATGGGCGGGGCCGCGGTTGCCGATGTGCTGTTTGGCGACGCGAATCCGGGAGGCAAATTGCCGATCACATTCCCGCGTTCCGTCGGCCAGATACCGCTTTACTACAACCACAAATCTACCGGACGGCCGCTCGAACCGGACAATCGCTACACCTCGAAATATCTGGATGTGCCGAACACACCGCTCTATCCGTTTGGGTATGGTCTGAGTTACACAACATTTAAGCTTTCAAACCTGCAACTGAGTTCTGGCAAAATTTCTAAAACAGGTGAGGTGCGTATTAGCGTGGATATAGAAAATGTCGGAAACCGCGACGGAGCAGAGGTTGTTCAACTCTATGTTCACGATCTGGCAGCGAGTATTACCCGGCCCGTGAATGAGCTTAAAGGCTTTCAGCGCATTTCTTTAAGACCTGGGGAAAAGCGGAAAGTCGAGATCATGCTGAACGCCAAAGATTTAGGATTTTACAACGTGATGAATCAGTATGTTGTCGAAGCGGGGAAATTCGATGTAATGGTCGGCACCAGTTCGGAAAGTGGCTTGCATAATTCATTTTTAATCATTGATAAATAATTCGATTATCGACAACGGCAATTAAGCCCGTACGGCTTGCCCTCTGAGGCGAATTGGCATAGAAATGTCGAACAAAAAGAGATGTTTCGGTTTCCGGTTTTAGTTTTAATGTCCTTGTTTATTTACGCATTCGCTGCTGCTCAGAACGGCAACGACGCGAAATGGGAAAGCGCGGGAAAACAGGGTGTCGGAACGGCCTTAAGCGGGCGCTCAAAGATTTGGTTTACACTTCAGGGTGGCTCGCTCACGGAGGTCTTTTACCCGACGGCTGATATGGCGAATGTTCAGCTGCTGGAATTTGCAGTGGTCGATCCGCTGGCAAAAAATGTCGAGACCGAGCGTGATGATGCGACACATGCTGTTCGCGTCCTTGATACCGGCTCGCTGTCGTTCATGCAGGAAAACGTGTCGAAAACCGGCGCATGGAAAATCCGGAAAACCTATGCCGCGGACATGGAAAGGAATTCGCTTTTGATCGACGTCGAGTTTTTTCCGAAACGCGACGGTTTGAAATTATTTGTCGTTTACGATCCGTCGCTAAAAAATAGCGGAATGGGCGACAGCGCATGGGAACACGACGGCGCACTGCTGGCCAATAAAGCGGACGTTTTTTCTGCAGTTGTAGTATCGGACGGTTTTTCAGGAGCAAGCAGTGCGTTTGTGGGCTTAAATGACGGATTAGAACAGCTTAGACGGTCGGGTCACTTGACGAATACGAACTCTCGTGTCGAAAACGGAAACGTCGTGCAGACGGCAAATATCAAAAATCCCCATAGGTTTACGTTGGTTTTAAGTTTCGGCAAAACGGAAAAAGAGGTCTTGGATGCGGCGAAACTGTCGCTTAAGAAAGGATTTCACATTACTCAGACAGAGTATCGTCAAGACTGGCATTCATTTTCGCGCAAATTACCTAAGATTGGCGCGAAATATCAGCCCCAATTCAACTACGCTGCAATGGTTCTACGAGCAAGCGAAGACAAAACGTATCGCGGTGGAAATGTCGCATCTTTGTCTAATCCATGGATAACGGGCAGGGCCGCAAATGAAGCCTATGTCGGTGGTTATCACTTGGTCTGGGCGCGCGATTTGTATCATGTCGCCACGGCTTACATTGCGCTCGGCGATCTGAGATCCGCCAATCGCGCGCTCGATTATCTTTTTACAAAGCAGCAAAAACCCGACGGCAGCTACCCGCAAATATCATGGCTTGACGGCAGAACCTTGGGCGATTCTATCCAAATGGACGAAGTTTCGTATCCGCTGGTACTGGCATATCAGCTAAAGCGATTCGATGGCTCGACATTCGCGAAACACATCAAACCGACAGCCGACTACCTCGCCAAAATGGGTCCGAAAACGCAGCAGGAGCGTTGGGAAGAAAAAGGTGGTTATTCGCCTTCGACAATCGCGGCAGAGATCGCAGGGCTTGTCTGTGCGGCCGAGATCGCAAAGAAGAACGGTGACCCTATGTTGGCCGAAAAATGGCTTGCGGTGGCGGATAATTGGGCCGCTAACGTCGAGAAATGGACGGCGACCACAACCGGAAAATATGCGGATGGTAACTACTATCTAAGGATCACGCAAAACGGCAAGCCTGACGCCGGCGAAAAGATCGAGCTCAATAATAACTCCGGTCCGGCGGACGAACGCGACATCGTTGACGCCGGATTTCTGGAACTTGTCCGTCTCGGCGTCAAATCGCCGGATGATAAATTGATATTAAAGTCGATAAAGGTAATAGATCAGATGTTGCGTGTCGTTACACCCAACGGTGACGGATTTTATCGATACAATCGCGACGGCTACGGCGAGATGTACGATGGCAGGCCATGGAACTGGGATCTCAAATACACCGGCAAAGGTCATCTTTGGGCATTATTGAGTGGGGAACGCGGGGAATACGAAATTGCGGAATGCGGAATGCGGAATGCGGATTTGTCAAAACCATCTGCGCCTACGGGTGTTTTAAGCCCGAGACCTGAAAGCCGTAGCATTAATCAGACTTGTCTTGCTAAGCCTCACTTGCGTCTGGATGCAATGCTCGGTTTCGCCAACGAAGGCTTGATGATCCCGGAACAAGTATGGGACAAACCGAATTCGGCATTTCCGTTCGGCGAGGGAGCGGGTTCGGCGACGCCGTTGGCGTGGTCGATGGCTCAGTATGTTCGCTTGGCGGTAAACCTGAAGCGTGGAAAGAATATCGATACGCCTGACGTCGTTGCACTTCGATACGTCAACAAGTTTTGATGCATGGAAATTTGAGAAAATTTATTATCTCCGTCTTGGTCGTGACGTGTTTTGCACACGACGTTTTATTTGGTCACAGTGTCAAAAAAAGCGAGACCCTGGGTCAGGAACGATATGTGTTATCCAAAGAAGATGACTCTTTTTTGGAGGACCTCGAACGACGGACATTTCTTTTCTTTTGGGAACACAGCGACCCCAAGACCGGTTTAACGCTTGATCGGGCCCAAACTACGGGCGAAGCTCCTCCGGCGGGAGCAAATCATTACAGAATAGCGAGTATTGCGTCGACGGGTTTCGGATTGAGCGGGCTATGCGTTGCCGCAGATCGCGGCTGGGTTAAACGTGCAGCGGCGATCGAGCGCACTCGAAATACGCTTAAATTTTTTGCCAATCGGGCGGTGCATAAAAACGGCTGGTTTTATCATTGGATGGACGCCGTCACGGGCGAGCGGCGTTGGAAGAGCGAGATCTCATCGATCGACACGGCGCTGCTATTGGGCGGCGTTTTAACTGTTAAAAACTGCTTTGCCGATAACAGGGAAATCGTAAAGCTGGCCGACAAGATTTATCGCCGCGTGGATTTCAAATGGATGCTCAATGGCGATCCGTATTTGCTATCGCACGGCTGGCGACCGGAAAACGGCTGGATACAAAACCGTTGGTACGACTACAGCGAAGAAATGATCCTGTACCTGCTCGCGATCGGTTCGCCGACGCACCCGATACAGGCTGAGTCGTGGTATAAATGGGAACGCACGTGGCAGGAATACAAGGGGTATAAATATTTGGCGGCCGTGTCGCCGCTTTTTATACATCAGTTCTCTCACGCATGGGTCGATTTTCGCGGACGGCGCGAATCGAGGCCGCCGTACGTCGATTATTACGAAAATTCCATTAAAGCCACCCGTGCTCAGCGGCAATTTTTTATCGATGTTTTGAGCAAAGAATTTCCAAAATATTCGGCAAATATCTGGGGCCTGACGGCGTCCGATTATGTTAAGGGCTACGTCGCGTGGGGAGCGCCGCCGCGTCATGAGGCAACGGACGGAACCGTCGTCCCATGTGCTCCGGCCGGCTCGCTCATGTTTACGCCCGACATTTCTCTGGCCGCGCTCAAGGAAATGAAGGCTCGGTACGGTGATAAAATCTATGGCCGCTACGGTTTTACCGATGCCTTTAACCCGCATAACGGCTGGATAAACCCCGACGTAATTGGTATAGATTTAGGCATCACTTTATTGAGCGCCGAAAACTTGCGTTCCGGCAATGTTTGGCGCTGGTTCATGCGTAATCCCGAAATCCAAAATGCAATGCGCCTCGCCGAATTAAAGCAAAGTTAACCGTATATGCCGCTGCTCGAAATGAGACAAATCGTCAAGGAATTTCCGGGTGTCAAAGCTCTGGATGGCGTGAGTTTTACGCTTGACTCGGGCGAATTTCACTCACTGGTGGGCGAAAATGGTGCCGGAAAATCAACGCTGATGAAGGTTTTGTCCGGTGTTTACGCGGAAGGCACGTTTGAAGGCGAGATCCTGGTCAACGACGAAATACGGGTTTTCAAAAATATTCGTGATTCCGAAGCGGCGGGAATTGCGATCATCTTTCAGGAACTCTCACTTGTAAAAGAATTGACGGTCGGCGAAAACATTTTCCTCGGCAAAGAGCCATCGCATTTTGGCGTGATTAACTGGTCGGAGCTTTATCACACGGCCTCGAAACTATTGCAAGAGCTACATTTGCCGATCGACCCGCGTGTCAAGGTTGGGAGCCTCGGCATCGGTCAACAGCAACTCGTCGAGATTGCCAAAGCCTTGTCACAGGACGCGAAAATCCTCGTTCTCGACGAGCCGACGGCTGCCCTGACGGAGTCAGAAGTCGCTACGCTGTTCGGCATTCTCGAAAAGCTCCGGACACGTGGCGTCGGGATGATCTATATCTCGCACAAGCTCGACGAGGTCTTCAAAATGAGCGACCGCATCACCGTTCTGCGTGACGGAAAAACGGTCGCAACCCACGCCGCTGCCGATACCGACAAAAACAAGGTCATCGCCGCGATGGTCGGTCGCGAGGTCGGCAATATATTTCCAAAGGCTGAGCACGATCACGGCTCAACGGCGCTCCGCGTCAAAAACCTGACCGCATTCGCGCCTGATGTCGCGGACAAAAAGCTGGTTGACGACGTTTCATTCGATGTCAAAAAAGGCGAGGTGCTCGGCATCGCCGGATTGATGGGCGCGGGCCGGACGGAGCTTTTGATGGCGATATTCGGTGCGTGGCAGGGACGATATTCGCGGGAGATCGAGATTGGCGGCGAGCCGGCCTCGATTGATTCGCCCGCGGATGCGATTGCAAAAGGCATCGGTTTTGTAACCGAGGACCGCAAACGCTTTGGGCTGATTTTAGAACAGACGATCCTCGATAATATGACGCTCGCCGGGTTGCGTTCCATCTCGGGCCGATTTGTAACAGACCGCACCCGCGAGACGATCGCCGCAAGAGGCCCAATGAAATCGCTGCGAATTAAGGCAAATTCACCGCTGACCGTTACCGGTACGCTCTCCGGCGGCAATCAGCAAAAGGTCGTGCTCGGTAAATGGCTTTTGACCAACCCAAAGGTTCTATTCCTAGATGAACCGACCCGAGGCATAGACGTGGGTGCCAAACAGGAAATCTATGCCGAGATAAATAAGCTGGCCAAAGAGGGCATGGCAATCGTGCTGGTCTCAAGCGAACTGCCCGAGGTGCTTGGGCTATCGGATCGCGTAATCGTCCTCCACGAAGGCCGGATGACGGGCGAATTCACACGTAGCGAGGCAACACCCGAGAAAGTAATGGCTGCGGCGACGGGACTAAGGCTTTGATTTTGTTTTCTCTCCTATCTCCGCGTCCGACTCAGCGCCCTCTGCGTTGAAATTGTGTCGGATATTGTTCAAGATCGGTTAACGCAAAGGTTTTCGCAGAGAAAGAGAGAGCTAGGAATATGGAAGAAGCTAATAAATCACGAATAACCAAATCGACGCTCCGGGCTTATATAATGATCGCCGTTTTGGGCTTGATCTGGGTGTATTTTCATTGGGCGACTGACTCGATCTTTTTGACGCCGAGGAATTTGTCCAATCTGATGACGCAGATGTCGGTGACGGCGATACTTGCGGTCGGGATGCTGATGGTGATCGTTTCGGGCAATATCGATCTGTCGGTCGGTGCGGTACTCGGATTTGCGGGCGGTATTGCGGCTTACGCAATAACGGTTTTGGAATACGGGCTTCCGGCGGCGATTCTGGCGGCGATTGTGGTCGGCGTTGCGATTGGGGTTTTTCACGGAATGTTGACCGCGTACCTGAATATTCCGGCGTTTATTGTTACATTGGGCGGCCTACTTGCGTGGCGTGGGGCCGTTAAATGGCTACTTGGCGGCAATACGATCCCGATATCGAATGAAACATTTAAGGCGATCGGCAACAACAATCTGCCGTTGTCGGTCGGTTGGGCATTGGCGGCGGCGGCGATCCTTTTCGTTCTTTTTATGGCCTACCGCAAGGCGAGATCGGTCAAAGATTACGGCCTCGGCGAGGTAAATTACGGCGGTGAGCTGCTCAAATCGATCATTCCAATCGGCGGGATCATTGCGTTTATATGGGTAATGAACGCATATCAAGGCGTGCCAATTCCAGTTTTGATTCTGCTTGCGGTCGCGTTATTGGGCGGATTTGTGACAAACTCAACAACCTTTGGCCGCTATCTCTACGCAATCGGCGGCAACGCGGACGCCGCTCGCCTTTCCGGCATCAATAACAAACGCAATATTCTCAAAGTTTACGCCGTCCTCGGTGCTTTAACCGGTGTCGCCGCCCTCATCTTCACCGCCCGCGTCGGCAGCGCCGCACCGGATGCCGGCGTATTGAAGGAACTCGACGCCATCGCCGCCTGCGTTATCGGCGGAGCCAGCTTGATGGGCGGACGCGGAACGATCTTCGGCGCCTGTCTCGGAGCGCTCATCATGGCGAGCCTCGACAACGGCATGTCGCTGCTCAACGTCCGCGATTTTATGCAGGACATCATCAAAGGCTCGATCCTGGTCGCCGCCGTCGGGCTGGATATGACGGGTAGAAAGCAAAGCTAATAACATGACAATTCTGCAAATGATCATTGTGACCTTTGCATATATGGTCGCGCTGGCTACCGCCGTTTACTTTACCCGCCCGACTTTGCGCCGTGTAATGGGAGCGTTGGCGGGCGGAGCCGCCGTCGGGGTTTTTGGGATGGGCGCAGTCGTCCTCGGCAATACGTTAGAGCTTTG
>JAYUDV010000293.1:0-3663 GCA_043739565.1 Chloracidobacterium sp.
GTTCTACTACTCGACGTTTCCAAAACGTCAATGCCGGTTCATCATCCGCCAAATCGACATCTCCGGCATAAGGATGTGTCGCGATCTCTTCGGCAAGATGTTGACAAGCCCGTATCAAAAAATGGCCCGATCCCATTGCCGGGTCAAGTACGCTCAAATTTAGTACACGATCGTCAAAGTCTAGCTTCAATCGTTCAATTTCATTCTCAAATTGAGTTCGTTCATCGTTTGAAGCAGCAGTTTCAACTTGCGCCTCAAGCAAATCAATCTCGTTTTGTAATCTATCCGAAATTTCTTTACAAAGAGGGCCTAGAGTATTTTCGACAATATACTTAACGATGTGATCTGGCGTGTAATAGCTTCCTGTCGCACGTCGCTCGCCTTCATCGGTAATCAAATAAACCGAGCCTGCGGGATAGGAAGTATCGGTCCGTTCAAATCCATGCGGAATATCCAGTCCTTCAGATTGTATTTTTTCTTTACTTTGCCCCCGCTTACGAACTCCTATCATTCGTTCCGTTGCGTAAAGAGGGTGAAGCTCTAAAAGCCCTTCATAAATACTTCCTAAGTGCTGAATAGCTAAATCGTGATAGTCAACTCTGAAAAGTCCGGCTAAGCGGTTCTGTGGATCATCGGCACGTCCGAGTTGGTCAATAATTCGCGCCATATAGCTGTCGGAGATTTGCTTCTCCGCCAAAAATTGATGCGATTCGGAACTAAACAATCCGCCATTATATGCGGGCACTCCATAGACCGCATGCCCCCTATCCACTAAATCAAATAAGTCAAGCAAATCACCCCAGATTGCTACGCTATCGTTGGCATAATTCACATCACGACCTCGTCCTACGGCTTCAAGTTTTCCCGCAATTTCATCACGCTTTCTACCAAGAGAACGATTATTAGTATAAGTTCTATCGATCTTGTAGGGTAGTAATTTGCGATCCTCCGCATACATGATGAATAGGAGCCGGTAGAGTAAAACGAAACTCTGTTCCCTACACAATTCCATATCGGTTAATGGATCGAGATGATTTTCAGGATGCGACAGAAACCCTTCGACACAAAGGCGCAGAGCGTCAAACGTTCTTTCTTTCAGACCTTCACTAACACCAAGTCGGTATTCCGAACTGCCTTCAATGGCACGTTTTATTAACGGTTGCCGTCCGCCAATCTCTACAAAGGACTTCGGATTAAAGAAAAGGTAAAACCGTAGAAACTCATCGACGATTTGAGACTGGTCTTCTGACAATCCGAATAATTCGTTTTGTTCCTGAGCGTCTGTGAGTAAAAGCCAACGGTCAAGTAAACGGGGAAAGTCGAGTTCAAGATATGTTTGGAAGCGTCTCTGTTGGAGGCTATATTCTCGCGGAACCAGTCTCCAAAACCTGCCGTTGGTCAATATGCCAAATTCAAGATTGCTCAGTTTCAGATAATCTTCGATCTGCTCAGGTGGATATTCCCGCTTATCATTGATTTTGGTTGGACGATCTAAGCTGATGTGCCAAGCTTTTGCATCGGCAACTAAGGTCGGGTAATTCCAAAAGTCAGGTGAATTTCTTCCTGCATGCAACGCGGATTCAAATAATTCGTCGTTTACAAATAATGCATAGTCGGGACTTCGGCCTTGCAAATGAGTCTGGTAGAAAATTTTCCATCCCAAAATCTCAAAAATTGGTTGTATAAATGCTTGCTCTAGGGTTTGTTCCGCTCCGTAATGTTCGACTCGTCCTCGCTCGATTCTCCACAAATCAACTAGGCGAAGAAACGCGTGGTAGGACTCATTTCGTAATTCTGCCCATTCAGGCTCTAATTGTAGGCGCTTCTCAAGCCAATGGCTTGAGAGAAGCGAACGATTACGTAGGTCGTTAAACGGTAGATTTAACTGTTCTGGAGGCATGGCTTAGTCGAAAATTGAAAGATTTGATATGTTCAACCGTCGCTGACGCGACGGGGATAATTCTACACCAGACAACCGTGGGTTGAAACCGCACGGCTAAGTTCAGATGACGCAAACGCGGCAAAGAGCGGAGGCGGAGCCTCGGACTGGGTGGGTGGTCGAACGGAAAGGTAGAGCGAGGTCAATGCAAAATTGAGAATGCAAAATGCAAAATTGAGAGAGAACCACCCCGTCACCGCTCCCACCACCTCGTCAGTCGAGGCGACTGCCACTCCTCCTCGGGCAGGGGGAGAGCCAAAACGCCACCCCTCCTTCGTAAGGAGGGGAGTTCTGACTGCTGACCACTGACAACTGACAACTGACAACTGACAACTGAATTTTGTTGTTTACATAAGTGATAGTTTTTGTTTATACTTAGCGTGGTTTGCCCCGTAGTGGTTATTGAATCGCGGCGGCGAGAAGCAAACGTCAGAGGATATTTTACAAAGACTTTAGGTTTAACGAGATCAAGATTTTAGCGGGTTTGAGCACGATTTCTTTAATGAAATAGATGCTCCCCGATAGGAAAAAACGTGAAAGGTTTTTTCCGAACAGAGATTCCTGCGTGAACAAAATTCAATACTTGTCCATTTGGAAACTATTTCCAAACTCAAGCTATAAAACCAATCCGCGCACAACGCTCTGCAAGATCGAGCTACAGCCTTAGTCCGTAAAAAATCCGCTAGTTCTGACATGCTTTCCGCTGCCCTGACTGTGGGGTAATAAGTATTCCAATTTAATTTAAGGAAAGAAGTATTTTGTATGTCAAAAGAAATGATAGTCAGCGTCAACGGACGCGAAAAGAAGATCGCCATTTTAGATAATGGCAAGGTTACGGAATTTTATATCGAACGCGGCGAGGAAAACTCGGGCGTCGCGGGTAATGTTTATAAGGGCCGCGTCATGCGTGTCTTGCCCGGAATGCAGTCGGCATTTGTCGATATTGGCCTCGAGCGCGATGCGTTCCTGTATGTCTCGGACTTTTTCGACGAGGAAGAAGAGATCGAACGCATCGTCATGGAGAAATCTAAAAAAGCCTCACCTGAAGACGCCAAACGCGAGGCCAACGATCAGATCGACCGCTCACGCATCGAGCGTGAAAAACAGATGGAGGCCGTTCAGGAGATCGTCGAGCCCGTAGACGACGGAGCCGAACCCTTCGAAGAGGAAACGGTCGAACCCAGACTTGAACCGGTTGAACCAAGGCCAGAACGAAGCAAGCGCGGCGGTCGTGGGCGCGGCAGAAAGGATCGCGATGAGGAAATTAGATCCGAGACGGCTCCTGCCCCAGTATTCGAAATCGAATTTGATAATTCCGGATTCGAACGCATTAGCGACGACGAAGATACGGGCGAAATGTTTAAGGACGCCTACGTTCAAGAAGCCATAGTCGATCGCGTGCGCGCGGTCGAATTCGATATGGAAAGCTCGGCATCCGCGGAGGTCGGATCACTGCTTGCCGAGGTGAGCGGCGAATCCGGCCGTTTCGAACGTATCGCCGACGAAGACGAAGAAACGCCGGCTCCGACAAAGGGTCGCGGAAGATCAAAATCCGCCAAGGCGGCTAACCCAGCCGATCTGCCCAAAGCTGAGAAACCCGCCGCAAAGAAATCGCCTTCGAAAACCAGGTCAACGTCTAAGAGCAAAAAAGAAAAATCGGCCGACGCTCTGGAAGACGCGGATGCCAGCTTAAAAGAATCAGACGGCGGTGCCGAGATGGCTGT
>JAYUDV010000294.1:0-9264 GCA_043739565.1 Chloracidobacterium sp.
TATCGCCGCCACGGAACGTCGATGCCGATGCCCATGCCGTTGATACGAGTTGGGATACGGAGAGTCCTGAATCAAGTATCTTACCCTTCAGTGCGGCGATGTCTTGCTCGCCAATCAGTTCATGCGTGACCGCCGGGATCGGGTCTTGCCAGATCAGTTCTTCCTGCGGCACCTCTGGTCCGAGATAACGAGCCAGCGGACCCATGTCGCGGTGCGTTAGCTTGAACCACGCCCTGGCAAATGCGTCTGCGAACTCATCCGGATTCTCAAGAAAGCGCCTCGAGATCTTTTCGTATGCCGGGTCGAGGCGCAGCGACAAGTCGGTGGTTAACATGGTCGGAAGCCGTTTTTTGGACGGATCGTGAGCATCCGGAATGCTGGCGTCGGCACCTTTAGCAACCCACTGTTGGGCACCGGCCGGGCTTTTCGTGAGTTCATATTCGAAACCGAACAGGTTCTCGAAGAAGTTGTTGCTCCATTTGGTCGGCGTGCTGGTCCAGGTTACATCGAGGCCGCTTGTGATCGTATCGCCGCCCTTACCCGTGCCGAAGCTGTTCTTCCAGCCAAAGCCCTGTGCCGCGAGGCCGGCAGCTTCCGGCTCGTCACCCACATGTGACGAATCGGCCGCACCGTGGGTTTTACCAAAGCTGTGGCCGCCTGCAATAAGAGCGACAGTTTCTTCGTCGTTCATGGCCATGCGGCCAAACGTGTCCCGGATGTCGTAGGCCGCGAGAAGCGGATCAGGGTTGCCGTCCGGGCCTTCGGGGTTGACGTAGATCAGTCCCATCTGCACCGCTCCCAGCGGATTCTCGAGCTTACGGCTGTGTATGTCTCCATCCGCATTATCGTCTGAGACGAGTACGCCGCCATCCTTGTCTACGCCTTCAGAGCCGTGTCTGTAGCGGACGTCGCCGCCCAGCCACGTCGTTTCGGCTCCCCAGTAAACATCCTGATCGGCCTCCCACACGTCCTCGCGCCCGCCGCCGAAGCCGAACGTCTTGAAGCCCATCGTTTCCAGCGCGACGTTCCCCGTAAGGATCATCAGGTCAGCCCACGAAATCTTTCGGCCGTATTTCTGTTTGATCGGCCACAATAGCCGGCGCGCTTTGTCCAGATTCACATTGTCCGGCCAACTGTTGAGCGGAGCAAAACGCTGTTGCCCCCGGCCGCCGCCGCCGCGGCCATCGCCGATGCGATAGGTTCCGGTGCTATGCCAAGTCATGCGAATAAACAACGGCCCATAATGGCCGAAGTCTGCCGGCCACCAATCCTGCGAGTCGGTCATCAGCGCCGCAAGGTCCCGCTTTAGAGCCGCATAGTCCAGCGTCATGAACTCCTTAGCGTAATCGAAATCCTCGCCCATCGGGTCGGAGCTCCCGGAGTGCTGACGAAGTATGTTCAAATTCAACACCTTCGGCCACCAATCACGGTTCGACCTGCTGCTTTCGGTCGTGTGCTTGATCGCCCCGCCCGTGAACGGGCATTTGCCGGAACCATTACCATTCTCTTCTGTGTTATTTGCCATTGTGATTTACCCTCGTTTTTGAATTTTTTCTAAATATTTACGTTTTTTCGCAATAACGGAAAAAGAGTCCAGATCTATCGTTTTCCACTTTCCGTTTTCAGTTCTACACTTTATAAAGTTTTCTGCCCCGGCTTCCAATCGGCTGCGCAAAATCCGCCCGTCTGTAGGGCTTGCAGCACGCGCAGGGTCTCATCGACCGACCGACCGATAGCCGGGGTGTTAACTACCGAGTATTGCAATACGCCGTCTGGGTCGATGATAAAAAGGCCGCGAAGCGCGATATTCGCTTCCTCGATTAGGATGTTGTATTGACGGGCAAGTTTGCCGCCCGCGTCCGAAGCGATCGGGTACTGGATCTCCCCGATGCCGTTGTTTTCCTTCGGCATGCGGAGCCATGCACGGTGTGAGTGAACCGAGTCGGTCGAGACGCCGAGAACGTCTGCGCCCAGGCCCTTGATCTCGTCGAACCTGTCCGAGAAATGCGTCAGATCAGTCGAGCAGACGCCCGTAAAATCGAGGGGGTAAAAAAGCAAGATCAGCCATTTGCCCTTGTAATCCGAAAGCTTTACGTTCTCTTTCAGCGTTTCCATATCCTTCGTCGAAGGCATGTTAAAATCCGGTGCGCTCTGGCCGACCTTAGCCAGCGTGACCGTGTTTTCCGTTGCAGTTCCTGTTGCTGTTGACATTGTTTTTATCTATCTCCGTGTTTTTATATATTCACCACAGAGGCACAGAGGTCACCGAGTTTTTATGATTGGACACTCCCTACCGGTCATGTTCCCGTCTTTTTCTCCGTGTCTCTGTGGTGATATCTTATTTCGAACATTCAGGGCAAAGACCCCTCAAAGTAAATTCTAAAAATTCCGGCTTAAAATTCGATATCGCCGCCGCCCGTTCGACAAGCTCCTGCGGATGCTCCATCTCGATATCGACCAACTTTCCGCATTTTGTGCAGATCGCGTGATCGTGCCGCGACGTCATCCGGTCAAACCTGCTCGCCCCGTTCCCAAACTGTATCTCCGCTATGTGCCCCCCATCCTTAAGGTAGCGAAGCGAATTATAAACAGTCGCAAAACTGATACTCGGCAGCTTGGATTTGGCATGCGCAAACACCTCGTTCGCCGTCAAATGAGTGCGACTGTCACGAATCACCTGCAAAACAACCTCACGCTGCTTCGTCAAACCCAAGTTCTGTATTGTCGTCACATCCATAACGTCCCAATTTAGACTTAGAATAATTCTAATTCTAAACTTTGTCAAATGTGGATTGGAGGAGCAATTTCTTTCGGGCGTATTCTATATTTCACGTCGGGATACTAGCACGACCGGCTCCGGTACAAAGAAAAAGACGGGTGTTAACCCGCCTAAGTAAAGAGGAAAAACTCGATTAGAATTTATTGCGGCCGACCTTTTGTGGTTGGTGTAGGAGCGGTCGAAGCGGTTGATTTTACCGGTATTGCGGACCTTTCCGTCTCGGCTCGTACAGCCGCAGTCGCCTTGGATGCCGGTGTCGGCTGGGTTATGATCCTGTAGCTATGAGGCACGGTAAACAATGACGGATCAGGCTCATTGCGGACGATTTTGGTCAGATGGTATGTCTGCTCGCCCGAGCGCGGGTCGCGATTTTTTGACATTACGACAAGCTGGAGCTCCTTTGAATACCAGCGTTCGTAAGTGATCTCAATTGGCCGGTCGTTGCCGATGGCTCCGGCCGGAATCGTGGTTGTCGTCCGCGTACCTTCGGCCTCGACGCCTTCGATATTTTGCGTGCCTAGCTGCTCGGTTTTCGATTCGTATTTTGCACGCGGGCCCGTCGAATATGCCGCCATGGGTGCAAATCCCGTCATTGTGCCCATAGTGCCCGCCATAGGGGCGGTTATCGTCAAAGCTCTTGTCAGAACCTGGCCTTCGATCGGACTGATCGCCGCGACCGGGGCCACCGCTCTCAGCTTTTCAAGTTCGACCAGCTTTTGGACATCTACGGTTTTCGCGGCCTCGGTTGCCCTCATCAGTTCGCCCCTGATCTTCAAATCGGTCGAAGCTCTGAGCAGTGCCTGATGGGCGGTTTTGAGTGTTTCATCAAGGAGATAACTGTTGCCGGCCACCGGGTCGAGGATAGTAACGCCACCGCCATACAAAAAGTTAAACCCAAATAAGCCGCCGGAGCCGTTCGACATTTCGCGTCGCGAGCGGCCCTCGCTATTGCGATACAGTTTACTCGTTGAGCTATGGACAATGCGATTGCCATCGGCCAGGGTCTGTACGCTCTCGCTGACCGCGTCGGCCGAAAATGGCGAATTCTTAACGATCTTTTCGGAACTTGTGAAAATCTCGGTGCGGACTTTCGCTTCCTGTGCCTGAGCAAAAACTGTAATGCCGCACGTCGCTAACACTAATAATCCAACAAATACTTTCATGATTCTCTCCTATACTCAACAAGATCTCTAAATTTATTTGACGACGCGGATCGCACGCGCAACACCGTCTGATCCGACGAGCAGGTCGGCTTTTACAACCTCCGCTTCGTTTTCGAGCGAAACATTAACGCCCAGAGCCAGCAGCGACGAACGTGACATATCGACGCGGATAATTCGTCCGCCGCCCGTATCGTCCGGATCGCCGCCGTACGAGATCGCATAAAAATCGGCATCCGGCTCAGTACTAGGATGAGCTTGCAGCTTGCGCTCGACAGATCGCACATGCTGTCGGACAACGGCCTTTTCAATCCGAAAATCGCGATCTGACGCACGGCCCGGAGATTGATTTCTACCTACCGCTTGAGGAGGAAGGTCGGGCCGTGCGGCTTCCGGCATCGCTGCCGGAACTTGTACTTCATTTGTCACGATCATATCTTTTTCGGATCTCAACAAGCTCGCCGCCGCGATAGCCGCGATCACCACCACCGCAAAACCGGCAAAAGCGATAGCGTTACGACGGAGAAATGAGAGCACGCCCCAACTGGACGCCGCTTTCGACGCCTCAGTTTTACCTTCGACTGCGATTCTCGCATTTACAAGACCAAAAAGATCAGGGTTCGA
Source organism: Chloracidobacterium sp. (assembly GCA_043739565.1). Taxonomy (GTDB): domain Bacteria; phylum Acidobacteriota; class Blastocatellia; order Pyrinomonadales; family Pyrinomonadaceae; genus OLB17. The sequence goes on from JAYUDV010000294.1 coordinate 4,564, forward strand.
GATGATCTTCTCAATGTCGGGCGAACGTAGATTGCAGCGTTCGATCAATTTTCTTCCGATCGAATCAAGCTCGTTATTTTTTAAGTTTCTCGTATTCATCTCTCACTCAAAATGACGATTTGTAAGCACCGCCGGTTACAAAATCTTTTGCAAAACCTTGCGAAGCGCGGCGCGTGCCCGCCATGCGCGGACCTTAACATTTGATTTTGACCATCCCAATACATCGGCGATCTCGCCAACGGTCATTTCCTCGGTGTACATCATCTGGAGCAGAGAGCGGTCGGCCGCCGGTATCCGAGCAAGCAATTTTTCGGTCAGATCATGATCGAGCAGTGTTTTTTCCGGAGCGCGGGAATCGTCCGCGGTCAGTTGGAGCAGAGCGTCCACCTCGCGGTCCGAAAGCTCGCAGATAAGCGTTTCGGGTTTTCGTTTCTGATTTCTCAGCGTGTCGAAACATGCGTTTGCCGTTATCCTGACGAGCCAACTCGCTAGCGAACGGTCATGCAGCCCACGAAAGCTGCCCATCTCTGCAAACGCTTTGGCAAAGCTGATCTGGATGATCTCTTCGATCTCGTCGTGCCGGCGAAAGTATCGGCTGGCGATGATCGCGACCAGCCGCTTGTGCCGGTCGAAGATCTGCTCGAATGCAAAACTATCGCCGCCGAGCACCAGATCAACGAGTTGATTGTCGGTTCTCTCGACGCGAACGGCGGAGTTCGCGATTTCCATGTCAGCCCGCGTGGCGAAAGTTTCATTCTGCAAAGCCGTAGGGTAACTGCTCATTCGATTTACTTTTTTGTCTTGAATGCCGTCGAAAACTAAGACGGATCAACGAGCCAACCGGTTACAAAATATTTCCCCTGCTCTCGGATAGTGGTCCAGTTTGAGAAACATTTTAACTGTTCCCGGATTTCTCCTAAGCGATCTCAGCGTCTTTGCTCTGCGGCTCTCTACGATAAATATTTCTTATACGCAGAGTCCGCAGAGATTTTCGCTGAGATAGCAAAGATGAAGGAACATTCCATGCTTAAAGATACTGTTTTCCAGACTTACATCGACACTATCGCTTTGTGTGATCGATGACCAGCTTTCGCCGGGCCTGGACGACAAGACCTTCCCTGCGCGAGGTAACCTCGATGTCGCGTGTCGCAAGGCCGCGAGTTTCGACGACTGGGATTTTGGGTGTGTAGGTGACGACGTAATTTGAGTCGATCATCTTGGCGACGAGCGGCGCCTTATCGACCATTTCGTCAAGCGTTTCAGGCAGGATAAATTCGCCGTTGGTGTTTTCGGCGATCTTTTCGAGCTGCTGCTGGCTGACCTCAAGATCCAGCTTTCGCGCTTTCATATTTTTGATGAGCGCGCGATCCATATTTATCGTCGGCCCGATCTTTGGCCGCGTGGCAGCTATCTTGACGTCGTTTGGCAATTGATCGCGCACCTCGTCGGGCATCGCCTTTGGCGGCGGCGTGGTCGATGTTCCTTTCGTTCGAGGTTCGATAGCGACCGTCTCCATTGCGTTGTAGCTGATGACGTGGACGCTGATGTCGGTGCCGAGTAATCGCTGATACGCATCAAATTTTGCGGACGATTTGCCGGGGCTGTCGGTACCGTCCGTGATCAGGACGAGGTGTTTATTTTCGAGCGGATTCTTCAAAAGGAAATCGGTCGCGACACGCAGGGCATCGACAAAAACAGAGCGACGGCCAAAATTTGTACGTCTTATCGCATCCGACATCTGAGCCTTATCATGTGTCCATTCGGCGACGATCTGGGCCTTGTCCGCGTATTGCATGATCGCAACCGAATCGCCGGGCAGCAGGGCATCGACGACCGCGCGTGCGACCTTGCGGGTCTGATCGAGGCTTTTGACGGCCCGCATCTCGCCGCCCGTATCCATCACTATCAAAACATTCGCCGGTAGACGCCGAACACTCGCGGGTTGGTGAAGAATGTTATTTTCCGTAATCACGAGGTCGCGCGGCGTGACGTCGCGAAAAAAGTTTCCGCTCTCGTCAAAGGCAAGCACGTTGAGCTTTATTTCCTCAATCGTGATCCTTACCGTGTCTTCGTCTCGCGGCGTTGGCGTCGGCGCGGGCTGCACGCGACCGCTCTGGGCGTGCGCCAGAACCGGTACGGTAAGCATTAAAAAAGCGGCCGCCAGGAGATAACCGGATCGCGAAAAACGCACATGTCTCATTTCACGGGTATGATGCCGCAATCAGGGTTAACTTTGCTTTTACCTAGAGCTTTGGAAATTCATCGACAAAATCGAGCAGATTGCCGACATAATCACCAAATCGCGGACATTTGATGTCGTGGGCCGCTAGCAGACGCTCAGCCTCGCTTGTGTCGTAGGTCTGCGAAATAAAGAAATACGGCACGGCGTGATGCGGCAGGCCCGTGATCAGGGGCGAGATCCTCGTGTTCATAAACCATTCGGCGAACTTTGGCGGTGGCCCAAACTCAGACTTTCGCCCCGTCATATCCTTGGCGATCGCGTCAAAAAGCTCGGCGGTTGTCAGCGGTTCGGGATCGCCAAGCGCGAGAGTTTTACCGACCGCATTTTTGTCATGAGCGAGTGCGGCGATACTGTCAACCACAAAATCGACGGGGACGAGATTGAGCCGGACGTCGCTATTACCGACATTCATGATGCGGAGCAGAATTGGCGCCCTGCGTAAATAATGGATCAAATAGTAAATACCGTCATACTTCGAGGTCTCGCCGGTCCGGGAATCGCCGACAACTACCGACGGGCGAAATATCGTTACCGGAAGCGTTCCTTTTAGGCCTTCTACTTCCATCTCGGCGAGATATTTAGTTTCCTCGTAATTATTACGAAATCCGGCATTGTGTTGCAGATCGGCCTCAAGAATGTCGCCAACCCGTTTTCCAGCAACGTAGCACGTCGAAATATAATTATAGCGGCGAAGATTTTTTACCGTACAGACAAAATCATTAACGTTTTTTGTGCCGTCGAGATTGACGTTATATGCAATATTTTTAGGGACCGCGAGATCGTAGGCCGCCGCGAGGTGAAACACATCGGTCGTCTCAAACTGTATTATTTCCAGGTCCGCGTCCGATATTCCCAAACCGGGCTGCGTAATATCGCCCTCGACGATCGAAAAACTTTCGAGCGGCGTATCCGTGGCCTCGGCGATCTCCTCGATTGCGGCCATCGCCTTTTCCACAAACCGCGGCTCGACGAGCAAAAAGAACTGCGTTTCGCTTCTGGCGAGTTTTTCGACAAGCCGTGCGGCGATAAAACCGGGAAAACCCGTCATAAAAATTGATTCTCTATAAAGCATATGGACACTTTTATTCTAGCAATTTCGTGGACGATCTGGCGTGGTCGGCGGCTAAACCGTACGAAATCCAAGTAAAAAGGCGTTTACATCGTTTAAAGCCGTATGCTAGAGTTTGGAAAGCACGAGAGTCTTATGAGAATCCAGGAAATGAAGTCGGGATTTTTGCACCTCAAAAAGGAGGTGCAAAATGATCGGCTTGATGATTTTTTCGAAATAGCTGCCGAGCAGGATGCGCTGGACCAACGGGAATCCGAGCCAATCTTGCCGCCCACGCCTGCCTGCGAGCTGGATGAGCCTCGTTGGTCGGTTGTGTCGTTCGATCAACTGGAAGCAGGCGGTCTCAACTATCGACAGGCTGCAAAATTAATGAATGAACTAAATTTTCACGGCATTTCCGGCCTCTGCATCGTCACCGACGAGGCCGCTTCTCGCATCCGCGGTTAAAACGCCAAAACCACCTTTCCAAAACTCTCGTTTGAATCCAGATACTTGTAGGCGGAAACTACCTCGCCCACCGCAAAGATGCGATCGACATTCGGCCGGACTATGCCTGACGCCAGCAGCGGAACCACCTCATCTGTGAATTTACGCGTTGCCTCGGCTTTCTCCTGGGTTGGCCGTCCGCGAAGCACGGTTCCGATGATCGTCAGACGCTTTTGCAGAGCCATTCCGAGATTAAAGTCCGCAGTTCGGCCCGATGTCAGACCGACGAGTATCAATCGGCCCTTGAGGGCAAGGCTTTCCAGATTTTGCGAAAAATATGCCGCGCCGACGAGGTCGAGGATCACATCTACGCCACGGCCACCTGTGTTCTCTTTCACTAACTCTGCAAATTCAGCATCGTTTCCGGTCAAGATCGCGGTATCAAGCCCAAACGCCTTGCATTTTTCCAATTTGTCGGCAGTGCGCGACGTGCCGATAACTATCGCGCCTTTCGCTTTTGCTATCTGCAACGCGGCAAGTCCGACACCTGAGCCGACCGCGTGTATGAGCAGCGTCTCGCCCTGTTTTAGTCGCCCAAGTGTAAATATCGCGTCGTGAGCCGTGATAAACGCTTCGGGAATGGCTGCGGCCTCGGCAAAATCAAGGTTGTCCGGAATTCGCGCCAAAAGCGTCTCGTCCGAAACAAGAAAATCGGCCTGCGCCTCGCCGGCCGTGATGCCAAAGACACGATCACCGATCTTCCAGGTCGCTACATTGTTACCGACGGCGGCGACCTCACCGGCGAATTCGAGACCCGGAATGTTTGGCGAATAGCCGGCGGGCGGCGGATACGTCCCGCGCACCTGCAGCAGATCGGCACGGTTAAGCCCCGCTGCGCGTACGCGGACAAGCACGTTTGAATTTTCCGGTTTTGGCGGATAAGGCATCTCGCGAATTTCGAGAT
>JAYUDV010000295.1:0-1234 GCA_043739565.1 Chloracidobacterium sp.
TTACAAATCCTCCAAATCCCTACAACAAATACTCAGCCGAATACGTTGGCGAGCCGCCGCCGACAAAGCTTGAGATATTTGAGGAAACGGCGACAAAAAAAGTGATAACAAAAGCGTTCGCGTCTGGTTGGGAAGGCGGCTGGCGGTACACGGTCAATTGCTATCGCGGCTGTGTTCATGGCTGTACTTATTGCTTCGCACGGCAGTATCACGAATATCTCGGTTACGGTGCCGGCACCGATTTTGAGACAAAAATTGTTGTAAAGCCAAACGCTCCGCAGTTATTGAGGCAAGAATTAAAAAAGACCCGTGACAAGATGCCGCATATCGATTTTTCGTTTGCGACCGATCCGTATTTGCCGCTTGAGGCGAACTACGAATTGACACGAAAATGCCTTGAGGTCTGCGTTGATTTTCAGGTTCCGGTCGGTGTAATTACAAAAGCGCCACTTGTGACGCGTGATATTGACTTACTGAAAAAACTAAAAAAGGTATCGGTGTTTTTCTCGCTACCGTTTTTGACGAAAGAAAGATCAAATCCGTTCGAGCCTTATACACCGGTTCCTGAGGCCCGCTTTCGCGCAATGAAAACTATCGCCGCCTCCGGTATCGAGGTCGGTATCGGGATCGCGCCGGTCATTCCCGGCTACAACGAATCCGACATACCCGGTCTGCTTGAACGTGCAAAGGAATCGGGAGCGACGAGGGCCTTTATGTCGATGCTCCACCTCGACACCGATTCGATCGAGGAGTATTTTGTCCAGAAAATGCACGAGCGCCTTTCGCCAACCGCCGTCTCAAAGATCATCAACGCGATAAAGCGTGAACGCGGCGGCACGCTTCGTCACAACACCTACAAAGACCGCAGCGTCGGCAAAACAGAGCAATGGGAAGTGACTAAAAAACTATTCGAATTTCACTCCCGACGATTAGGATTCAGTCAGCACGAAAAGCCGGTCGAGTCAGAAACCGCCGAAATGCCTGTTCAGCAAAGATTGTTTTAAGAATATTTTTGCCGCAACGGCAAATTTTCTTATTTCGTGAAATCCGCTAACCTAAGTGTCATGCAAAATCGTATCGAAGTTTTCCGCCAAATGCTCGACGCCGAGCCCGAAAATACGATGGTCATGTTCGGGCTCGCCAAGGAATATGAAAAGCTCGGGCAGTACGCCGAGGTGATTGATTTGCTCGAAACCTATCTCACCAAGGCCGACGACGAAGGCAACGCGTACGG
>JAYUDV010000296.1:0-3643 GCA_043739565.1 Chloracidobacterium sp.
GTGCCGCCGCCGGAAACCCATTCTTTCAAGCTGGAAACGCCACCAGCGCCAAATGCCGCAAAGTAGCGGCTGGCCGACCCGTCGGGCAATATCAGCACGTTGTAATCTTTGAGAGAGCCGCTCTTGATTGCCGAGATAGTCATCGGCGTAAACTTGACGCCATAGCGGTCGAGCGTCCACCATATCGAGCCGTACGACGTTTGATCGATTGCCTCATCGGCCGCGATCGCGATCTTTGGCGAATGCAGCGATATTACGCTCTCACCGCCGACGCCCGTATCGCCTTCGTCGGCAAAGCCCGAATTAACGGCGGTGATGTTGACGCCCATTTCGACGGCGAGTTTTGCGATCTCGTTATGGATAGATTCGGGATTGCGGGATACGCGAACGACGAACGTGCCGCGCGGCCAATTACGTCCGGCGGCATTAAGTGTTTTTGTAGCCACAGCAACGCGAAAGCCATCCTGTAGCAGTTTCATCGCCATCGCGCTTGCACCATCGGTTACATATGGAATAATGTATGAGATCTGCGCGCGGCCCGGATAGGCGCCTTTTTTGGCCACCGCGATCGTTTCGTCGGTTACGAGTGAGCCGGTCGAATTTCCGCCGTCCTCGGTCCAGTAAGCGTCCAGGCCAAAGGCCAGCGGCAATGACCAGGCCGTTATGTCGTAAAATCCGTAGCCTTCTTTGCCCTGACCGCTGCCTTTCATCTGATTGCGTTTGAAACGGCCCATGTTGTCATCGACAAACGCCTTATCCTGCGGCGTGTCGGGTTCGAGGATCGATTTGATAAAGATACGCTGCGGCTGATTTAGATCGACGATATACGAGCCGGCAGGAAAGGTTTTTGTCTCGATGGGTGCGTTTAAAGTTGAATACGTATGTGATGAGGCGGAGGTGAACGCACCGCTCGCGACCTTAACCTCGATCTTTGATCGGTTGAGCACCTCGATCAATTCAGCCGCTTTAACCGGATCTTTGCCCGGAAGGATGATGACGCGTTTCATCTTGCTTTTGGCAAAATCATTCATGCCGTTTGCGCGAAAATCGTAATAATCCTTGAGCCGTTCTATGCGATTCTTTGCGGTAACCTCAAGTGTGCTCATCGACGCCGTGAAATGCTTTGCGATAGCCGAACGCAAGGTGGCAATCGTGCCGTCGTCGCGGGTGTACCGAAGGCCTTTCGTCCCGCCGCCATCGGTCTCAAACGTCATCCCGATGGCACCATTGAGCGAGGGGTACATGTCCCAATAACCGGGATAAAATGCGTCGTAGACGTCGCGAACGTAATAGTCCCAATGATTCGCGTCAAAGGCTTTTGCGTTCGCGCGACCGTACATTTCGTTCCATTTCGTAAATACGGGCTGCGGCAAATTAGGGTTGATTGGCAGAGCGTCCGGCGGAAAAAAGAACTGCGACGGCTGGCCGTGGTGATCGGCGGACACCTGAGGATTCCACTCCTGAAACGCCCGCATCATGTGCTGTGTTTCGATCTGTGTTGCGGCCAGCGTGTCGCGGTTGAGGTCAAAGCGGTAATGGCTCAAACGCCCGTAAATGCTCCATGGTTCGCGGTGCTCAAGGGCGTTGCGGTTAGCGTCGCCTATAGCCACCGAGTTATACCAGGTCGCAAAGCGTTCGTGGCCGTCGGGATTTTCGGTTGCAACGATCAAAACGACGGTGTTTTTCAAAATGTCGAGCGTCGTCGGCTCGTTTGATGCGGCAAGCTGATACATCACCTGCATCATCGCCTCGAACGACGCCGATTCGTTGCCGTGAATGGTATACGCCATCCACGCGATTGCCGGATTGTTCCTGATGATCGCGTCGGCCTCGGCGGCGGATGTTTTGCGAGGATCGGTCAGCCGTGCGTTGTTTGCCTTGATCTCGTCGAGCCGGGCAATATTCTCGGGCGACGAAATGGCGATCAAATGCTGCATCCGATGCTCGTTGGTCAAACCGATGTCGAAGATTTTCACGCGGTCCGGCGCCGCCGCGGCGATTGACTCGATCACCTTTTCCATCTGGGCGTACGTTGTGTGAAAATCGCCAACGTCAAATCGCAGGCTGCTCTGCGGACGCGGAACCGCTACTCGATATTCGCCGCGTGCGTAGAAATCGAATTTCTCTTCGGTCTGTGAAAATGCACTAATGGCAAACGCTACAATAAACGCGGCACAGAATAAGCTATTTTTTCTCATGGATGATTGTTGGGTTCGGTTCGTTTAATTTTGAATAACTGAATATGATATTAAACTGTCGGAACTAAAACGTAAAAACGGAGAGAAAGGTTTGGACGCAGCGTACATTTGCAAAAAGTGCCATTATGCCAAGATGAAAGCATGGGAAGAGCTTTCAGACGAGGAGCAATTCCTTGCGTCACGCCTTCCGCTCTCGGCGGAATTCTCGCTGGATGAACGCAAAAAGCACCGCTTCTGCACGCGGTGCTGGTATGAATCATTGGACGATCACGCCTCCACAATTACTTAACCGCGATGTGGGCTACTTCGTCTTTTCGTCATCCTCGATTTTCTTTTTCAGATATTTAGCGAGTTTCTCAGCCGTACTTCTTTCGCCTCTATTTGCACTTCCACGATCCGTGGAATCAGCGTAAACAACGACATGAGTCTTCACGTTAACGACCTGCATGCTCGCGGAAGCTGATCCGCGAATATCACCCAAAAATATTGTTTTAGCCCAACCCGCACTTTTCTTTTCGTGTGTCCCACTCACCATAAAATCTGCGAGGTCGGGCTCGGTAACGATCACGAGTGGAACTTCTTTCTTACGAAGTGCCGCAGCCAAATATGTTTCAAATCCGTTCATTGGCTCAATATAAATTCGCGAGTTCCTGGGGATCTTTGTGTCGGCTGGTACGCCCGAAGCAGGAAGAGCTTCGCGGCTTTGTGCATTTACGCCCGTCGCAAAGACAACGGTAATCGTAATCAGCAGAATATTTCTCAATAAAAATTTCATTTTTTCCAAGTCTCCTTTCTATTTGGATGTTAGGTAGGCCTTTTAAGGACTCGATGTCCGTCGTCTGCAAAGCCTTGCTCTCTGTTCCGGTCGATACATGATATGCGAGAACCAGAAACGATTCAAACTGCCGGGTCTTATACAGCCAGAAAGGCTGCGGTTCGCAGCCTTTGTTCGTCCCTTTGTAAACTTACAAAACCGCGAACCAACCCGACATCCGTCCCGCAAACATCGCATCGGCAACCAAATTCCACGCGTTTCAGTCAGTGTTTATCGGGTTTTAGCGAGATTTGCTGGCCGCGTTAGCGGCGGCGTGATTGTAGCCGTGGTTTTCAACCCACGGAAACGCGTACAAAATAATCCGTGTCGCGTCAGCGACAATTGAATATGATTTCGAATGGTTCAGCCGTCTTCCCGTGCTTCGCGACAACGCTCCGCGACCAAGTCGTTCACGGCATGGTTAGTATTCAGGAGTATTGTTGCAGCCGTTTCAACGGGCTTACTATCAATTGGCTTAAGCCGACCGGAGCAAGTACGTTAAAACGCCCTACAACTCTCTTGCTCCAACTGACCACGCCGTAAAGAGTCTGTGTCAAAACTCCTGTTGAAAAATATAACATGAAAGAGTTTTTGGGAAGGATGGGAAAGAGTAAAATGAGGAGGGAGAGAT
>JAYUDV010000297.1:0-3630 GCA_043739565.1 Chloracidobacterium sp.
CACAGTTCCTAAGGTCGAAAAAAGTGGCGGCACAAGGAAATATCGCTTCAACGAACCGAAGCATATCTTCGGTGATACCTTTGTTCGAACAGTTCTTGATTCTTTACACGCCCGCCAGATAAACATAACCCGTGCGAGTAGCTATCTAGATAATTTGAAGATAGCTGATATTCACAAATTGGAGCGTGCCTATAATGCATTTTGACGCTTCAGCAATTATTCACGCTTGGGATAATTACCCAATTGCCAACTTTCCACCGTTCTGGGATTGGATTGCTCTTGAAATAGCAGAAGGTAATTTCGCAATTTGTGAAGTTGCTCTTAATGAGGTTGAAAACAAAACTCCAGATTGTGCGGACTGGCTCAAAAACAAAGGCATTAGAAAAATCCCTCTTTCGAATGAAGCACTTGTCCGTGCGGCGGAAATTAAGCAACTACTGGGTATTGTCGCTGAGAACTATCATGCCAATGGAGTGGGAGAAAATGATCTTTTAGAGTTCTTTGAAAAACCCCTACAAATGTGTCGGTTGTTGTCGATTGTAGGGTAAGAGGATTATATAATGGAGGAATGAAAAGCGAACAATTGACGTTGATGGATGCGGTGTTAAGTTTTAGTCGGCGAAAGAAGGTGAGCCGGGCGGTGGGGACATTGGCAGAGATCGAGAAGCTGGTGGACTGGGCGGTGTTGGCGGAGATCGTGGCGGTGTTGGATCGGACTAAGAGCGGGCGTGGCGGACGGCCGCCGATAGATTTTGAGATCAAGCTGAAGATGCTGTTTTTGCAGTACACGTTCAATTTGAGCGATGAGGAATTGGAGGATCAGCTGATCGACCGGCTGAGTTTCCAGCAGTTCGTGGGTCTCGGATACGATCAGGAGATACCGGACTTTACGACCGTTTGGCATTTCAAGGAAGGACTGGTGAGAGCGGGGCTGATGGACTCGATATTTGTGAGCATCGTGGAGCAGATCGAGAGGAAAGGGCTGATATTAAAGAAAGGAACGATCGTGGACGCGACGATCATTCGGAGTGCGAACCGCCCATTGAGCAACCAGAAGCGAGAGAAGCTGGAGCAGAGGCCAAGCCGCCAGATAGACACCGATGCGGCGAGCACGGCCAAGGGCGGCAAACGGTATTTCGGATACAAAGGGCACATCGGGATTGACGCCGAGAGCAAGATCATTCGAAAACGGGCGTTTACACCGGCCAATATTCACGACATCCGTGAGATGGAAAGCGTGCTGAGCGGAGACGAAAAAAGCGTCTTCGCGGACAAGGCCTACGCCGCCCGAAAGAATAAACTCGCGATGCGGGAAATTGGCATATACTGCGGCATTCTGGATAAAGGAGCACGGGGCAAAAAGCTGTCGAACAAGCAGCTAAAACGAAACAAACAAAAATCACGAGTCAGAGCGGCGGTCGAGCATCCGTTCGGCTTTATGAGAAAGAAACTGAAAGTGACCACTCTGGCCGCCAAAAACAAGATGCGAAACGCTCTGAGGTTCGACATGTGGTGCATCGTCTACAACGTGCTCAGGACTTCGTTCCTCGTAAAACGCCAAACAACCTGATCGAATTACTCAAATGCCGGACAACGCCAAAATAAATCAAATAAAACCTGAAAACGCGAATCACGACTAAAATAATGAACAAAATGAACCCGAAATCACCAAAGTCTCAAACAAATAACCCCCAACTTTTCAAAAAAATCGCGATTCCTTCCAAACCGTGAAAAGATTCCGGTTATTCAAAGGACTCTGATAGTTAATAGTTGACAGTTAAGTAAGATTCGAAAATCAAAACTGGCGCTCGTATTTTTCAACTTCTTTTGGAAGAGAGATATCGAGCCAGTAGCTGTTGGTGTTGCGGCGTTTTAATTGCAGCGGGTCGCGGCCGATGACATTGCTCAGCAGCCGCATCGGCGTGAAAACAAGCAAATAGATCGCCGTAATGATAACCCGGCTCATGATATTGCCCATGACATAGGCAATGCCGAGCCATACCCAATAGAACGGAAAAGCGATCCGCGTACCGGTCAAGCCGACAGCCCCGACGACGATTCCGATCCCGATCATCCAGATTCCGAACGTTTCGTTCTTTGTAAATATCCACTCGAACGGCCAAAAATATTTGACCAGGCCTATAATCACAAAACCGCCCATAAAAACCGCACCGAAGGCGCGCAGTTCCCGTGGGTTCGGGTGCCAATTTAGCTTTACGAGGGACATTTTTTAGAAAAGCGTGTAGATGAACGGGGCCGCCGCACCGCCGCCGAGCGCTCCGAGCACAATGATGCCGGCGAGTAGTAGTATTGCGATGATGATCGGCGTCATCCAGTATGCTTTGTGCTCGCGGACGAACAGGTAAAATTCGGAAAAAATACTTCGGCGTCGTGACATAAAAAACTAATCGAGCTTAAACTCCCGCTTGTACTCTTCGCTTCCCTGCATCGCGGGCTGGTCTTCTTTCAAACAAATAAAATCTTCGAGCACAAGCGCGTCCATGTCCGTAAACATAAAACAGCGGTAAGCTTCTTCCGGGCGGCAGACGATCGGTTCGCCGCGAATGTTGAACGATGTGTTGACGACAGCACCGCAACCGGTCAATTTTTCAAAGGCCTTGAGGATCTTATAGTATCGCGGGTTACGTTCCTGGTCAACGGTTTGGATGCGGGCTGAATAATCGACGTGCGTGATAGCGGGAAGCTCGGAACGCGGCACGTTCAACTTGTTGATGCCAAAAAGCTGCAGCTGTTCTGTGGTCAATGATTTTCGAATCTGATCGCGGACGGGCGCGACCAGGAGCATGTACGGGCTTTCGGTATCAAGATCGAAGTAATCGGCGGCGCGCGTCGCGAGTACACTCGGGGCAAACGGGCGGAAGGATTCACGAAATTTGATCTTTAGGTTCATCTTCGACTGCATCTCGGTATTTCGCGGGTCGCCAATAATGCTGCGGCCGCCGAGCGCACGCGGGCCAAATTCCATCCGGCCCTGCATCAGCCCGACGACCTTTCCGGCGTCGATCATCTTTGCGATCCCATCACAAAGCTCACCTTCGTTTTCGTAATATTTGTACCCTGCATTTGCGGCGTCGAGATACGACCTGATCTGCTCGTTGCTGTAATGCGGACCGAGATACGAGCCTTGCTGGCTGTCAGGGCCTTCGGGATCGCGCGGATTGTCCCACAGCTGATACCATGCAAACAACGCACCGCCGAGGCTCCCGCCGGCGTCACCGGCCGCCGGTTGGAGCCAAATATTCTTGAACGGCCCCTCGCGCTGCACGATGCCGTTGGCGACGCAATTTAACGCCACGCCGCCGGCCATGCACAGGTTTTCCATGCCGGTTTCTTTATGAACATGTCGGACGATCCGCATCATTACGTCCGTCGTAACTTTTTGAATGCTGGCCGCGATGTCCATGTGAAACTGCGTCAATTCCTCTTCCGCTCCGCGTGGCGGCTGGCCGAAAAGAGCGTCAAATTTTGGCCCGGTCATCGTCAGTCCGGCGCTGTAATTAAAATAATCCTGATCGAGCCAAAAAGAGCCGTCTTCCTTGATATCGATAAGATGATCGACGATCTTTTGGACATATTTTGGCTCGCCGTATGGGGCGAGACCCATCTGTT
>JAYUDV010000298.1:0-21407 GCA_043739565.1 Chloracidobacterium sp.
ATATTAGCGCGTTAGGTTCCTACGCTTTCCTTGCCGTGTTGCTACTTTTTAGGATGGGATTTCGTCGTTTTGATGCCTGAAAATACTGTTATTGAACAACCCGATCAAAAACTGGTCGCAATCAAATTTCGCCATGCGGATAAACTGCAAATAACCGCAGTGGTCATCGCTATTAAGGCGGTAGTGCTTCTCTTCGCGGGGCAAACGTATCAGGCTTTATCCGATCAAAAACTTGTAAATCTAGTTGACTGGCTAAATATCTGGCATCGTTGGGATGCTCTCCACTACCAGAAATTGGCAGAGTTTGGGTATAGCGCGACCGGCGAGTTAAGGCCTTCGATAGTTTTTTACCCTTTGTATCCCTGGTTAATAAGATTTCTAACTTTTCTGACTCATGACTATATCGTCAGCGCATTTATCATTTCTACAATTGCATCAATCATTGCCGCCATTATTTTCTATAACCTTATTAGACTGGATTACTCGCGACAAACCGCGTTGCGCTCCGTTTGGTTTCTGGTTATTTTTCCCACAAGCTATTTTTTGCATATTGGCTATACCGAAAGTCTTTTTTTGGCTCTTGGGTTGGGTTGCATTTATGCAGCCCGTACAAATCAATGGATGTTGGTTGGCGTCCTAGGAGCCTTGGCCTGTTTGACACGCGCTAACGGACTGATTCTGGTTCCCGCGCTGATTGTTGAAATCTTCCAACAGTATTGGACAACGAGACGTTGGCAGTTTGGTTGGTTATGGATTGCATTGGTGCCTCTCGGTTTTGTCATTTACCTGACGATCAACGCTTATATCGCGGGTGATCCGGTCGCATTTATGCTTGTCCGCAGGGAAGTTTTTTATATTTCATCTGCCCCGCCATGGGTGGGAATCATGGCAGCCGTCGGCCAGATGGGTAACTCCCCAGGTCAAGCGGAAATGCTCGGAATGCAGGAGTTCATTTTTATCGTTCTGGGACTCGTTTGCGCCGTTATTAGTTGGTTTAAGCTACGTCCCGTTTACAGCGTTTGGATAACTTGTAGTTGGCTGCTGGTGGTCAGTGTTACTTTTATTGCCAGTGTGCCGCGATATACATTGACGATGTTTCCGATTTTTATTCTTTTCGCTATACTTGCGAAACGCCGAGTCTGGTTGGCTGTTCTAACCGCGTGGTCATTGATATATCTTGGATTTTTTTCGAGCCTTTTTGCTTGGGGGCATTGGGCCTTTTAGGTTAGCGCGGTAAAGCAGGATGGTCATTGTTCATTACGAACATCTGCGTCAAGCGTAGCGGTTCTAATTGGTTTCTGGCATGCGAATATTGGAGTTATGATGTTGGCAATATTGTATCTGGCGGGCATGGTGTATTTCGGTGATCGCATGTGTCGCTATTTCTACCGTTTTAGTTCAATCCAGCACCGCTTTGCCACATCATTTTTGGTTGGATTATTGCTCAGCAGCGTCATCACTTACCTCGGCTCACTCGCATTTGCATGGACCGCGCAGCCACTGATTTTCGGCAACGTTATTTTCTTGGGAGCCCTACTTTTAGCCGCTTTCAAAATGCCACGTCACCCGTCGTCTAGTTATCACGACAGCAACTACCCGCGACCCGAGGGAAAGGAAAAATGGGATTGGCTGTGCCTGGGCCTTTGTTTTGCCTTCAGTTGCTGGCTGATGTTGGGGACTTTGAGTTTTCCGAATGGAGACTTTCAGTTCGGATTTAAGAGTTGGAGCGATTTTGGAGCCAACTTGTCTCTTTCACAAAGCTTGGCGTTAGGACATAATTTCCCTACCGAACATCCATTTTTTCCCGGTGAGGCCATCCGGTATCATTTCCTCTTTTGGTTTCAGGCCGCGAACCTGTCGTTTCTTGGCTTAAATCTTGTATGGAGTATTAATTTACTAAGCATACTTTCGTTGATCGCCGTGGTTATTCTGATCATGACCTTTGCCGAATTATTGTTTGCATCGAGGGTTGTCAGCCGCGTGGCCGCCGGGCTTTTTTTCCTAGGATCGAGTTCACTTTCTTATATTCCTTTTTTGTATGCTCAGACCAGCCTCATCGGAGCCATAAGTTCGATTCTAAATACAACTCAATTTCTGAATTCAGGTTATCCGTATAGGGGAGAAGGTTGGGGAGCATTGACTGTCGATATTTACGCTAACCAGCGGCACCTCGCCAGCGGCATTGGCCTTCTTTTTGTTGTCCTGATTTTCTTGGTTGACCTTTATCAACAAAAAAAATCGAAAGAAAATCTTATAAATGCTTCGACACAACATGACGAATTCTCGCCGACAAATAACGAAATTCATCCCGGCGACGTCGAAATCTCGCAAACCGATAATGGACATAACCCTGAAACCACGGACGGCTTGGATTTTTGGTCCGCGATAAAACCACTGCTCTTTTCCGGGTTTTTGATCGGGCTGTTGCCGTTTTGGAATAGTGCTGTTTTTGTCGCGGCCTTTGTAATCTTGGGCAGCCTGTTTCTCTTTTTTCCGTATAGGCATTATCTGGCATGTTTGATCGGGATGGCGATTCTGGTTGGCTTGCCGCAACTGCTATTACTTAGGTCGGGGAATTTGGTGCCGTCGAGCTATTCTTTGTTCACCTGGGGTTACACAATTGCCGATCCCACTTTTCTGAAGGTGTTGCAGTTTCTCCTCTGGACGTTTGGTTTTAAGTGGCTGCTGATAGTCGTTGCGTTATGGTTTGTTTCCGGTGCGCACCGGCGATTATTTCTGGCGCTATCAAGTCTGGTGCCGGTCGTTTTTTTGTTTCAACTCAGCACGGATGCTTTCAATAATCACAAACTTCTAAATGTATGGGACATATTCGCCAGTATCTTTGCTGCCTACGCTTTGTGGCGCATTGGTAAAGCGAGTGTTCCGCGCACTATTCTGGCCGGATTCCTTGCACTCGCTATGAGTTTGGGCGCGATCATTGATCTGTTTCCGATTCACAACGATTACGCAATGACCGTTCCTTACAAAAATGATCGTTTGACGAATTGGTTATTTGAAAATACTAAGCCTACGGATGTATTTCTGACGCAAACGCATCTTACTCATCCAATTCTCTTTACAGGACGTAAAATATTTCTTGGCTCTACTCTGTTCGCTTGGACGGCGGGCTACCAAGTTGGTGACCGGCAAGCCATCTACACCCAGATGTTTCGGGAACGCGACCGCAATGAACTCGTTTACCTGCTCAATAGATACAAAATTGCTTATGTTGGGATTGACGATGGACTCAAGGGAAATAGTTTGATTAAGAACTTGAATGAGTCAGTTTTTCAACAAAATTTCGAGAAAGTTTTTGTGGATACTGAAAACCACTACGCAAACCTAACCATTTATAAAGTTCCCGCCCAGTGATTTCGGCATTGTCACGCAGCAAATATCTTCAGCTTAAATTCATCATTCGCTATATAAATCTCCGGTTTGCGGCCTGAGAAACGGTTTGACTGCCGGAGGATCATCGGCAGACCGCCGTGCGGGACGCTGATGCCGTATTCGCGTCGAGTGAAAATCGCAGAGATCTGCGGATTTAGCCGCTGCGTAATGCCGTAGCGAATCGCACGCGTGGCCGTCGGTGCAAATCCGTTTGTCCGCCGCGGATTGACGAAATCGATCGCGTTATCGTAAATATTGATCCGTGTGCGGATGTCCCGCATCGCGAGATCACGGTGCATCAGGGCGTTAATTATTGCCTCGGAAATTGAGTAAAAATGATAATGGCCACGCGGCTTTGCGATGGCGTCGGTGACAAGCGTCAGCTTCTTTTTCGGCCGCTCTTTGCCGAGATCAGTGTAGCGTTTGATAAATTCCATCACCGATTCGTACTGCGTCAGCAGATTGCCCTTGACTTCTACGGCTTCGATTAGTTGGGCGGTGCCGTTGTCACCCGAAAACCGAGCGACTGTCACGTTCGAACGCGGCAGCAGCTCAGCGACGCGTTCATTCTTCCCAAATAGCAGCACGGCCGCGACCGTCGGGAAAAACTCGTCCGCATTCCCAACCGCGAGCAGCAGATCTTTTCTGAGGAAATCGCTCGTGTTGTAAAGGTTTAGATTTGGGGCGTTGTCGTCAAAGCCATTGGCAAAGCTCCACAGCAATGCGTCGTCAAAATCCTCTTCAGTGACGGTCGAGAGCGGAATATTTTCAAAACCCACGGGCCGGATCTCGTCAAGCCATAACGACAGCTCCTCACGTACAACCTCACGTTTCTCGGCTCCAAAACGCAGATAAAAACGACCGTCACGCGTCCGGTAAGGCCGACGTTTGCCGTCAATATCGAGCGCGACTATCCGCTTGCCGCTGTCAAAAGCGATAGTCTCGAGAATGGGCACCAGAGGCGGCACGATCTCCTCGCGGCAGATGCGGGCCAGCTCCTGCTGCACCCATTCGGGATTGCTCACGCCCTCGATCCGCAGTTGGTCGTTTACGCCAAATATTATCGTCCCGCCGTCGGTATTCGCCAGGGCGACGATTCCCTGCCCGATCCGCTCGCTGTTCGACAGCTTGACCTTGAGCTCAAGATACGTGTCCTCGCCTCCCCTGATCAGGCGCAAAAGCTCGGTGCGGGTTGTCGTTTGAGTCGGTTGATTTAAGAGATATTCCTGAAAAGAATGATCATCCGAAGATTCGAAGCGCGGGCTGTGACGAAATTTTCTTCGAGGCATCAGTTTTTTCGCGTGCAATTTATGTCAAGACGGCGACGCTTTTTACCGCCCGGATGTTGTCGGAACAACATCACTGGTGTCAAAAATCTAACACAACCATTGAAACATCGAAACCGCGAAAAGTAAACAATCGAGTCAGTACCGGAAGCGGTAGCGACCGCGCAAATCTTGCGAGGAGCACGTTTACCTTGCTAAAATAGTATCCATACGGATACAATTGCATTGTGTACACGGTCCTCACGACACAGGAGTTTGATCGATGGCTGTCACGGATGCGAGACGCAAAAGGAAAGGCCAGAATTCTTGCCCGTGTAAGGTCGGCAGAACTTGGCAATTTAGGTGATACCGCTCCGGTCGGAAACGGAATCAGCGAGATGCGTGTCCATTTCGGCCCCGGCTACCGTGTTTACTTCAAGATACGAGGAAAAGCGCTGATACTGCTGTTGTTGGGCGGCAGCAAGGCGACTCAAGCACGTGACATTCGAAAAGCGAAAGAGCTTGCGATTTCAGTAGAGGAGTAGTTATGACAAAGCTAAAAAAATTTGACGCTGCCGATTATCTCGACAGCGAGGAAGCTATCGCCGAATACCTGACCGCCGCTCTCGAAGACGAGAACCCGGACATGTTTCTGGCCGCAATTCATGACGTAGCTAAGGCGCGCGGTATGGCCTCAATAGCCAAAAGCACCGGACTCGGCCGCGAAAGCCTATATAAAGCCCTTGCCCCAGGCTCAAAACCGAGATATGACACTATCCTAAAGGTGCTGCATGGGTTGGGAGTCAAAATAACTGTCACGGCCTAACCGATCTTAAGTTATAGGAGTGAGTACATGATCAGAATTCCAAAAAACCGGCCTTCAACGCATCCCGGCGAAATGCTTCGGGACGAATTTCTTGTTCCCATGGGATTGACCCAGGCGGAGCTTGCCCGGGAGATAAAGGTTTCTTTTCAGCGCGTTAACGAGATCATTGCTGGAAAACGAGGTTTAACGCCAAGCACGGCCCTGCGTCTCGCAAAGTTTTTCGGCATGTCGTCCGGCTTCTGGCTGAACCTCCAATGGTCCACGACCTCCAAACCGCCGAACGAAAAGAAGCTGATGTTCTGAAAACGATAAAAAAGGCCATAATGCTGGCACCGGCGAAATAGTCTGCATCGTCTCCGGCGGCAATATTGATTTTGACAAGCTTTGCTCGATCCTCACCGGCAAAACCGACATTCATTGAGCCCGGACGCGGAGCATCCCGATAGATAATCTGAGTTAAAAGGTTTACTATTTGGCGGGGAACACATAAAACATGTCTATTCTGCTCAAATGCTCCTCGCGGAAACATACCCTCCGTTTGAACCCCCAGCGTTTCTGGAAAACGACGTTTTGTCCGCAATGTAAAGTACCTGTTGATCCGTTACGACTGCGACGTGCAACGAAATTACCTTCTTTGCTTTTTGATAAGAATTTCAAGCTATTTCCAACATATTTAACCAGAACCGTCATTCCAATCCTCGGATTGATTGCACTTGTCGTGGGCCTATCTCTAACTATTATTAATTGGCCAAAAAGCACAAACGGAAGTTCAGCAAACAATTCCACACCATCGATTGCCGAATCCAAATCCAATGACGTCACGACCTCCAATGGTTCAAGTTCAATAAGTGAGCCGTCCAAAAACTCAAATATATCCGCATCCGTTTTGCCAGCCAATTCGCAAGAGCAACTCATTCCTACAAATTCTTCAGTCAATATCATAAATCAAGAAACAGCGAAATTGGCTAATATAGCGGAGGATTCGCCTACGCCTCTTCCGCAAACTGTTCGATACGATACAGGCACAAACCTGATTCGTCCCGGAAACATGGGCGGACACGGATCACTGCGAATTTCAAACGGAACTAGCTCCGACGCGATTGCAAAACTCGTAGATACCTCCACAAACAAAACTTGCCGTCTCGTCTACATTCAAGCATCAACCGTTGGCACAATTAGCAGCATTGGATCGGGAAACTACACCCTAAAGTTCAGTTTGGGGTCTGAATATGCCAAGGATAGCGGTAAATTTCTATATAGCCAATCTTTTTCAAAATTCGATGAAATCTTAGATTTTAGTGTGTCTAGGACGAATGACGGAATCAGGTGGATGGATTATGAGGTAACTTTAAATCCAGTCGTAGGCGGAACTGCGCGAACTTCGAGTATTAGTGCAGCAGATTTCGAGGATCATTAGATTTATTCAAGAAAAGGTATTCGTTAAACGGAACAATAACGCTCACGAGATATGGACCAAAGAGATTTTACAGGACTACGAGCCAACTATGATACGGAAATTGAGCTTTTTAATTATCGGAATAAGATATTTGTGCATTTATTCCCAAAACTCAACGATTCTCTGGATGCGATACTAGGTCAGGTTCGCACTCGAACCGATCAACATTTAGAGATCGTCATCCACATGCTTGTAAGACTTTGCAGCCGACATTACGAAGCAATTTTTTTGCTGGTGACATGTGGACATGGCTTCTCCGCCAGCAGAATTTTGAGAAGTTTATTTGAGAAGTATGTCGACGCTGAATATCTTCGTAAAAATCCGGCGCAGATTGACGATTTTTGGGATTATCACATGTTCAACATTATCGCAGATTGCGATGCTGCTTCGTTAGCTCTTCACGATCCGAATTATGAGACTAAACTGGATCGTTTTTATACAATAAATAGCAATGGAAAGAAGCGTAAGAGACCACAATGGTCAACAATGGGCTTGGTGTCGAAGGCGCAAGCAATTGGTTTAGAAGATCCAGTAATTGAATTCGCCTATCGCCTACCAAGCCATATGATTCATTCATCAATGAGGGAAATTCTCGCGAGCTTTGTGCTCGAAAATGATGGATCAATAAGCCCAGTATCGGAATCATCTGAAAAGGAAAGGATATATGCTGATGAGTGTCTCACAATTTCAACCAATATCATGGTGACCGCCTTGTCTCTTCTTATCGATCATTTCGGGCTTTCGACCCCGAACGAATTTGCCGAGTTTTGCGACGAATACCGCACGTTTGTCAACGGCAAAAGTAGTTAACGGGGACTTCGCGCAAAATGGAACCTTAACCGCTATTGAAACGTAAACATTTGATAAGTGGATCATTATGTTTTGTCCAAAATGCGGATCGCAAAATGCCGATGAGACCAAATTTTGCCGCGGATGCGGGGTGGAACTTTCGGGCCTTTTAGCACCACGCACCTCACGTCGCTCCAACCGTAGGTCGCTCTTCGCCGCTTCGTCTTTGATGCCGCCCGTCCCAGGGCAGGAGGGGAGTTTAGAAGAAAAACATATCGAGCTTTTTAGTACGGGAATAAGGGCCTTGTTGATCGGTTTCGGGTACTTGATCGTCTCGGGCGTGGCATTTGTGATCTCGATGAACCTGGCGATCTTGTCCGTGTTTTTCCTGGCGTTTTCCTTCTATGGATTTGGAACGGGCATTTCGCGTCTCATTCAAGCAAGGGCGTTAAAGTCGCTGAGTGAACGCTCCGCCGATCAGGCCAATCCCTCACTCACGGCGGGCCAGGCCGACTATATCAAACCCTCACAATCGATCTATGAAACGGATGATCTGCTCGCTCGCCCGTTAAGCGTTACCGAGCACACGACAACCCATCTCGAAATAGACCGTGACGGCGAAATGTTTTCCTCGCCGAAAAAACGTGAATCGTAAATCGCGAAGCCCACAACGCCAATTCAAGCAAGATCTTCGGTTGGGGATCATTTTTAGTCGGCGACGCCGACGACATATTTGTAGCCCACAGTGCAAACTGTGGGAACCGCTATCACCACGAAAAACACGAGCCGTTGAAAACGGCGGCATAAATTGCATCGGGCATTCGGGCGTTATGTCACCGCGTTCGACGGTTCCGTTTGTTGGTTACGACGATTTCCACATCTGGCGATGTGGGCTACAAATATTTCACCGTCTTCGACGGTTTAATAGGTTCTGACCAATCGCGGCTTCGCCAGCCACGAGATGCGTTGTATAGATAAAATTATTGACTGCTAATCGCCGTCGATAAAATAGATCGCTTTGATATATGGCCGGCCTTTGGCGAGGCCGTAAGTGATCTTTCGCAGATAGAGTGTATTGTGTAGCATGCCTCTGTCCGCATAGGTGCAGATGCCGCGTTTGCAGGAGGTGAGGTCGTCGGCAACAAGGTTGGCTTCGCGGCGGTTGCGCATGAGCCACGCTGCGGCAGCCTTGAACGTCGTGAATCTCCTGGTTTCAGGGCGATTGCCCAGTGAGTGCTCTACCCGTACGAACATCGATCCGACATAATGCCTGCCGGCATCGAGCGTGCCGAGCGACCGAGAGGTAAAGCTCTCAGAGACCTTGGCGGCGAGCTGTTCGATCGTCATTTCGGTGTCCGCGGGGTGTTCGTCTCCGGCCTTTTTATGGGTCATCGAGAGCAGGACGATCTTAGAACCTTTCCAGCCGTAGGTGCCGGTCGAGATCAGGCTAAAGCAGCAGTGAGCGTCATTTTTTCGCCATTCGGGCGAAATAAAGACGATCGAACGGCCTTTCAACTCTGATGACGAGCTTTCTTCACACTTGGACCAGATCAGTTTCGCTCTTCCATTTTGATAGGCGAAAACGAAGGCCGCAACGTAGCCGTTAGACGATCCGGATGTCTGTCCGTTTATGACAACGTAGGCTTCGTCCTTGCCATCGCGATTGAAATCGACGTAGTTTACCGCACCCAGATCGGTGAAATTCGACGAATCGCCCTGTTCGGCATGGCCGTTGCACAAGATAAGCCGTTTAGCCGGGACCGCCAAAAATGGATGATATCCGCCACAAAAGGCACCGTAATTATGGTTTTTGAAATCAACCTTTCGGATGCCGGATGATTGAGAAAAGCCTATAGACGCCAATGTCAAAATAGCCGCAGCCAAAGTTAAACAGTTTATTTTCATAGTTCTACGCGTATTTAGCAGTTTAAGTGTAACATCCGGCCTTCTGGGGCTACAAATGCGTGACTTCTGGCTTCTGACTACTGACTACTGATCCGAGCATTGACAACCGCTGCCGTTTAATCTATTTATTAGGCAGCAAATCTAGTGGACACTGATCTAACAATCGTATATGTCGGTCTCGGGTCAAATCTTGGGGACCGGGCCGGAAATCTGCTGATGGCCGTTCGCGGGCTGATGGAGGCGAGCTTTGTCGTGTGTAAATTGTCCGCCATTTACGAGACTGAGCCGCTCGAGATCGAGAGCGATACCGACTTTTTAAACATGGTCGCCGAGATCCGCGTGACCAACATCAGCGCGACCCAAATGATGGCCCGCCTGTTGCGAATCGAGTATCTGCTCGGCCGCGGTGACAAATCCGTGAAAAAGCCGCGCACCGTTGACCTCGACATCCTGTTTTTTGGGAATCAGAAAATGAATAGCGAATTCCTCACGCTGCCCCACCCGCGGCTGCACCTGCGCAAATTCGTGCTATGTCCGCTGGCCGAGATCGCTCCAAATTTTGTTCATCCAACCCTGAATGCGGAGATCGCTGATATTCTAGCCGGATGCGAAGACTCAAGCGAGGTAAAACGCTGGAACCCAAATTCAGAAGTCAGTATTCAGTGGTCGGAAATCAGTAGAGGAAACTAAAATGGTGAATGCATGAACGCGACAGGAAACTCTACAGCGGATAACATCTTCCGTTCTGATTTCTGAATTCTGATTTCTGACTATTCGTCACCCCAAATAGCTAGACTAACCGGCGATGAAAAGCTATTCTTGTTAGAACTTTATGGCGTATCTTCAACCCGACAAAGAAGGCAAGGTCTACCTGCCTGCGATCCGAGCGGCCAAGGAAAACGGCGAGAAACTCGTCTGTTTGACCGCATACGATTACCCTACCGCCCGCATCGTCGATGAGGCCGGCGTCGATATGATCCTGGTCGGTGACAGCATGGGAAATGTTATTCACGGGTACGGCAATACGATCCCGGTTTCGATCGAAGAGATCGTTTCGGCCTGCATCGCCGTAAAACGCGGCACCGAACGCGCGATGGTCATTGCCGACATGCCGTTTGGCAGCTACCACGTCAATGAGGACGAGAGCGTCAAAAATGCTCTCCGCCTAATGAAATACGGCGGTGCCGAGGCGGTTAAACTCGAAGGCGGACGCAACCGCGCCAAGTTGGTTCATCGCCTTGTCAATGAGGAAATTCCCGTAGTTGCCCACATCGGCCTGACGCCTCAATCTGTCTATAAAATGGGCGGTTACCGCGTTCAAGGCCGAACCACCGAGCAGGCCAAACGCTTGATCGAAGACGCAAAAATGCTCGAGGAGGCCGGTGCATTCGCCGTCGTGCTCGAGCTTGTCCCGCGTGAGGTTGCGGCGATGATCACGAAAGAACTGGAAATGTCCACAATCGGCATCGGCGCTGGTCTCGAATGCGATATTCAGGTGCTCGTTCTACACGATCTCGTCGGTATGACATTTGGCCGCCAGCCGCGATTTGTCCGCCAATACGCCAATATTCGTCAAGTAATGACCGACGCGATCCATAATTGGACTCAGGACGTGAAATCAGGGGCTTATCCAAATGACAATGAATCATACGGATTGACCGAAGAAATTAAAAAGGAGATGGCCGCATCGTGACACAGTTTTCTGAAGAAACAAGAGCGAAAATTGCGGAGTTGTGCAAGAAACACCGGGTTCGCGAATTAAGTCTTTTTGGGTCACGTTCTCGAGGCGATAACCGTCCCGACAGTGATTTTGACCTGCTCGTTGATTTTCTTCCTGATGCTGGTATTGGTCTAATTGAATATTCTCGAATGCAGATCGACCTCTCTGAAATACTTGAGACAAAAGTTGATCTTGTAACAAAAAAGGGCTTAAAAGATTATGTTCGTGATAATGTCTTAGCCGATGCTACGCCAATCTATGAGGCCTGAGGAATTCTATCTTCGCGACATTATCTTTGCTTGCAAACAGGCAAATCTATATGTGAGCGAAATTACCAAACAACATTTCGAAGAGAGCAAACTTCATCAATCCGCCGTTCTTTTCAATCTAATGATTATCGGCGAAGCAGCCTCAAAAATTTCCCGGGGTCTAAAAAGCCGACACGGCGATGTCGATTGGCAATCACTCAAAGAATTTAGGAATGTTATTACTCATGAATACTTTTCCCTGAATATTGAGATTGTTTGGGATACCGCTCGGCGAGATTCTCTAGAACTCATTGAACAGACTTCGGCGATCCTAAAAATTGAATATCCTGATTTTCCGTTGACGATAGGCACTTAGAAATGGAAATCATCAACCGCCGACAGCGCATGGCATCGATCGCACGGAAATTGCGTCGCGAGGCTAAGACTGTGGGTTTTGTCCCGACGATGGGTGCTCTGCATGCGGGACACCTTGCGTTGGTAAATGAGTGTCGGCAACGGTGCGATGTCGTCGTCGTATCAATATTTGTTAATCCAACCCAATTTAACGAAGCAACTGATCTTGAAAAATATCCTCGCGATCTCACGGCCGACGCCGCGACGCTCGCCGAATACGAGGTCGATTACGTTTTTGCACCCGAATCACAGGAAATCTATCCCGATGGCTACTCGACATATGTCAATGTCGGAGGTTTGACCGAAACGCTCGAAGGCGTGTCGCGGCCCGGCCATTTTCGCGGCGTCGCAACCGTTGTCACGATATTGTTCAACACGATCCGGCCGGATTTCGCGTTTTTTGGGCAAAAGGACGCCCAGCAGGTCGCCGTGGTCAAACGCTTGACGCGGGACCTGGGCTTTGAGACCGAGATCGTGGTGGTGCCGATAGTTCGCGAAGAATCGGGCCTCGCTTTTTCATCGCGTAACACGCTCCTTTCAGAAGAGCAGCATCAAAAGGCGTCGGTCGTCATCGAAGCATTGCGCGAGGCCAAGATCGCTTTCAAAAAAGGCGAGCGAAATGCCGCGCATCTTACCGAAATAGTCAAAAATCGCATTGCGGCCGAGGCTCTCGCTCAAATCGATTACATCGCCGTTCTTGACCGGGAAACCCTGCAAACTATTGAAAAGGTTGGAGATGAGGAAACCCTAATCGCGGCGGCGGTCGCGTTTGGCGGTATCCGGCTGATCGATAATGTCATTCTTAATCGAAAGCAGTAGAGCGGTATCAAAGTTGCATCTAATCGAAAGTGAAAGGCGCATAAGCCGCGTTTCACAAATATATGAGAACACTAAAAGGTTTCATCACAATTTTCACTCTCACGGTTGTCTTGGCGGCGGCGGCGGCGGCGCAGACAGTTTTAACGACGCTTGACGGCTCACGTGTCGATATTCAGGGCCAAAAGGGCAAAGTCGTTGTCTTGGCGGTTGGTGCGAGCTGGCTGCCGCTATCGGGCAAACTCGCGGATTATACCAACGTTTTGGCAAAGAAATATGGTGGAAAAAATGTGGTTATTTACTTCATTTTGACCGACTCGGCGAACCCTAAGTCCAAGAACTACGCCGACACGGAGGCTTTACGTAAATTCGCGTTTGCCAGCAAACTCACGGTTTCGGTCCTGCTCGATCCTGATGGCGCCGCGACGTTTAAGAAATTCAAGATCGATCAGGTCCCGTCTTTTGTAATACTCGACAATAGCGGGAACGTCGCCGGTGAGCAGTTTGGCGGCATAACTACTGACGCCAAATATGATCCTACGGGCCCGATTTCTAAGGTGATCGACAAACTTCTCTAAACCGCTCTGCCCGGCCTAAACGCCGGGCTTTTTCATTACGAGATCGTAGACCAATTTCACCGGCAGCCCGACAACGTTCCAATAATCGCCCTCGATACATTCGATAAATAAAGCCGCCTGAGCCTGGACGGCATAAGCACCGGCTTTATCGAGCGGGTCTCCGCGCTCCGCTAGAAAATCGATCTCAGCCTTGTTCATTGCGGCAAATTTCACCCGCGTTCGCTGAATAGCGGATCGCGTTTCACCATTTTCAACGACGGCAATGCCGGTCAAAACCTCATGCCAATTCCCCGCAAGCATTGTCAGCATTCGCCGGGCATCAGTGAGATCGGTAGGCTTGCCAATGATCTGCCCGTCAATGACGACCGTTGTATCAGCCCCAAGTACGATCTGATCGGTAAAATTAGTCGCAACCGCCTCCGCCTTTTCGCGAGCCAGTCGAGTAACATACACGTCAGGCTTCTCCCCATCACGTTCGCTTTCGTCAATATCGCTGACGTGCTTTGCGAATTCCCATCCAACCGAATTTAGTATCTCGGCACGTCTCGGGCTGCCCGACGCGAGGATCAGTTTTGGAAGTAATATCATAGTGTCCACCGCTATCGTCGCCCGACCGTAGAGAAGGGCCGAGCATTAAAGGTCGCGCTCACGCTTGGGCTACCGGCCCTTCTCGTCTAAAATGATAGTTGATTGAAGGTAAATCACAAATGGAGAGTCTATTCGGAACAATTCAGTCCGTTTTAGGTGGACTGCAAGCGAACGTAAACGTTGACGAGGCCGTTGTGCTCGCCGCATGGAAACGAATCGCAGGCGAGCTGTTACGCGAGCGGACAGGACCAATAGGATTTTTTGAAAATCGGCTCGTCGTCGCGGTGACGGACGCGACCTGGGCAAGACATCTCGAAGACCTCAGCCCGCAGATGCTTGCCAAGCTAAACATAGCTCTCGGCCATGGCAAAGTGAAATTTATCGAGTTTCGCATTGACGCATCGACAGTTAATGCGATCCGCGAGGCTAACAAAATCGACGCGGCGGAGCGTGAGACGTTTGAAGTCCATCCGTCGTTAATCGCTGCCGCCGGGGCAATCGCCGATGAGCATTTACGAGAACAATTTCGGAGCGCAGCATCAAATTATTTGGCGAAGTCATCGCAGATTTGAACTTGAAAATTGGAACTTGGAACTGAGGTAGTATGGACGTTAGAAAAATCGCAAAGCTCGCGCATCTTGAAATATCGGACGAGGAAGTCGCTTTGTACACGCCGCAGATGGCGGATATCGTCAAATATATCGAGCAATTGAACGAACTAAATACTGAAAATATCGAACCGATGCTCGGCGGACTCACCTCTGAGGGGGCCGTCACGGGTACGATCCGCGAGGATGTCATCGTCGACTCACTTGGTCAAAAGGCCGCACTCGATCAGGCTCCGTCGGCGGTCGCGGGACATTTTCAGGTCCCAAAGGTGCTTTAACAATGCACAATGCACAACGCACAATTCAGAATCTGCTCTTGCTATTGTGCATTTTGCATTTTGCATTCTGCATTACATCGTGCAGCCTTCCGAGTCTTGAAAAACCCGAGTGTACACAGGCTCGCGATGCGGTGAAACAGTTTTATTCGTTCCATTTCGGGAATGATACACATCCGACGGCTGAGAATTTGAAAGCTCAGGAACGGTTTCTGACAGGTGAGCTATTCAAAACGCTTTCGGCCTCCGTTGGGTCGCAAGATTACTTTACGGCGTCGGATGAGTTTCCGAAGACATTCAAGATTGGAAAATGCGAATCTCCACAACCTGACAAAGCGAATATACAGGTGCAGCTTTATTGGCGTGATGACACAAAAACGGTCCAAAAGGAAGTGAATGTTGAGGCCGTCAAGACAGGTGACGCCTGGCTCATAAACAAAGTTTCTAATTGATATCTATGTCGATTGTTTCAGACATCGAAAAAGTTCTCGGCAATGCCGAGAAACTCAATCCGCAGGTAAACTCCTTTCTTTCGATCGAGCGCGAGACCTCGATCAACTGCGCCGCAAAACTCGATGCGGTGCCGGGATCCAAACTCAATGGCCTCGCGATAGCCGTGAAAGACAACATCTGCACGAAAGGCATGCAGACGACCTGCGGGTCGCGCATTCTGCACCATTACACGGCTCAATACGATGCCACCGCGATTTCGCGTTTGAATGAGGCCGGTGCGATCGTCATCGGCAAGACGAACATGGACGAATTCGCGATGGGCTCGTCAAATGAGTCATCCGCTTTCGGACCGGTCAGAAATCCGTGGGATGTGACCCGTGTGCCGGGCGGTAGCTCCGGCGGATCCGCGGTCGCTGTAGCATCGGGCGTCGTTCGGGCGGCTTTGGGTTCGGAGACAGGCGGTTCGGTCCGGCAACCGGCATCGCTTTGCGGCGTTGTCGGATTCAAACCAACCTATGGCCGTATCTCTAGATACGGGCTCGTCGCGTTTGCCTCATCGCTCGATAATATAGGTATTTTCGGACAGACGGCTTGTGATGTGGCGGACGTTTTGGGTGTGATCGCCGGACGCGATCCGCTCGATTCGACCTCGGCGGATGTCCGGGTGCCCGATTATGCAGCCAGTATCGGAAATGATATTGCCGGAAAAACTATAGGTGTGCCGCACGAGCTTTTGGGTGAGGGCCTCGACACGCATGTTCGCGAAAAGGTGCTGGCCGCCATCGAAAATTTCAAACAGCTTGGCGCCAAAATCGTCGATGTCGAGCTTCCCCATGCCAAATACGGCATCGCTGTTTACTACATCATCGCAACGGCCGAGGCGTCGTCAAATCTCGCCCGCTACGACGGTGTCCGTTACGGCTTTCGGGCGGAAGAATCCGACGAACTTCGGAAAATGTATTTTAAGACGCGGGAAGAAGGTTTCGGTGCCGAGGTAAAGCGGCGGATTATGCTCGGAACATACGTGCTGTCAAGCGGGTATTACGACGCCTATTATTCCAAAGCGCAAAAGGTGCGGGCACTGGTTAAGCGAGATTATGTCACCGCCTTTGAGAAATGCGATGCGATCCTGACACCGACATCGCCAACGGTCGCTTTCAAGATCGGTGAAAAATCGGACGATCCGATCGCCATGTATCTTAACGATATTTACACTGTCTCAGCGAATCTAGCCGGTGTTCCCGCTATCAGCGTGCCGTGCGGGCTATCCGACGCAGGCCTGCCCATCGGCGTCCAGCTCGTCGGTAACTTTTGGTCCGAAGATGTTCTTCTAAACCTCGCCCATACTTACGAAACCGCATTTCCTCTCGGTGCAGTCCCGTCTATTTATGCCGGATAGGCCAAGGCTACTGTGCCAATCTGAGATGAGAAATATCGCGGTTTTGCGGCACAACCGGAGCATTTGCGGGCGGCAAGATATTCTGCCAGCGGCTTTTATCCATTAAGAGCCTTTCTATATCGGCCACCGGAAGCGGTTTGGAGAAAAGGAATCCCTGGCCGTATTCGCAGCCTAAAACACGCAATTGATGATATTGGTGGATACTCTCGATGCCTTCGGCAACGACCTTTAGATTCAGCGCTTTGGCCAAAGCAATGACGGTGCGTACGATCTCGCCATTCTCGGTATTTTCTTCCATCGCACTCACAAATGAACGGTCTACCTTGAGCAGATCGATAGGAAATCGGTGTAAATAACTGAGGCTCGAATAACCCGTTCCAAAATCGTCGATGCTTATCTGCACGCCAGTTTCCTTTATCTGCTTGAGCATCAAAATTGCTGTTTCGGCGTTTTCCATGACGGCGCTCTCAGTAAGTTCTAACTTAAGCAGTGCCGGGTCAATCCCCGTCTCGGAAAGTACGGTCTTGATCTGTTCGACCAGCGCCGGATGGCCAAAGTGTTTGCCCGAAAGGTTTACCGCGATGCTCAACGGAGGCCCGTTCGTCGATCTCGACTGCCACTCGACAACTTGCCGGCAGGCCGAATTAAGGATTTGGACTGTCATCGGAATGATCAGGCCGGTGTTCTCGCTGATCGGAATAAACTCGTTTGGCGGCACGAGGCCGCGTTGCGGATGGTTCCAACGGACGAGAGCCTCAAAACCGACCAGCGATGCCGAGTCGAGACTGATTATCGGTTGATAGTAAAGTTCAAATTCGTTTCGCTCGATCGCAAACCTCAGATCCGTCTCGAGCTGAAGACGCGTCACGGCCCGGATGTGCATCTTTTGGTCAAAGATAACGTAGTTTTCCTCGTTATCCTTCGAGTAATACATCGCGATGTCAGCGTCGCGCAAGATGTCTTCGGCCTCGGGATATTTGGAATTTCCGTATGCAATGCCTATCTTTGCGCTGGTAAATACTTGTCGGCCGTCGAGCGTGTACGGCTCGGCCAGGCGTCGGGCAAGACGGTCGGCAAAACTTGTTGCCTCATCTTTGGTTAAGAGATCTGACAACACGACGCCAAATTTATCGCCGCTAAATCGGGCGACCATATCTTCGTCGCGAACCATGCCGGATAAACGCTTGGCAACGTTTTTGATCAAGCGGTCGCCCATCGAATGTCCTAAGCTGTCGTTGATCGTCTTAAAGCGATTGAGGTCCAGAAATAGAACGGCAAAATTACTCTCGGAGTTTTCCCTGCTTTTTTGAAGGAGATCCCTCAGCGTATCAATAAAAAAGTTGCGATTTGGCAGCCCGGTCAGCGCGTCATGATATGCCGCATGGCGAAAATTTTCGTGGCTTTCCTGCAATGCCTCGCCGCTGCGTTCTAGTTCGGCAACGTAATGCTGCAGCTCACCGACATGCTCTTCGGCCTGCTCGGCCCGTTCGCGCTCGGCCTGTTTCGCCTTTTCAACTGTTTTCTTTACGTCGTCAACGAAATGGCGGAACGTCAGGTAAACAACGCCGAAAAATCCAATGACCGCAGCCAGAAGATACACATCGCTCTTTTGGAAAGACTTGACGATGATTCCCGCCATTACAGCTCCAGTCAGGTACATCACGACCGCTTCAAAGCAATTGTCGGTCCAGACCTTCCAAAACGATCTGCCGTGTTTGACGGTGGCGAAGAGGGCAATAAGAATCGAATTTACCAGGAACAGCGATATGGACATTACAACCAATAGCTGCACAAAGTTTGCAAAGTCGTCCCGATGCAACACCACTTCTATAGGGCCGAAGATCAGGGAAATCACCTTTGCCGCCGCAAAAACCGCAGTCGGGGCGATCATCATATTTACAAATATGGTTTTTACGCTGATGGCTACGCCTTTCCGGCGAAGATTTAACGACCCGGCGGCCATCTCTAAAACGGCCAGGATAACGGCTATCTCACCGCCGTACAATAACATCGCTAACATGACGAGCGTATCCGATATGGTCAGGTGGATGTTGACACGAGGGAGCTGGATCCTTAAATAGAAACTGCAAAAAACGGTAAGTACGGCGACCGTAACTACGCCCGAATCAATCCGGCTTGCGGGAATACCCATAATGGCCCAGACGATCGAGGCGATCGCGAAAGGGGCCAGAATGGCTATAAATACGTTGACGGATTTTTCCTTGGATTCCATTATTAGAAAAGCTGAACGGCGAGAAATTAGAGGAAAAAGAGGAGGCGGCGGACGTGAATGAAACTGTGACTTTGTATCGGCTACACACCGACAAAAACTATTATGCGTTAAACCTTGTTATTAATCAACAAAAATCTTATGCATTTCAATGAATAAAAAAAAGCACGGCAACATATTCGTCGCCGTGCTGCTCCTTTATGCGAGGAAAGGCTTAATGAACCACAGAAAACCAATTTAATGCATCGCCGGCGTGTTATCGCCATTAGCCATGGTTCTACTACTCATCGACATCGCACTGTCGCCTGTCAATGTGCCATCGCTGATCAAGATACCGTCGCTGATCATGATGCCGTCGGCCATCGGTGTATTATCAAGCATGCCCGTCGAACCGAAAAACATGCTCGACGATCCCATCCGCGTACCGCGGTTCATAGTTTGATAGCCGCTCGGTGACGTACCATCGGCAAGCACCGCTCCGTCGCTGATCATGATGCCGTCACTGATCATGATGCCGTCGCTGATCATGATGCCGTCGCTGATCATAATGCCGTCGCTGATCAATATACCGTTTGCGTATACACTCTGATATTTTGTGATCCAGTCCGATCCGGTTTCCGTTCCGTAGCTCCCGACAATTCCTCCCGACCACTGAAACCGTGTTCCCGCGATGGTCGTCGTATGATCCGGGGTACTGTTTGTTTTGAGCAACTGAGTGCCCTTTGGCGTCGGATTCGGCAGATCCTGACGGACCTGCTGTGCGACCCGTATTGCACCTTCGACATTGAGCTGTCCGGCGCCCTGTTCGAGGACGTTAAATCCCGCCAGCGGCTGTGCCGTGTATTCCAAAAGCATTTTCACCATATTCGGCGTCAGCTTCGGATTTGCCTGTAGCAGCAGAGCAGCCGTTCCAGCGACGATCGGGCTCGCCATGGATGTGCCCGAAAGATACATCATTGTTACATCGGCATCGGTTCCCGCAGTTGTAACCCTTAGTTCCGGATGTGCCGCTAATATCGCGCTGTCCTTACCCGTTGCGGAAACAATCTTGTTTCCGGGAGCAACGAGATCCGGCTTGATCAAATTATCATACTTCTTGGCTCCGGTCGCGGCATCCGTCGAATACGAACGAGTCGGCCCGCGCGAACTGTAAGTGGCAATACCATCATCATCCCTGGCGTCGGTGCCAAAAGTATTCGTTGCTCCGACGGTTATAACTGACGGGTCGTTTCCCGGAGAGTGGATCGCTCCATAAATTTTGGTACCCGCCGCATTCTTACCGTTGTTTCCGGCCGCCGCGACAACCACGATTCCCGCATCGACCAGTTTCCGGGCTGCCCGGCAAAGTGGGTCATTGCGCCATGTTTCTATTGCCGGGGTTCCGAGGCTCATATTCACAACCTTGATGTTATAGGCGGAACGGTTTGTGTATATCCAGTCCAGACCTTGCAGAAGAGCTGCGGTTGAGCCTGTTCCGTTAGCTCCCAATACTCTGACGTTTATGATATTTGCGTTTGGAGCCATCGAACGGTATTGCAGTAATTCCGTGTTTTGGCCTTTACCGCCGGCTACGAGGCCGGCGACGTGCGAACCGTGACCGTATGGGTCCCTATTAGTGGTGGGAACGCCAGGCGTCGTGGGGGTGAAATCTTTATTAACGATAACCCGATCGTTGCCTAACGCATTTAAGAATGAATTGTGGTTTTCGAAAACTCCCGAATCGACAACGGCAACACCTATACCTGAACCGTCAAGCTGGCTGGTAACTGTATTGACGATTCCGCCGATCAAAATTGTGTTGGTAAGCGTGCGAACCTGCGAAACGCCCGTCGTGGTTTCAAGATGTCCAAGAGATTGCGTATCTTGATCGAGCGATAGATGCTTTGCACTCTGAACGGCGGCAACCTGTTCGGCTACACGAACCGGCAGATCGATAACGAGCATGTTCAGAGCGTCGGCTCGTGAGTCGATCGTTACATTGTTAAGCTTGAGAACGTTGAGAAGCTGTGGATTGTCTATATCATCCGACTGGAGAATAACCTTTACGGTCCTATTCTGGTCGGCACCAGCTACCAATTCCCTTAGATCAGGCGAAAGTTTGTCGCCCACGAATGAATCGTCGTTATCGGATTTCGAGATCGAAACTCGCTCGAATCGCGAACTCAGTCGGCTGTCGCCCGCGATCTGCCTATCATAGGTGTCGGCGTCGGTCGCAGTGAGTATCTGTATCTGTCCCTGGGAAAGAGCTTTGTATAGATATGCAGCAACCTTTGTTCCGAGCATCGGTGTTTTAGAGGAAAAGCTGGCGACGTCATCAAGATAGACGACCGTCGAAGCTCTGTGAGCCGCAACGTAATTAACAAGGCCGTCGACGATGGCGTTGAACTGCTTTTCGTCGCGTGTCGCTCCGAAAACGGCGTTCCAATTTACACGGTAAAGTTTTTTAC
>JAYUDV010000299.1:0-1225 GCA_043739565.1 Chloracidobacterium sp.
CACTCGTCAAAGGCCGGTGTTTTGGGGCGTCTGGCCGCGTGGTTGGCCGGTACGCCGCTGATCGTGCATACGCTGCACAGCCTTGTTTTTCACGAATACCAGCCGTGGATCGTAAACCGCGCATGGTGGCTAACCAAAAAGATATGCGCTCCCCTCACCGATTATTTCATCAGTGTTTCCGACGTGATCTCACAAAAAGCGATCGCCGCCGGCATCGATAAACCTGAGAAATTTCGCACGATTTACAGCGGGATGGAGCTTGACTGGTTTTTGGAAGCAAAGTTTGATGCGGCCAAAGTAAAGCACGAATTCGGAATTCCACTCGACGCTCCGGTCGTTGGCAAGATCGCTCGCCTTTTTCCGCTAAAGGGTCACGATCAGCTCATGGACGCGGCGCCGGAGATCGTAAAACGCGTGCCGAATGTCAGGTTTTTTCTCATCGGCGACGGCATGCTGCTCGAACATCTGCAAAAACGCGCCGTCGAATATGGTATTTTCGAAAATTTTGTCTTTGCCGGTCTGATCGGCCGCGAGCGGATACCGGAGATGATCTCGGCGATGGATATTGTCGTTCACACGTCTCTGCGCGAAGGGCTCGCCCGCGTTCTCCCGCAGTCGCTGGCGATGGGCAAGCCGTGCGTTTCATTCGACATCGACGGAGCGCCTGAGGTGGTAATCGATGATTACACTGGCTATCTCGTCAAAGCGTTTGATTCTGAGAGTCTTGCAAGGCGTGTCGTGCAATTGCTCGAGGACGACGAGCTGAGAGTGAAGCTTGGTGAAAACGGCCGGCGTCACGTCGATCCGAATTTTCGCACCGAAAAAATGGTCGCCGACATTTCCGAGGTTTACCAGATGCTGCTCAAACGCCACGCGGCTCGAATTACTGCATTTGACCGTAAAATGTGACTGATGAAACAATAACGGTTGATTTTCTGCGATAATTTGCTTGTAATAAGGTTTAACTCTAAATAGGACGCGGATCTACACGGGAAAAGAACGGATGCGCACGGGTCTGAGAACAAAAAGGCCTATTATGTTATGAAAATTTCAGATCCGTGTAAATCGGGTTTTTTCCGCGTCTATCCGTGTTCTATTCCCTCTTAAATATGCAAGGTTTGACTACAAACCCGATCTTTGTCGGAGGAATGGCCGCGATTCTGTCGGTATTCCTGACGCTCGCCGTCCGGGCGTTCGCCGTCAAGCGTGGATTTGTCGCCAAACC
>JAYUDV010000300.1:0-1222 GCA_043739565.1 Chloracidobacterium sp.
TGTCGATAATCGACCTCGCGACCGGGCAACAGCCGATTTACAACTCAGACGACACGAAGCTGATCGTTTTTAACGGCGAGATCTACAATTACCTTGAGCTGAAAAAAGATCTCGAATCCCGAGGCCACCGATTCCGCACAAATTCCGACACCGAGACGATTATCCATGCCTATGACGAATACGGCGCCGATTGTGTAAACCATCTTCGAGGTATGTTTGCCTTTGCGATCTGGGATAGCCGCGAGCAGAGCCTGTTTCTCGCACGAGATCGCGTCGGCAAAAAGCCCTTGTTTTATACTGTTACAGCGGACGGCACTTTCGTCTTTGGCTCCGAGTTGAAAGTGCTTTTAACGCACGGCGGCGTCACACGTGAAATAGATCACGGAGCGCTCGATTCGTATTTAACCTTTGGCTATGTGCCGGAGGAATTGTGTATTTTCCGAGGCGTCTACAAGCTCGAGCCCGGCTACTTTCTGATATTTAAGAACGGTGAGATTCGAACTGAGAAATATTGGGATTTTGATTATTCGCAACCCTCATTAGATGAACCGGAGGACAAGATCGCCGGCGATCTGCTCGAACATCTGCGCGAAGCGGTCGAGATTCGGCTTATTTCCGAGGTCCCGCTCGGTGCATTTCTCTCGGGCGGCGTCGATTCGTCGGCGATCGTCGGACTGATGTCACAGGCGATGGATCAGCCGGTCAAAACCTTCTCGATAGGTTTTAACGAAGACAGTTTTAGCGAGCTGAAATACGCCCGGCTTGCGGCGGAGCATTTTAAAACGGATCATCACGAATTTATCGTTACGCCGGATCTGGTGAATGTAGTCGACGACCTTGTGTGGCATTTCGACGAGCCTTTTGCCGATTCTTCGGCGCTGCCGACCTATATGGTTTCAAAGCTCGCGCGCGAGCACGTCACGGTTGTTTTATCGGGTGACGGCGGCGACGAGCTTTTCGCTGGTTATACACGTTACGTTACCGATCGTAAACGGAGCGGGCTTGAACATTTGCCGAGTTCCATTAGGAAAAATCTGATGCGGCCGTTGAGCAAAGCTCTGCCGAATAACATGCCGGGCAAAAACTATCTTTTTAACATCTCGCTCGATGCGGCCGGACGATACATTGATAGCATCTCGCACTTCAACGGGCCAAAAAAACGGGCTCTTTATTCCGAAGCGGTGCGAAACAAGATGAACGGCAGTTTTGCATTGGGTGAAAA
>JAYUDV010000301.1:0-3619 GCA_043739565.1 Chloracidobacterium sp.
CATTTTTGGTTATCTGTGTCTTCGACCGAATACCAAGCAGATGCACGCCGCTGACGGCCTCGACAAGTTCCGTTTCGCTCATTGCTCCGTTGATCTTCTCGATCTCAAGATACCCGCACGCATTCATCTCAGCGACCGCCGAGTCGGAAATATTCTCAAGCAGAAGGATCTTGATCTTGTTGCGGGGATAGGATGTTTGGGTTGTCGCCATAAAAGGCGATTATACAGAAAAATTGTCAGAATGACTTCCAGACGATCTTACCTTGCTTATTGATGTAGCCCCACCGGTTCGTATCGCCGTGAACTATGTAGCCGTCGCTTAGATTTACCCACGCGAGGCCATTGTGGAAATCACCGATTTGCACGTATTATGGCGGAATGATGAACTTTCCGGTTTTATCGATCACGCCAAATAAGCCGCTCTTGGCAGCATACATGTTTCCTTCTGCGGTTATCATAACGTCTCGCAAACCGTCTCTTGTTAGCTTCTCCGATTCACCAACTTGGACGACTGCTACGCCGTCCGAGAAGCGACTTTCAGACCCCATGACCGGTTCGAACTGCGGTTGGATAACAATCTTGCCAGACTTGTCGATAAAGCCGATCAATCCTTTCATTCGAATCGAGGCAAGCCCCTCCGAAAAACTACCGCAGTCATCATATTTAAAATCAATGGTGACTCTACCTGAAGTGTCAATGAAGCCGGAACTCTTATCGGAAGAGACACATCCGAATCCCTCGGAAAAATCTAAATCGGACATAAACGTCGCTGGAATTGCGATTTTGCCGGTCTTATCTATATATCCAACCTTGGTATCGGGCATGTTTCCTTTCGTTTTGAACATCACCAAACCGTTCTGAACGGAAAGACTATAAGGGTCAAAAAAGAATTCATACTTGCCGCTTTTGTTAATGAAACCGCGTTTGTCGTCTTCAGTCAGAGCGAACCCGAGACCCTCAGAAAAGGTGGATGCAACATAGAACTGTTGGTCGGTTATCAGAGATCCCTTTGTATCAATGTAGCTGTAATAACCAACTTTTTGGTCAATCACCTTCTTTTTGGGAAACCAAACACCTACCGATGCGATTCCGTCGCTAAATCCAGAAGCTTCAAAAAACTGTGGCTTGATGACGATCTTTCCGGTCGTATCAATGAACCCCCAATCATCCCCGGTACGCACAGGTGCAAGGCCCTCATTAAAAGACTCTGCCTCATCAAAGATCGGTTTAATTATTACTTTCCCAGTGTTATCTATATATCCAGATTTCCCATTCTTCTCGATTGGGAATAGCGCCGGTTGTTGTCCCGTGCTTAAAGGCACCAGAGCAAAAAGAAATAGCAATGATAGGAATATCAATTTCACCATTTTACGCTTTGATACCACAGCCGTAGATTTTGTTGCCTAATCAGAAAGGGCGGACGCTACTTGCGACCGCCCTCTTAAAGTTAATCATGCTCTTTATTACAAATGAATCGTCAAATCATGCACGCCTTCAGCGGCTTCCATGACGGCCTCGGAAACGGTAGGGTGCGCGTGGATGATGCGGCCTAGTTCGTCACGCAGCTTTCTTTGGCCGACCGCCGAGTTTGCCGTTTGTGCGCGATGCTGTTTTTTTCTTTTCGCTGGTTGCCGAGCCATTGCGGCGGCCGGTCTCGGTGGCGAGATACTTTTCTCCGATAAGATCGAGTATTAACGGGCCTACGCCAAGATGCTGATCGATTGATTCCCATTCAAGAGCAAAACCGAATCCGAGCGGCTTTACATCTACTAGCTCTTGATCTGTCGCATTTTTCAGAAACTTGTATCTTCTAGGGTCGAAGCTAAAACTCCAGCCGGAGCGAAGGCGGACCGTAACCTCACCGTTCTCATATTTAGCGGATTCAGCGCGGGGTTCATACTTTAGAGACCATTCGCCGCGTTTCGTCGCCTCGCGAAACTGACGATCAAGTTCTTCCTTTGTATAACCCAGACTTTCGAGTGTCTGAACAGTTGATACCTTAGCCATTTATCTCCTTCCAGTGTTCCAGAAACATATCTTTGTTTACAGCCATAACCAGCAAGGCTGCGTTTTGATCTTTCCTTCGCATGCCATAATTGTCACGAACATACGGTAATTGATTAGGGAGGCTGAGATTTATGATCAGTTCCTGTCCCGCGCGAAATACATGAACGTGCGGAGGCGAATGGTCATCGGGCCAAATAACAAATCGAAATCCCCCTGCTCGATAGATCGTTGGCATAATCAGATTAACCCAACTGTTAGGTTTTTACAACTACACATTACATATGAATCGTCAGATCATGCACGCCTTCGGCGGCTTCCATGACGCTTTCGGAGACGGTTGGGTGGGCGTGCATTATGCGGCCAAGTTCGTCGGCGGTGGTTTCGAGGGCCATGGCGACGCAGGCTTCTGCTAATAGCTCGGTGGCGTGCGGGCCGATTATGTGGACGCCGAGGACTTCGTCGTATTTTGTTTCAGCGACGATCTTGACGAAACCGTCGGTTTCGCCGAGGATGCGAGCCTTGCCGGAGGCGGAGAAGGGGAATTTGCCGACTTTCACGTCGTATCCGGCTTCGACAGCTTTTGCTTCGGTGAGGCCGACGCTGGCGACCTCTGGGTCGCAGTAGGTGCAGTTTGGGACTAGACGCTGGTTGATCGGCTCTACCTTTTTGCCGGCAATCTTTTCGACGACGAGAATTCCTTCTTTTGAGGCGAGGTGAGCAAGCCACGCGGTGTCGACTACATCGCCGATAGCGTAAACATTTGGCTCATCGGTTTCGCAGTATTCATTGACCTTGATCGTACCGCGTGGATTTACGACGACTTTTGTGTTTTCAAGGCCGAGGCCTTCGATCATTGGCATACGGCCGACGGCGACGAGCAGCATTTCGGCCTCAAACGTGACAGCATCGCCTTTAGAGTTCTTGCCCGAAACTTTGACGCCTTTCTTATCTTTCGTAAGTTTGTCGAGCTTGATGCCTGTCTCGCATTTAATGCCTTGTTTTTTGAATGAACGAGCGAGTTCCTTCGAGATGTCGGCGTCCTCGATCGGGACGATTCGCTCCAGCAGTTCGACGACGG
Organism: Chloracidobacterium sp.; assembly: GCA_043739565.1. Taxonomy (GTDB): domain Bacteria; phylum Acidobacteriota; class Blastocatellia; order Pyrinomonadales; family Pyrinomonadaceae; genus OLB17. Next base: position 3,086 of record JAYUDV010000301.1, read on the forward strand.
TCGTGTCGCAGCCAAAACGCGCGTAAACGCTTGCAAACTCAACGCCGACCGCACCCGAACCCATGACGATCATCGATTTGGGTACGTTGGTCAATTCGAGAATGTGATCCGAATTTACAACCTGTTTCCCGTCGGTCTCAAAACCGGGAATCGGCTTCACAACCGAGCCGGTGGCGATGATGATGTTTTTGGTCTCGATCGTCACTTTTTTGCCATCGGCCATGGCGACCTCGACCTTTCCTTCGCCTACGATCTTGCCAAAGCCGTTAAAGATCGTGGCCTTGTTCTTTTTCATCAGATAGGTAACGCCGGCGGAGTTTTTGGCGACAACATCCGACTTATATTTCTGCACACCGGCCCAATCAAAGCTAAGGCCCGAGACTTTTAGGCCGAAATTCTCGAAATGCGACGCTTTTTCATAAAGATGAGCGGCGTTAAGCAAAGCTTTGGTCGGAATACAGCCGCGCAGGCCGCATGTGCCGCCCAGCCGGGCGTCCGGCTCTTTTTCAATAATTGCTACTTTTAATCCAAGCT
>JAYUDV010000302.1:0-21328 GCA_043739565.1 Chloracidobacterium sp.
CAAATCCCTTGTTCGGCCGAAGTCATCAGACGTGATCTCGGCAGGCTCTTTTACCTGTGCCGTCTGAGCTATTGCAATAAAAGTGCAAGCCAAAATAACTGGCACTAGTAATACTAATCGCATGTGTGAGTGAGCATTTATCATCGGTTCGAATTATTTCCTAAAACAGCGAAACTGTCACCTTTTGAGTTGGAGCAATATATTAGGGATTGGTGGTAGGAATTATGAAGATTTTTGATTTGTATGTCAATGAAGTTTCTACAGGGACTGACGCTGAGGCTATAAGTTAAGCGGTCGAGATAAGAAAACGTAGACAAACAATTCGTGGCTAGTTTTTATTTTTCGCCGCGGTCGATGTCGAGCAGGATGGAGAGGCGGTAGATGGCGGCGGAATCTACGTCGAGGTCTTTGCTGCCGGCGCCTTTTTGTAATGTGGCTTTTAAGCGGAATTTGGCGGAGCCTTCGGGTTGGCGAAAGCTGAATTCGCCTGCTAGATCGGAAAACGCCTCGCCGATCTTTTTAACTGAGCCATCGGCATTTACCCTTTGAAGTTCGACCTTGGCACCCACAGCGCTATGGCCGCTTTTATAGAAAACGCTGCCGATGATGATTACCTGCGTTCCTTTGTCGCCCGCGAGCAACAAGCGGTCGCCGAGATCGCGCATTTTGCCGGATTTGACCTCGACATTATAGAGCACGCCCGTCGCGTACGATTTGGCTTCGACGGCGATATTATAAACGCCGGATTCCAGGCCGTCGAGGACGAATTGGCCCTTATTACTCGATCTCGTGCTCTTAATGTCTTTCCCATTTTGCCGCGCTGTGATCGTCGCACCCGAAATGCTGTCGCCACGCATACTACGGACCTTGCCTTTTACGCCGGTGCCCTGTGCGTAAGCCGTAAGCAATGAGCAGTAAGCGGTAAGCAGGCAGAGGACCGCGATCGAGAAATACTTTTTATTAACTCTATGCATGCAGCGTCGAGGTTGATGATTCCTTACGCATTTCAGCGGCTACATCATTGATGATGTCATCGAGCGTTCGGGTTGGCTGGTAACCGATGAGCCGCGCGGCTTTGTCGAGGCTCGGAACGCGCCGCTGCATGTCCTCAAAGCCCTCGCCGTACGCCTCGTCGTAACGAATATAGCGTATCTCGCTCCGGCTTGAGGTCAACCCGATAGCCTTTGCGGCAAGCTCGTTAATCGTGATCTCGTGATCGCTGCCGAGATTGATCACCTGGCCAAAACACGCGGGAGTTTCGAGAAATTTCGTCAGGCCGTCAATGACGTCCGAAACGTGCCCGAAGCACCGCGATTGTGTGCCATCGCCGTGTACCTCGATCGGCTCATTTTTTAGAGCCGCCTCGACAAATCGCGGCACGACCATGCCGTATTGGCCGGTCTGTCGCGGGCCGACAGTATTAAAAAGCCGTGCGACGACGACCGGCAGCCGTGTTTCCTTAAAATGCGCGAGGGCGAGGAATTCATCAAGCGTCTTTGCACAGGCGTATGCCCAGCGGTGTTTGTCGGTGGCGCCCGTCAGCAGATCGTCTTCCTCACGAAAGGGAACCGAGATGCCCTTGCCATAGACTTCGCTGGTCGAGGGGATCAGCACGCGTTTGCGGTATTTCGCGCATTTGCCCAAAATGACATCGGTGCCGTGAAAGATCGTCTCGATCGTCTTAACCGGCTGCTCCATGATTAAACGGACGCCGACGGCGCTTGCCATGTGATAGACTCGATCCGTTTCGCGGATCAGTTCTTCCATCAGGCTAGCGTTGAGCACCGTATCAATAATAAGGCGAAAATTTTGCTTGTCCTCGAGATGGGCGATGTTCGAATAACGCCCGGTCGAGAGATCGTCGATCACTGTGATCTCGTGTCCCCCGGCAATAAGTTTGTCTGACAGGTGGCTGCCGATAAAACCGGCGCCACCGGTGATAAGTATCTTCATTTAAAATGTTCCCGCGCTAATTTTCGAGCCTTTCGATTCTGCCCAATTGTGATTTCGACGCCTCTCTAAGCTCGATGATCGACTCTTTAACCTCGGCAATTTCAGACTCGTTCTTTATCTGGGCGTCTATAAGAGCATTCAGTTTAAAATCGAAATCTCTGCGGGATTCTTCCCGCTCGCGCCTTTCGTTTTCGAGGGCAAAAAGATAATTTTCTAAGCGATCATTGTGGCTTACGAGCAAATCTTTCATTACCACTATAGCGTTTTCAACAAGCCCTAATCTTTCTTCGACACTCATAATTTATTCCCCAATAATTTTTTCTATATTTTGACCTTTTCTGCAAAATACGCAACCGTTTTCTTTAGCCCCTCAGCCAGATGTATTGTCGGATTCCAGTCGAGCAGCCGCGTGGCCCGCCCAATAGTCGGCTTTCTCTGTTTCGGATCATCCTGCGGCAGCGCCAAATACTTGATCTTGATAGGTTTGCCGGTTGCTTTTCCGACCTCGGCGGCCAGCTCGTTCATCGTGAATTCGCCGGGATTGCCGAGATTTACAGGTAGATGAATGTCGTCCGATTCGGCATTCATTAGGCGAATGATGCCGTCAACCAGATCGCTGACATAACAAAACGAACGCGTTTGGGTACCGTCGCCGTAGATCGTTAGTTCCTCGCCCCGCAGAGCTTGAACAATAAAATTAGAAACGACGCGGCCGTCGTTTTCGAGCATTCGCTCACCGTAAGTATTGAAAATACGCACGATACGCGTGTCAACACCGCTTTGACGGTGATAGTCCATCATTAGCGTTTCGGCGACGCGTTTGCCTTCGTCGTAGCAACTTCTGAGGCCGATCGGGTTGACATTGCCGTTGTAATCCTCGGTCTGCGGATGCACCAGCGGATCGCCGTAAACCTCGGACGTCGAGGCTTGCAATATACGGGCTTTCACACGTTTGGCGAGGCCGAGCATGTTGATCATGCCCATCACATTTGTCTTGACGGTCTTGATCGGATTGTACTGATAATGGATCGGCGACGCCGGACAGGCGAGATTATAGATCTGGTCAACCTCAAGCAAAATCGGCTCGGTCACGTCGTGACGGACAAGCTCAAACCGCTTGTTATCGAGCAGATGGGCAATATTTACCTTTCGGCCGGTGAAAAAATTATCGAGGCAGATGACCTCGTTGCCTGCCGCAATAAGCCTTTCGCAAAGATGCGAGCCAATAAACCCGGCGCCGCCGGTGACGAGAATTCTCATAAATTCATTTTGCCACAGAGCACACAGACAACGCAGGGAAAAGATGCAAAACGTATTTCAGCTTCTTTCTATATAACCTGATGGTTAAACTCCCGTTAATAAATTAATGACGAGCCGAGAACTTCGAAAAGTTTTGATGGATTTATTCTTCAGTTTCGGACGCCTTTAAGGCGTAGAGTTCTTCGAGACCCGCCTCATCCTTCTTTCTTCCGGCAGTTGTTTTTGCCACAATCAGAGCGTCTATCGACAGAACTCTAACCGGAACGCCCTCGAATTCGACAATTTCCGAGTTGTCTACAGCGTCTTTATAGGTGCCGATTCCCGGAACCTCCGCCAATAAATCTATATCACACAATGTAGTCCTGAATGTAAAATTTGTTCCGTTTTGGAGTGTTGACCAATCCCATACAAAAGGCAACTCTTCTGGAAAGCCGCGAGGTCTGGGTTTTAGATCGAGAAGGGCGAAGGCGATGCGTTTCAGATTCTCGCGCTTTCTGGAGTAGCAAATGTCGAGATCCTGTGTGAGATAACCGGAGCCGTGACTTCGCAGTGCCATACCACCAATAACTACAAAATCAACATTCGCTACCGCGAGGATATTAATCGTTTTATACAGACTGATCATCAGGTTTGTTCGCGTTTTAGCCGCTTGGCGCGTTTCATAGCTGCTTCGAATTTGATCAGGTCATTGATTGCGGCATCATTAGATTTCAATCTCTCGGAGGGCGTCAATCTCAAGTTCTCTACTAATATAGTTAAATCAATACCAAAATCCCGGGCCCGAGCGATGCGTCCACCGGGAGTCGGATTTAATAGTTTCTCCTCGCGCGTTCGTTTCATGACTTTATCTTACGGCAATTCCAACGCCGCTGCACGCTTTTCCGTCTTTTGGGCATCGGTCAGACGCCCGTATTCGTAGATCGCGTTTTCCCATGTGCCGTACATTGCGTTCGGCAGGAGGATATAACGCCTGCCAAAGAGATCTTTGGCCTTATCGACTTCGGCAAAGCGGTCGGCAACCGATTTTTTCTCAAAAACATTGGAATGGTCGTCGAGATTGTCACCCATAAAAAACACAATGCGGTATTTCTGCATTATGAACTGCCGTCTGGCCTCTTTGCTCGCGTCTGTCGTACGAAGAAGTACATTGTCGGCCGAAACATTTGCGAATCCGGCATTTTTTAGGTTGTCGATCGTGGCTTGTTTTTGTACTTCGTCGCGGTTTGTCACGAAAAATACTCTGACGTTTTTTGAGTTAGCATAATTCAAGAAATCCACTGCTCCCGGAATCGCTTTCGCCTTTCGCATTTCACCCCAGGCGTACCAATCTTTAAGGGCGAATGGCTGACGATTTTTGATGTTGGAGGCTTGAGAGGGCGAATTGTCCAAGACAGTTTCGTCAATATCAACCATTACCGCACGTGGCTTTTTCCGTTCCGCCTTGAGCAATTTGTTTAAATTTTTCCTGTCGAGATCGGCGTCTAGCTGCCAGTGGGCGAGGTTAAAAGCCTGATACGCGAGAGCGCGATACTCACCGGCCTTTTGCATGTAGAGTACGGCCCCAACCTGATATTCATTATCGGCGGTCGCCTGTACCATTGGCGTACCCTGTTGGGCAGTCGAGACCGTGACAAAATATGTCGCTGCTGCCGAGCATAAAACAAGTGCGAACGCGGAAATGTTACGTTTTAATTTCATATTTCAAATTTGAGACCTGGATTTGAATCGATTATAAATGATTATGCCGGAAACACCGAAGAAGAAGCCCGCCAGCGAAAAAAAGAAAGACGCGGAAGCGGACTCGTCAACATGGGAAGAAGACCAAAAACGCCGCGAGTATTACTACGACGATGCTCACGGGTATGAGGTTTATGAACCTGACGAGGACGACAAAGAAGACGCCGATTAACCCGCGGTTGACTCAATATCGACGCTTATCCCTCGCCAATTTCCCTGATTAAACCTGATCAGGCTCAACACACATCTCGTAATATGTCCGGTCAGTATCGCGAGCCAGATGTGAATCGGTTCGAGGGTGACAAATTGCTTCACCGCAATGCAGATGCCGAGCGGAATAACGACCTGCGAGATGATCGAGATATAGAGTGGGCTTTTTGTGTCGCCGGTGCCCTGCAAACCGCCGGTGTAGGTCAATGCAACCGAAATAAAAAGGCCGGAAAACGCGAGGATCCGTAAAAGCTGGACGCCGAGAGCAACCGCGTCCGGATCGGTCATGCCAAAGATCGCGAGGAGCTGCATCGGGAAAAAAAAGTAGAATATTCCAAGAAAAGCCGAGCCCAGCAGCCCAAACCGGGCGGCGGTGTTAACGGCCGCGTTTGCCCGATCAGGGTGTCCCGCACCGAGATTTTGCCCGGCGACAGCCGCCGCCGCACCCATCAGCCCGACCGATGTCCATGTGACGAGCGAGAAAAGCTGTGTGTATGAGACGGCAAATGCGGCCTGCGCGGCCGCGCTTTGAGCGAGGCCGCCGATGAACGACAGCATCAGGACGCCGCCGATATTCATCGCGATGCCCTGAATGCCGGTAGGTAAGCCAAACTTGAACAGGGAACGAATAACCTTCCAGTCCGGGGCCCAGCCCTGCCCACGCGGAAAGCCGACGACCCATCCACCGCTCCACATTTTGTAAATCGCGTATGCTCCAACGATGCCGGTCGCGATGCTCGTGCCCATCGCCGAACCTGCCGTGCCGAACGCCGGTATCGGCCCCATTCCGCGGATCAAGACAATATTTATGAGCAGGTTTAGCACAGTCATTACGATGCCGAGCGTCATCGGCGTCTTAGCGTCGCCCGCCGAACGCAACGCTCCGCTCGTCATGAAAAAGATGAGCAGGCCGATGCTGAATGCGAATGTGATCCGCAAAAACGGCAGGGCCTCTGCCTTGACGCCGGCGTCCGAGCTTACGAAATCCAGCAAATACGGAGCAAGAAAATATCCGACCGGGGCCATTATTCCGACGGCGAGGAAAACCGCCGTAAGGAAAGCCTGATAAACCGTTCGATTTACCTTTTCGACCTCATGCGCCCCGGCAAATCGCGCCACAAGCACACTCATTCCGGTAAATAGCGACGAGATAAAAACAATAACGACTAGAAAGATCTGAAAGCTGATACCGATCGCGGCGTTTGCTTTGTAGCCCACCAGATTGCCGACCAGCACATGATCGACAATGCCCTGCATACCGGCGATGATATTGGTCAGCATCGTCGGCCACGCGATCTTCCACACGGCTCGCGAGAGCGGGCCTTCGACTATCGAGCGGTCATATCTTTTCTTTGGCGGCTCGGCGGCGACAGGCTCGTCGCCAATGATATCGGGGAATGGTTCGACTAATTCTTCGGCCATCGGTGTGTGAATATTACGAAACTAAGCGTAAACGGTTTCGATTAATTCTCAAAATGCGGGTAATCGTTCTGAGTTCAAGCTTTAGCCTGCCACTCGTCCGCCGTGAAATGCAAGGTCTGTTTTGTGCTTATGAACTAAGGGTGGTATGCTACCCGCGAATTCACACCACCTTAGCATTTGGAACTCAATCATTGGGAGGATTGCCATGTTCGACTTCAAATATGTCCGAAAATTGTTTTTGTTGATAGCGGTTTGTTTTTTGATCGCGGCGGCGAGTGCGGTGATAGCCGTCGCTCAAAGGCCGGGAGACAAGGTCGAGTACAAGGCTCAGAATTGGCCCGAGAAATGGGAAATCGGCACGTTTGTCAAAACCCTGCCAGGTGGTACTCAAGTGCTGATCCGTGAAAAACCCACCGAGTTTTTTCCCGACGGGTCAGAACGGGCATATGCTCTTAACGACGTTCGTCCGATCGCAAAGGCACCGGTCAATGACCCGAAAACGCCACCGAACCCGCCTGACAAACCGCGCGATGAAGAAAAGGCCACCAATGTTGATCAGGCCGGCGGCCCGCAGATGAGCCAACAGGATATTCTTACTTTTTTGCGAAATAGGTTGGGTGACGGCGACCCGTTCAGAAATCCGAAACGCGAGCAAGTGCTTCAACAGCTTCGTGAAGAAATTTTGGGACGTGGTGTTAATTTTCGTTACAGTTCTATCGGCGATTTCTCTAATCAATTGGGCAAATTTGGGGCACTGAGTAATGTTACTTACCCATTACAGGTGAACTTTGGTGCACCGGCAAAATTAAACTCCTTATTCGGCAAATGGAGGTTCTCGAAAGTTGGTGCGCCTGGAGCCCCGATGTTTGGAAATAATGGTTCGATGGTCATCAACGCCAACGGCAGTTACGTATGGAATACTGCGTCCGGCGTGATAAATGGTAAATGGCGAAAAGCGACTTCTGACGAAATGGCGGGTTCGGACAAGGGTGGTGAGGGAGTTGTCTTGCTGGCTGCAAAAAGCGGCTCAGATTGGATAGCCTTCAAGCGTAACGAAGAAGGCCCGGAAGGACAGGGCGTTATGCTCCAGATCCTGCCGAGCCATAATCTACGCGAACGCGGTACGCGTTAACGACTGCAAAGTCTATTTCTTCGGCCGTTCGTTAGCTCTCAGCACGCGTTTTCTCAATCGAATAGATTTTGGCGTGACTTCGATTAGTTCGTCGTCGGCGATGAATTCGAGGGCGCGTTCGAGCGACATTTCACGCTGCGGGACGAGACGCATGGCTTCGTCGGCGCTGGTTGTACGCATGTTTGAGAGCTTTTTCTCTTTGATCGGGTTTACGTCGAGATCGACCGCACGGGCGTTTTCGCCGACGATCATGCCTTCGTAAACCTTGATCTGCGGTTTGACAAAAAGCACACCGCGTTCCTGTAAATTATAGAGAGCGTATGTGTTAGTCTCGCCCATACGGTCGGAGACCAAGGATCCGGTCTGACGCGATTTCATATCGCCCTGCCATTTGTCGAACCGCAAAAAGATCGTATTTAACAGGCCCGTGCCCTTGGTCTCGGTCAAAAACTCACCGCGAAAACCGATCAGCCCACGCGACGGAATCTCGTATTCGAGCCTGACGCGGCCCGATCCGTTGTTGATCATCTTGGTCATCTGGCCCTTTCGGCGGCCGAGAGCTTCGGTGACGACGCCGATAAATTCTTCGGGCACATCGATGACAACCAATTCGAGCGGTTCGAGCAATTCATTGGTTTTTTCGTCGCGTTTGGTAATGACCTCGGGCTTTGAAACCTGGAGCTCGTAGCCCTCGCGACGCATCATTTCGATAAGGATCGCGAGTTGTAATTCGCCGCGGCCTGAAACCTTAAACTGCTCGGATGCTTCGGTCTCGTTGACGCGGAGCGACACGTTGCCGAGCAATTCGCGTTCGAGCCGCTCCTTGATCTGACGCGATGTCACAAATTTGCCGTCAATACCGGAAAATGGTGAGGTGTTGACGCCAAAGATCATCGCGATCGTCGGCTCGTCAACGGCGATCACCGGCAATGCCTTCGGGTTTTCGACCGACGTTATCGTCTCGCCGATCTCGATATCGTCAAATCCGGCAAGCGCGACAATCTCGCCGGTGCCGGCTTCGGTAACGGTAGTGCGTTCGAGGCCTTCGAAAACGAACATCTCTTTGACGCGGGTTTTGACTATCGAACCGTCGCGTTTAGCAACGGCAACTTCCTGATTTTTTGCGATCGAGCCAGAGAAAATACGTCCGATTGCAAGGCGTCCGACAAACGGGTTGTAATCTATATTAGCGACGAGCAATTGCAGAGAATCTTCGCGTAAAGCATGAGGTGCGGGAATAGTTTCAATGATCTGATCAAACAGCGGAATAAGGTTTTTTGATTCGTCCGTCAGATTCCTTTTCGCAACGCCGTCACGCGAGATCGAATAAAGTACCGGGAATTCGATCTGATGATCGTTTGCTCCGAGGTCGATAAATAGGTCGTAGATCTCGTCAAGGACTTCCTCGGGACGTGAGTCGTGGCGGTCGATCTTGTTGACGAGTGCGATTGCTGGCAGCTTTAATTCGAGAGCCTTTCGCAAGACAAAACGCGTCTGCGGCAGACATCCCTCCGCAGCGTCAACGAGCAGGACGATGCCGTCAACCATTTTCAAAACCCGCTCGACCTCGCCCCCAAAATCGGCGTGGCCCGGTGTGTCCAAAATGTTAATTTTGTACTCGCCATAGCGAACGGACGTGTTTTTCGCCATGATCGTGATGCCGCGTTCGCGTTCGAGATCCATCGAATCCATCACGCGGTCAACGACCGTCTCATTGTCGCGGTGCGTACCCGATTGTGCCAGCATCGCATCGACAAGCGTCGTCTTGCCGTGGTCAACGTGAGCGATAATTGCGATGTTGCGTATCTTCGTCGTAGCTATCATAGTTGTAAATCCCCGCCCGAAGGCAAACGAGTATAATGACTCATTCGCGGACGAAAGGCAATTTGGATACGAATTTACTTAGCAAAGAAGACACATTCGGCAGGTAGAATTGAACGCGGATCGAACGGATTAGGTGGATTTACACTGATCATTAAAAGTTTTGGTGGGGATCTTTGATTTGTCAGATCCGCGAAAATCAGTCCCATCCGCCAAATCCGCGTTCCCTTCTTATATATAAAAAAGGCCGGACATTGCTGCCCGGCCGAATAACAAGGAAATTTTGTTCGCGTGTTACCGATCACTCGAACTGCCGACGATCAAATTATTTTGAACGTGAAACACGCCCGACACGCCATTTGCGAGAATATTTAATGTATTGCTATCGCCCGAACGTGAAACGAAGCCCTCAAGCGTTACGTTACCGCGATCGACGATGATACGCACATCCGGGTTTATTTCCCAAAAGTACTGGCCGGGACCGCGCGCCAGAAATGTTCTCAGCGTCTGGCGGCGAATTGCATCGTCAAACGATGACGGCGGAAGATTTTCGATGTTGTTTACAACATTCGCAACGCCCGAAATGCTTTTTACGCTTGCTTCGGCGTCGCGCCGCGTGCCAAGCGAATTCACTTTACCGTTTAAGGTAACCGTGTTGCCCGTGACCTGAAAAGTGATGTGATCAAACACACCGTAGTAGGGCAGCATTTTTATCTTATGTGAGATCTGCTGCTCAATCGTCTTGGCCGGTGCGGTTTTGCCGGCGGTGTACGCCTGAGCGTTAACGCTCACCATCGAAACTGGTATTAATACCACTAAAAGTGCAAAAAATGATCTAAATTTATTCATATTGTCTCCTGTATTCCGCTTTTAGAATACGTCCATATTTCATGACATTAGTTTGACGAAATTAATAGCCGCAGAGGTGTCTGTAAAACGCGAGGGACTGTAAAGATTTGTAACTAAAAAGTTTTAGACGCGGGTTTGACGCAGTGCCTCATAGAGCACGACCCCGACGCTGGTCGCGAGATTGAGGCTTCGAACGGCTTTGTTCGGCATTGGGATATTCAGGCATCTATCAGAATTTGCGTGGAGCAGATCTTCGGGCAAGCCGCGTGTTTCGCGGCCAAAGACAAGGCAATCGTCTTCGGCGTATTCCCAATCTGTATAAAGCCTCTCAGCTTTGGTCGTAATGTACAGAAAACGCGAATCTGGAAGATGTTCGTAGAGACTTTCGAGATCGATATGACGGTGCAGATCAACGTGTTCCCAATAGTCGAGGCCGGAGCGTTTCAGCGTCCGGTCGTCCATCCTAAAACCGGTGACGCCGACAATATGCAGGCCGGTATTCGTTGCGGCGCAGAGCCGGGCGATGTTGCCGGTATTCGGCGGTATCTCTGGTTCGACAAGCGCGACGTGCATAAAAATTGAGAGTAAAGAGTGACGAGTCGAGAGTCAATGTCGGCGAAGTAGAGCTCGAAGCAGTGGAACGAGTTGGCGTCTATTAACTCTTCGCTCTCAGCTTTCCACTATAAAAAGCATCTTTTGCACCGTATTAATCATCAATTGAGAGTGCCATGCGATTCGCCTGTGCCTAAACCGGCGTTTATGTTACAATCCGCATTTGCGAAATAGACCAATAGAATCGGGAGAATTACAGGGTGTTTTTGCGTTTTAACAGATCACTTTTTGCAGTTTTGATGGTTGTGGCGGGCATTTTCTCAGTGTCTGCGCAGGTCTTGCAGCGGCAGAAACCAGACCAGCCCAAGCCGACGGCCAAACCGGCACCGACGCCCGACCCCAAGATCGCGGCCGCAAAGCCGGCGACGGCCGAGCAGGTTATCGAAACCGGTCTGTTTGTCTACGGCCTCGGCGGCGGGCGCACGTTGCTCAATCAGATCCGCAAAACTACGCTCGAACGAGGCAAATCGACATTTACGGCCGCCGACGGCAAGATCGATCAGGCGACCTATCAGCGGTTTGTCATCCGCGCCGACAAGCTCGATAAAGAGAAAATACGCCTCGATCAGGATTTTACGAACGCGAGATACGCGCTTGTTTATAGCGACGAAAAGATTTTCGGTGTATTCAATAGTTCGGTTTTTACGCCGCGCGAAGATGCGTCCAGGGCGTTTGAAAATCAGATCGTCCACGGTCTCGACGCCCTACTCAGGTACAAGGAAAACGAGTCTAAGGTGGAGCTTGCCGCCCGCGAAAAGGTGATGGGCGTCGATTATTTTGTGATCGACGTTACCGACAAAAAAGACCGCAAAACCCGCTACTACGTCAGCGCCAAAACATTCCGCGTGATGATGCTCACGTACGAAGAAATTGGCGTTAAATATCGCCGTAAATTTTACAACTACAACTACGCCCAAGGCACCCTCGTTCCGTACCGGACCGTCCTCTGGGCCAACGATAAGATTATCGAAGAAACCAACATCGGCACCGTAACCTTTGGCCAAAAGGTGGATGAAGAGATCTTTAAGGCTGGATAGGCCGCAGACCGACGCATGACGATTTCGCCTAATTAAACAACGTTCATATTTTCTCCGTCAATACCCAAGATAATCGTCCCAAAGGAAATGTCTTAAGGTTCAATCAGCCAGCAGGCCGCGAGCGATGGACCGGACAATCCCCGCATTGGCTCTATGTTTCACAGATAATATATCGGACAGTATATGGAATAATTGTTAAAATATTTCGACGGGGAAGTTCCGTTCGGATGCGGATTGATTTCTTCACATCTGGTTATTTGGCAATTTTACGAGGGCTAATTTTGCAAAGACGCTGGCCGGAAATTCGCTTCGATTTTCCATAATTTTTTTTCGCGGGACACGGGACAAGAGCAGATAAACCCAGACAACACCATATTTTAGCCTGTCCCACCTTTTGCCCCACTTTAACTATTAATAAGGGACAAGGTAGTGAGAATATGGAAATAGTGGAAAGAAAGCATGAGCTTTTTGGTAGAAGGCACAGCGACATCTCGCCGTAGGAAATGAGATGTCGCTGATTTTTTTTGCAACTTTAGACGGCCTTGTATGTGGAACGCTTTGCTACTCCCGAAAAACTTAAATGGAGAATACAGATGAACCTATCTAAAACTATTTACAGATCCCTGCTTATCCTCAGCGTCGTCGCGGCGACCTCGGTTTTGCTCTTTGGCCAGGCGGACCAGAGTCAGAGGTTTGAGGCAAGCTATAACGTTTCGCTGCAACTGGTGATCGGGTCGAGCGATGCAGGCGGGCGGGGCGAGCTGCCGGCGGATCTTGCGGCGATCTCGCGGCAGATCAAGGGCAACTTTCCGTTTACCAACTACCGCCTCGCGAGTACGCTGCTCGGCCGTATTTCGAATACCGGTAGTTACGAATACAAGAGCGCGGCAAACATCTTTGGAGCGGAATCGAGTTCGACACCGCAAACGTTTATCGAATGGTCGGTAGGTAATTTTAAGGCGATGCCTAACGCCAAGGGCCAGAACGGTTTTCAGTTGCAATCGCTGCGGGTTGGGGCAAGAGTGCCGGTTATGACGAGTATGCCTAAGGACGAAAGTGGGCATGTGACGCCGGTGATTAATTACGAGCAGATCGGCCTCAGTCTAAACAAGGTTGGGTTGCTTGAGAATCAGCCGACATTGATCGGGACGCTCAATCTGCCCGGAGCGAACGGCACGATCTTTCTGATAATGACTGTAAAATCAGCCGACTGACAGCCCAGCCAAATGGTTACAACTATTTCTGCAACAAATTTCGCGGCTGGGCGTGATTGAAAATGACGGGATGATTTGGGTTTTGTCCGGATTTCTGTTGTAAATAGTATGCATGTATGGCGCTGGACAAAACCGAATCCGAAGGCATGGAGGCATTGGAAGACTCCATGCCTGATCAAAAACTGTCCGACCATGCACTGATAGAAGCAGCTAAAAGCGGCGACGAGGCCGCTTTTGGAGAGATAATGAATCGTTATCGAAATCCGCTGACGAACTATCTCTATAGATTTTTGAATGATTACGAAGAGGCGGTTGATCTGGCGCAGGAGACGTTTGTACGGGTCTATTTCGCGATCGACAGGTATCACACGCAGTTTGCGTTTTCGACCTATATTTACCGAATCGCGACTAATTTAGCGATAAGTGAGATCCGGAAACGCAAGCGGCGGCGGCTTTTATCGCTGACGGGCCTTTTTCAATCGGAAGATGACAGCTCGGTCGAATTTCAGCCGCCGGATACCCGGATACTCGCCGATGAGGAGCTTGTTACCGAAGAGCGGGATAGGACGATCGCCCGTGCGATCGCGGCGTTACCCGAAAAGTACCGTGTACCCGTTATTTTGCGAGATATTGAGGGCAAAACATATGATGAGATCGCGGAAATTATGGAACTCGGTTTGGGAACGACAAAATCCCGTATAAGCCGCGGGCGAGGATTATTAAAAGAGAAATTAGAGCATTACCTATAGTTAACGATTGTGAATAAAGAATTACTAAAAAATGACGCGGGCGAGATAGGGCCGGATGAGAACAGGGTCAGCCGATTGCTCTCCGCAATGAAACGGGTCGATGCACCGAAAGATTTTGATTTCCGGGTCCGAGCTCGGATCGCTACGGGTCGTCCCGCGACAAGGCCGGCGTTTGGACTGCCGGCGGCTATTCGTTACGCAATACCGCTTGTTTTATTGGTTTTGATCGGAGTTTATTTTGGCTTTAACGCTTTTTATGCCGATAAATACGTCGATGTGCCGGTTGTGGCCGAGGCTCCGATTTTTAGTACCGTAATCGAGCCGCCTTCTAATGACGGAATTGTCACGCCTTCTAATGTGGGGGGTGAGCATGCCGCCGTGAAAAGGCCGGAAAATCTTACTATTGGCCCAGTCGTCCCGCCGGCCAGAAAGGCGCCGAGTACTGTTTTGCCGACCAATCGAACGGGCGGCGGCTCATTTGATGAGGCCGGCCGCGAAGAACGCAAGATCTATCGCGGAGGCTTTGACCCGACCTCCGGCTCGTCGGCAAATGCGAAGAGCATTGACCATAATGTGCCGATCCCGGCCAAGGATGTACTTAATCTTTTCGGTATGAATGGCACGTTTGGCGAATCGGGTTGGAAGGTCGAATCCGTGACGCCCGATAGCCTCGCCGGACGCTCCGGCGTGAAATCCGGTGACGTCATCGAGGCAATCAACGACCAGGCCCTGACGGAGAAGACGTCGTTCAAAGGTAAATTCAACGGCAGAACACTTCGCGTTCGCCGGGATGGTGCGAGTGTTCAGATCGTATTGAAATATTAGGGTTTTTTAGCCTCATCGACCTTGGCACCTTTTACCTCGGTCTCAAATTTACGGTAATCATAAGATTTAACCAGTTGATTGACATTGATACCTTTGACCAGCAAAACGCGGACGGAAAGATTTATGTCGGCCTGCGACGGTAGCCAGATCTCATCACCCACGCGTTCTTTTTCGAGCGTAAATGTCGCACCTTTATTTAGCTTGGCGAGAACGCCGCCGCCAAGACTGATACTTTCGAAAAGTACGGCTTCGAGCCTCGCGACCTGCTTGTCCTTTTCGTCGATCCACATGACGCCCGCTGTTTTGCCAAAAAATTTTAGTAGGCCTTTAGCGTTTTTCATGTCAAACGCCGGGTTGGGCTCGAAATCGAAGACTATCACTTCCCGGCCGCGCAAACGCTCGCGACGCGGATTTGAAAGCTTTGAGGCCCGTAGAACCTCGGCTATTGAGATCCGCCGGTTTTCCTCATCTTCTGAGGTGTTTGGCCCGTCCTTTGCAATTTTTGCATCTTTTTTGGCGATCTTTTTTTCGATCTCCTCGACCCGTTTTCCTGCTTCTTTGTCCTCGTCGGCCTGATCTTTGACATTTAGTGGTTTGCCGTTTTTCTCGATCAGGCGCTGCATCCGATTGCCTTTGTAAAAAGACATCTGATGAGTTGCAGACCCGATTTCGCGAAGCACACCATCTTTCCCGAGGTCGCGTAAGGTGATTTTTTGCGTGTAAGAATAGGTGTCGAGAATCGCGTCAATCTTGTCCTCGTTGGCCTGTAGAGCGATCAAAAGAGCTGGGATATCAGGTAGCGGCTGACCGGACAGGTCTGGAAAATCAAACTCGGAGCGGGCGATCTGCGGATTGATCTTTATGTCGTCAAGCTTGATCTCGTAGATATCGCTGCCAAGTTTGAGACGGTTGAAAAACGCCTGTTTTGTCCCGCTGACGCCACGGTAATCGCCATAATCGCAAGTCTCGCTGACGTCACCGCTCGTGATCTCATCCCGCAGCGGCAGTCCGGTCGCGGCATCAAAGAACACCTTTATCATCACGCCTTTTGGCGTGGTCAATACGACGAGATTCGCCACTTTTCCATCGACCGTGCTTTGCCCGCCCGCGATGATTTTAGATTTATCATTCTTCACATTGAGCCAAAGATTGTTTCGAAATGCCGCCATTGTTTGCATTTCGACGCTTGCGGAGCCTGTAAGTGTGTGCAAGCCGTCACGCGAGTTTCTCGCCCAACCCGAACGACCGTTGTAACCGGATTCGGTCTCAAATCCGCCTAAATCGAAGCTGACATTTAGAAGATTGGGCTGTGATGTTTGATAAAGATATTTTCCTTCGGCTCCGTCGCTCATACGCGATATGCGGCCCGCTTTTGTGACGGATCGAATCGACTGCAAGGCCTTCGTTCCACCGAGCGCCTTTTCGGCCTGTTTCAGAATCTTTGACGGTGACTGAGTAAAGGCGCTGAATACCAGGCAAAGATAGAAGATCGCGGAGATTATTAACTTCATTCTTTTGTTGACTGAGGCGTCAGGAAAAGTCCGATCAAATAGAGACCCAATGTGAAAAATTGGATGTAACCGGTGCCGGCCGAGTATCGTGGCAGATCGAGCAGCCACGTAAACGCCTCCTTTGCCGGGTCTGCAAAAATACGCTGGAGCAAGCTGGCGTCGCCGGTCGCGGTCAGGTTTGCAAGCACAAGATATTTGACGGCAAACGCGAGTGCGAAAAGTGCACCAAGGCTTCGCAAAAGCTTTTTGGTGTCAAAATCGGCGAAAAGGTTGTTCCATAGCGTCCAAAAAAAACAAAACCCGACGACCCAGAACGCGAGGCCTTTTTCTGGCAAAAGCGAGTTGAAAAGCTGTGTCGAGGCAGCAAATATTGTGAGCAAAACTGCGCCATTCGCAATGTTTTGTATGGTGGAATATTGGTCCGAAAACCAGCCATCCAGCCGCATCAGACCCGATCGGAAAAACAGGATCAGCAACACCGAAGCGAAGACGAGGCAGATGAGCGGCGGCTTGAGAAAGATGAACGCATTATCCGCCGCACCGAGCCGCAAACCGCCGATCATCGTGACGGTGATAAAGATGAGCGGCAGAATTGCGTAGGTCAGGGCCGGCTGGCGACCAGTCTGTTTTCGAGCGCGGCTGATATGAATGACGTTCGATTCCGGCAACCCGGCCAGTTTCTCATGTGTCGCTTCGATAATTTCACTGTCGTTCATTTTCGTTCGCGTAAAAGTTTCATCGGGTTAAAATCAGACAGCGTGATCTTTAGCCCTTCTTCGAGGTCATTTTTCAGTTCGGACGGCGTTTTCATCACAAGCGTTTCATCGCCGGAGCGGAAATTCGGATCTAGAGCGATCACACGGTTAACGGCCTCAAGTCCCGGTTTGAAAAGCGAATCGTCGTTTGACAGCCGACCCCAGCCCTGACGGTAATAGCTGTAGGCGATATAAAATTGCGTGTTCGGATCCTTTTTTTCGGGATCGGCCCGGTCAAACGCCGCACGGGCATCAGGAAATGCGTCTTTACGAAAACTCGCCAGCCCCTGATCGAATTCGGTCTTATTTATCTCGTAGGTGCCAAGCACAACCTGACCTTTAGTCGTAACCTCAGCCAGCGAACGCGGCTCGGCCCAATAGAGAAATGACACGAAAGCAAGTCCGACGACCGTCAGAACGATGGCTAAAATATGGATATACTTTTCGTTCATTGGTATAATTTGTCGATATTCAAGAATACACTTTCTGGAGCGGTTTTCACTATGAAAAAGATTTTTTTACTAAGTGCGATTGTGCTAATCTCTGCATTTACAAGCTCAAATATTTTCGGACAAAGCGTCGATGCCGACCTAGTCATAACCAACGCAAATATCCACACAATGGATGCGAAGCGGACGGTGGCGAGTTCGATTGCAATGCTCAATGGGAAGATCGTGGCGATCGGTTCGGATGCGGACATGAAACCGCTGACAGGAGCAAGAACTCGCGTGATCAATGCGGGTGGTAAACTTATTATCCCGGGCTTTAACGACGCTCACGTTCATTTTATGGGCACGGGCGAGCAGCTTTCATCGGTTGATTTGCGAAGCTCGAAGTCACCGGACGAGTTTGTCCAGAGGATAAAAGCTTTTGCCGCGAGACTGCCAAAAGGCCGTTGGATACAAGGCGGACGTTGGGATCATGAAAACTGGACGCCAAATAATCTGCCGACCGCAGCGATGATCGATGCCGCAACGCCGGACAATCCCGTCTTTGTAAGCCGCCTCGACGGGCACATGGCGGTTGCCAACAGCCTTGCAATGAAACTGGCGGGTGTCAATAAAGAGACAAAGGATTTAGAAGGCGGGCTGATCGTTCGGGACGCAGCCGGCAACCCGGCCGGAGTATTTAAAGATGCCGCGATGGCGATCATCGATAGGGTAATACCCGACCCGTCATTTGAGGAAAATATTGAGGCGGCAACAGCCGCGACCAATTATGCCGCGAGCCTTGGCGTTACCAGTATTCAGGATATGTCGGCGGGCACCGATATCGGCGTTTATCAGGAACTGATGCGACAAGGAAAACTAAAGACGCATGTGTACGGCTGCTCTCCGCTGGCCGAATACAAACGATGGGCAAATACCGGCATTCATTACGCTTTCGGCAACGCGATGCTGCGGGTCGGTTGTCTGAAAGGTTACGCGGACGGGAGTTTGGGTTCGACGACCGCGTGGTTTTTTGAACCTTATTTGGACGCGCCAAATACGTCGGGACTCGCACGGGCCGAAGTGGCGACGACGATGAAGCAAAACATCATTGACGCCGACAAAGCGGGTCTACAGGTGATGATCCACGCGATTGGAGACAAAGCGAATGCGACGGTTCTCGATTATTACGAGAACGCAACCGCCGTCAACGGGCCTCGCGATAGGCGTTATCGCATCGAACATGCACAACATCTGCGTCAACAGGATATAGCTCGATTTGGCGGTGCGAAGGTAGTTGCCTCCATGCAACCGCTACATCTGATCGACGACGGGCGATGGGCCGGAAAACGGCTGGATGAAAGGCGTCTGAAGGGAACTTACGCCTTTCGCACTTTGCTCGATACGGGGGCGGTACTCGCCTTCGGTTCGGATTCGCCTGTTGCATCGCTAAATCCTTTGTACGGCATTTACGCCGCCGTTATGCGTGCGACCACGGACGGCAAAAATCCAAACGGCTGGATACCCGAGCAAAAGATCTCGGTCGACGAAGCGGTTCGCGGGTTTACATACGGATCGGCCTATGCAGAGTTTCAGGAGCAATGGAAAGGAACGCTTGAGATAGGAAAGATAGCTGATCTAATCATTATCTCGGAAGACATTTTTAAAATCGACCCGAAAAAAATCGGCGAGGCAAAGGTGTTGACCACGGTTGTAGACGGGAAGGTCGTCTTTGAGATGAATTAAAGGCGAAAATCGCATAACCAAGCAAGACGGAACAAAGGTCGGATATAGCCAGCGCCGAGGGCACTGTGACCGAGGCCTCGTTCGAGGCGACGGGATTGAGCTGAGGAAAGGGAAGCAAGAATAAGAATATACACCGCGAAACACACAAAATCTTTTTTAGTGTGTTTCGCGGTTTTCGCGGTTGTCTCTGTTTCGGATAGTCTTAGAACCTTAACTTTACCGAAAGCTGGAGCTGTCTTGGGTCGCCCACGCCCTGACGTAAAAATCCGTCAAAGTTGAAAAGGCTGGGTGCGTTAAGAGAGCTTTGATTTCCCGGAAGAGAGGACGAGTTGATAAAGTTCTTGTTGTTGAATGTATTGAACATTTCAACCTGAGGTATCAGTTCAACTCTCTCCGTGATGTTAAATACACGCGACAATTGCCAGTCAAACGTGAAAAGCCGGTTGTCTTTACGCAGCGTGTTGCGGTTTGAGGCAGTTCGAACGGCCGGGGTCGCCGGTTGTGCCGAGCGCGCCTGCACACGCGGACTGAATTGAAACTTTCCGGGAAGTTCATAGAAAGCAAAAAAGTTAAACTTGTGCCTGATGTCTCGGTCTGATAAACCATAGTCGAGTCCCGGATTATTGATGTCAAATGAGCGGTCAGTGAATGGGTCACGCTCGTTCGAATCGTCGTCCTTGTCTTTCGACAGCACATAGTTCGCCTCCATCTGAAACTTATTGCTAAACCGCTTTCTTACGCCGGTCGTGAAACCAGCATAGGCCGATCTACCAACCGAAGTTGTAACAAATACGTCACCCAGATAATCACCAAAGACGGGGAAGCCCGCTGAATTCAATTTACGACCAAAGTTCAAAAAGCGTGTCAGACGGATGCCTTTCGAATAGGTAAAGTCGAAGTATAAAGCCCAATTCGAAGCGATCTCCTGCTCAAACGCAACATTTGTCGTGTAGATGCGCGGGTTTCTGTAATTGCGGTCGAAAACACGAACACCGCTAAAACACGGGAATGGGTTAACGGGACCAGCCTGCGAGAAGTTGTTTCTGGTTGAACATGATCCCGCGGACGGAGTGACAAGACCCGGAAACGTTGGAGCAGTTGCAAATCCCTGCCTGATCAGATCCGTATTCACAAAGATCGTTTGCTGCTGTACGCCGTTTGTCGTTATCGAACCGACCTGCGAGAGCATATTCTGACGGGCGTTATAGACTCCAAAACTTGCCCGAACCACAGATTTCTGATTCTTTGCGACGTCCCAGGCAAATCCGACCCTCGGCTGCCACATTCTCTTATCGCTTGGCAGCGTTCCGTCCGAAGGAAATTTTGGGTCACTCAAAAAAAGTCCGTACGCGGTGTCTTTCGGCGCGACGGTCGGCTTCGGGAAGATCTGTGCCTCCCACCGCAACCCGTAATTCAGAGTAAAGTAGGGCGAGATCTGCCATTTGTCTTGAACGAATAATGCATAATCTTCATTTTTTATCTTTGACGCACCGGCAGCATCAGTTGCGACACCTGTTCTGCCCGCGGCTTGCAGATACAGAAGGAGCGGGCCGCCTGAGGGGGTTGTACCGGCGGGGCAGGTCGTTGGAGCGGTAACATAGGTCCCATTGGAACAGCCGACTGTCCGTGGGCCAAATCCGCCCGGTGCGGCTGGTGAGGCGTATCTCAAAAACCCTGTTGCGCTATCGAAGATATAACGACCCGTGAAAAATCCCCTAAACACCTGGTCATTAAGGCTGTGCAGCCATTCGCCGCCAAACTTAATATTGTGACTGCCTTTCACAATTGACAGGTTGTCGCGAATTTGTGTTCGCCAGAAAGTTTCGTCAACACCCGGCTGCAGGAAAAAGGGATTGCCAAAGCGGAAAGTTGTTCCAAATCCCAACGCCGTATCTGCGGGGATATTTGACGGAGTAGCCGAACGCGGCCTTACTTCACGCGAATAGGTAAAGTGCCCCTCGTTAACCATCGTCGGCGAGATCGTGGTGAAAAGATTTGCATTGAAAACATTTATTTTCGAAGGGCCCTCAGTTCCGTTTGCGGACGCACCGTAGGTGCCGACATCGA
>JAYUDV010000303.1:0-3603 GCA_043739565.1 Chloracidobacterium sp.
GGAACTAGCGACATTGCCTGTCCATGCGGCAACGCAAAAAATGCCACGTCGATATCCAAAAGATTTGACAGATCATCACCGGCCGGTAAGAACCGCAGATCGGTCAGGCCAAGCAGGTTCTTATGCACATCGCTGACGGCCTTTCCGGCGTGCTCGTTAGCTGTTACAAAAACAATCTCAGTATTTGGATGAAACAGCAAAATGCGCAGCAACTCGCTTCCGCCGTAGCCGGAGCCACCAAAGATAGCAACACGAATTTTGTCGGAAGAATTATTCATTTACTTAACGAGAATTGCCTCTTTTACCTTCGAATATACAAGCTCATATAGCTGCGGGCCGTTTCGCCGGGCGTTGCCAGCAGGGAAGCCAAAATGTTGGACGATATAATCTTCGCCCATCTGCGAGTCTGTGACCGAACCAGCCACAACATCGATCTCGATCCCCATCTCTCGCAAAACCGCGGCCCCGCCGATCACGCCGACGTAATCCGATGCACAGAAAACAAATGACGAGATTGATCCTTTTATCTCATCGTCTTTCAATACAGCGTCAACCGAATAACCGCCCACGATTCCATCACCCAATTCGAGTACGATCAGCTCAGGCTCAAATGAATTCAAATGATTAAGAACTGCCTTTGCAACCGATGCAAGGTCGTCATGATCGACGGTAGAGGGAAGTCCGCAATCGAGAAAACTCGCGGTTATGAACGCTCCATTATCCTGCATATGAAGGGTGTCGCGAAGACATGCGATACCCGATAATTTTGCCCCGGCAACCCGAAGTCCGACGTTGGCGGCCTGCTTGATAATTTCTGTCGCGGCTACTGTCTTGCCCGAATTCATACATGTGCCGGCGATCATCACAACCGGGGCCGTCGGGGCTAGAGTTTCTGACGGTGTTAAAGCATCATCGGCAATATTAAGGATAGTTCCCTCCGCATTGCAGGCTATCCCCTCGACCTCAAGCTCGATCGCGTCCGAAAATGACGAATGATGGCCTTTGCACACGCCGATCACGCCGCCCATGTTGAGTAGATGCAGCCGATCACCCACCTTTAGGGTTTCAGGAACATCACCGACAAAGCCTTTCAACGCTCTCCGCTTGCCCAATACGCCAAGCAAAACATCGCCTGTAACGATTTTTGCAAGGCGACCCGACGGAAGTTCAAGATGACCGTAAGTTACACTCTCGGAAAGGGCTCTAACGGCAACGACATCACCTACCTTCGGAGTGTGGGAACTTGTCACGACCATAATCGAACGCCCAAAATCCATCCGTGATACCACCGATCCCAATTTCTCTATTTCAATAACCTTCATATTAGACACTCGACGTTTCACGCGGAAAATAACGCCCAAATTTTTTTGATCGCCTGCTGCTGCTGTATCGAATCTCCAACGGCGATAAAGATCGTGTCATCTCCGGCAATAGTGCCAATGATCTCATCAATCCGGTTCGCGTCGATGCGAACCGTAATAGCCGACGCTAATCCCGAATCACATTTCCCCACGATCATATGTTCACCGGCCATTTCAAGCGATCGTAATCCCAATTCCACGGCTGCGGGCTGCGTCTTTGCCAAGCCATAAAAGCCGTCTATTTTTAAGATCCCGAGCTCCTCCAGGTCACGCGAAACACTTGCCTGGGTTACCTGACAGCCGTTTTGACCAAGCTTTTGGGCCAAAATATCCTGACGACCGATTCGCTCCGAGCTGATAAAATTTATGATTAGATGTTGCCGATCTCTTTTTTGTATATTCATACCTATATCTGCATATTAGATGCATAAAGGCATCGTACTATGCATAATATACTTGATTGAATGAATAAAGACAACCTAAATATAAAAAGGGAGGTTCTTAGAAAATGGCGAACTTTATTCGGAGGAATTTCTTTGGATTTTGACGAAAATCATAGAGCAGTTTTGTGCCTTCACTGGTGAATTGATTGACGTTCGAAGCGGTTTGGTTGATGCTGTTGTAGAGGGTTTCGTCGGTAATTAACCGACCGATCGTCCCTTTGCCAGCTTGGGCGTCGGCGAGTATTGCCTCGATACGAGTGGTCGTGGTATTAAATTTCTCAATCGCAATTCTGGCGTCGTCATAGAGCCGGTCGTCTTTAAAGATCTTGCCCGCGCTCCCTTTCCCATCCTTTAAATCCGTCGTGATCGATTTCACATCGTCTGCAATATCAGAGATTTTGGCGACCGATTTTCGCAGCTCCGCGACGGCATCGCGTGTTTCATTGTACATTGCATCATCGCTGACAAATTTTCCGGCCGAGCCACGGCCAGCCTTAATATCCGCAGAAATCGATTCCAGATGAGACACCGTCTTATTCAGGCTATTGTACAGCTCGGGATCATTCACGAGCTTTCCGGCGCTGCCCTGGCCCTTGTTTATCTTGTCGATCGTTGTCTGCAGGCGCGTCATCGTGACTCTGGTATCGTTTACGGCCCCGTCGAGGCTCTTGTAGAGCGACTCATCGTTAACAATACGTCCAAGCGTGCCCTGGCCCTGATTGGCCTTATTCAAAATCTCGTTCGCGGGAATCGCGAGCTTGTTGATCTGAGTCAACAGGTCATTTCCCGTGGCAGTTAGCTGGTTGATCGAGATCGCCGAACTTGAAACTAACGTAGAATTCTCTCCGACCGGCTGGCCTTTAGGCGTGCCCGGAATGATGTTTATCATCTTATCGTTGGCGAGAAGCGATGTTGCCACCAACTGAACTGTCGAATCAGTACGGATCAGCTCGGTGATCGGCTTCTTGTCCAATTCCTGCATTATAAGGAAAGTTGCCTCAATACGTTCGCCTTCGGGAGCGTCGGGGGGCAAAAACTTAACATCTTTGACCTTGCCGATGGACACGCCGGCAAGTTGGACGTCTGCGCCATTGTGAAGTCCGTCAGCGCTTGGAAATCTTGCCTTCAAATGCATTTTTTTCTCGAAGAGATTAAAGTCTCCGCTCGAGTTAAGGATCAAAAACCCAGTTACCACCAACGCGGCGAGCATAAAGATACCGACGCGAAGTTCGCTAAAGGTAAGTTTTTGTTGGCGTGAGGCCATATTCTTTATTTTCCTCGTAGAAATCGCCGGATATACGGATCATCCGTTTCGCGTAGCTGCTCGTCTTTCCCGCTAAAAATGATGTGGCCATCTCTAAGCATCATTATCTCAGTATTGATTAGGCAAAGTTTCCCGCCTTCGAGCTCAAAATGCACCTGGCCCTCCCTGTCGATCACGGCATACTCAGACGAAATATACTCCAGGTTATTCATCTCATGCGTGACAAATATAGATGATACATCTTCGAGGTCTCGGAGTTTAATTGCAAGCTCGCAGATCGTTCTGGCCGTTGGCGGGTCAAGACCGGCGGTGGGTTCGTCAAATAATACTATGTCGGGATTCCCAACCAAAGCGCGAGCAATTCCGACGCGACGGCGCATACCGCCTGATAACTCGGCCGGCATTTTGTCAATTGCATCCTCAAGATCGACGAAATGAAGCATGCGAACGACCTCGTGCTCGACTTCATCCTCATCGACATTTTCCTCGTGCAGCCGATAGGCGACGTTGTCATAGACTGACAAGGAATCGAATA
>JAYUDV010000304.1:0-1208 GCA_043739565.1 Chloracidobacterium sp.
TGCCAGCGAAAGCGACATTTTTGCGGTCCGTGAGGCGTTAACAAGCCTGATCCTTATGCTTACGCCATTCGCTCCGCATACGGCCGAGGAGCTTTTCGCTGTCGTTATCGGGAATGAAGAGGGTCTTTTGGCGAATGGAGCGCGATTCCCGGAATATAACGATGAATTGGCCAAAGCTCAAGAGATCGAGATCCCAGTGCAGATCAACGGAAAGCTGCGCTCACGCATTATTGCGTCGCCGGAGACAGCCAATGACGAACTTGAAAAAATGGCTTTATTGGACGAAAAAATCCGTGAACACACCGATGGCAAAGAGATCGTAAAGGTGATCGTGGTTCCAAAGCGGCTGGTGAATATCGTCGTTAAATAATAAGTCAGAACGGTGTCAGCCGCTCTGACTCTAACTCTAACTCTAACTCTAACTCTAACTATTATTTAGTCGTCATCGTCGTCGTCTCCACCTCGACCTCCCCGAACCCAGGCCACAAATCCGTGGCGGAGGCCCGCGTTGTCTGTGTAGCGGCCGACAATAAATCCGAAATTGTTGATACCGTTCAGCGACGTACCGGCGGAATTCGGATAATCGAAAGACAAATATTTATTCGCATTTTTACGAACAAGCCCATGCTCGTGTCCGCTCGCGTCGGTATATCGCCCGACTATCCAGCCCTGGTTATTGATTCCCCTAAGTAGGGTTGTGTGTGCGCCAGGAAAGTCAACCGGATTTGTAAGCGTGCCGTTTGAACTTCGGATAAAACCATGGTCGAGGTGGATCAATCCGGGATCGCGGTATGTGCCGACCACTCGATTTGAGTTGTTGATGGCATCTGCCTCAGAGTCGAAGGCTCCGGGAATAGTAACGATGGTCGCTGTCCCGCCAATGTTGACATAGCCTCTATTGGCCTGCACGCTACTGCCAAATATGCCGACGAAATTACCTCCGTCGTTGATTCCGAAAATTTCTGTCGAGAACAGGCCCCCGATATCGTATTGAGTAAACGTGCTGCCGTTTAGAAAATAACCGTGAAAAGCGTTGCTGGGGCCGTTAAAAAAATCTCCGACAATCGTTCGGGAATTGTTAATGCCGTGGGCGCGCGTGAAAGTTCCGGTCCCGCCAGGAGGTACTCCGGTAGTGCCCGGAGGTACAATTGTTGTAAAGCTGCCATCGATGCGCCGCCGAAATCCGCGCCGCACACCCGCCGAATCAA
>JAYUDV010000305.1:0-21101 GCA_043739565.1 Chloracidobacterium sp.
CTTCGGCACATAACCTATAAATGCGGAATAGTTGATCTCTTCTATATTTCGGAGCACCGATTGGACCGAGGCAGATAAAGGTTCGACTTTGCGGAACGTTTGCGACGTCCAATTTGTTATCTTCCGGCTCTTATATCCAATCTTCATTGCCGCATATTGGAATTTATCGAGTAGGCCCAGCCGTAACCATATCTGCAGGTGACGCTTGAGCCTCAGCCTCAGAAACCGGCGTCGGTAGTCACGCGCTTCATCGGGCGTGTAAAGCTTCAGCCACCCTTTCGGATAGCTGTCGAAGATCGCGAGCATTGCAATGTCTTCACCCTCTCTCTTAAGTTGGCTCGCGATCTCGTATGCAATACTGCCGCCGAAGGACCGGCCGCCAAGAAAATATGGTCCATGAGGCTGAACCTCGCGGATCTCACTGATATAAGCCGAAGCCATCGATCGGATATCGGTTAAAGGCTCTGCATGGCCATCAAGACCGATTGATTGGAGACCGAAAAAGGGCTGGTCGGAACTAAGATGGCCTGCAAGATCGTTGTACTCGAGAATATTTCCTCCGACGGCATGGATGCAGAAAAACGGCGGTTTTGTGCCGCCAGTGCGTATCGGCACCAACGAGCGCCAGCTTGATCGCCAGCCGCCATCTCTTATGAGTTGAGAAAGCGCCTTAATAGTCGGAGCTTGGAAAAGTGTGGCGAGTGGTAAACGGCACCCAAGGAACCGCTCAATCTCGGAAAATACACGTACCGCTGCCAGCGAGTGGCCGCCAATATCAAAAAAGTTATCCTTGACACCGATCGCGCCGAGGCCAAGCACCTTTTGCCAGATCCATGTTAGTTTGACCTCAAGCTCATCGATCGCCCTTTCGGCCGTATTTTCCCCTTCAGTCGGAAGTGCCATGGCCTTTAATTCCAGAAGCTGTCGGTCGATCTTTCCGTTCCCGTTAAGTGCGAATCTCTCGAGGCACACCCACGATGTCGGGACCATATAGTTAGGCAGCCTTTCACGCACGTATTCACGAAGCTCTTCGTAACGGATCTGCGAGTCTGGCTGGAGAGAATAAAATGCCACCATGCGATGATCGTTTTCATCCCGTACTGCGAGGACTACCGCCTCAGCTATGTCCGGATGTGAATCGATGACTGACTCGATTTCGCCCAGTTCTATACGATAGCCCCGAATCTTGACCTGATGGTCTTGACGTCCGATGTACTCAATTTCCCCGGTGGGCAGGTATTTGGCCAGATCACCCGTTCGGTATAGCCGCATCGGCGCTCCGTCTTCGGTCGAAACTGAGATCTTTTGAGCAGGAACATGCACAAATCGTTCTTCAGTGAGCTCGGGCCTGTTGAGATAACCATTCGCAAGGCCGTCGCCGCCGATATAGATCTCGCCCACAACGCCGACTGGTACTGGGTTAAAGGACTCGTCTAGCAAGAAGACGGTCGTATTCGAGAGAGGGCGTCCGATCGGAACGCTCCGTGCGTCCGGGGCAATTTCGTCAATCTCCTTCCAGGTAGTGTAGGTAGTTGATTCGGTTGGCCCATACGCGTTGATGAGCCGCTTTGGCGGGTCGCTGTTAAGCACGCGTCGCCCGGCGGCGGGATCGAATGCTTCGCCCGCGACCAGAAGCGTATCCAGCGCAGCAAATGCATCGGGCCTCTCCCTTGAAACAAGATTAAACAGCGACGTCGCGAGTATCATCGCGGTTACGCCTGTCGATCTCAGATGTGAGGCGAAATCCTGCGGTGAGAGCACTACGTCTTTGCCCAGAACCACCAAACGTCCCCCATTGAGCAAAGCGCCCCATATCTCGAACAGGGCCAGATCAAACGCCACATTCGATACATGGGCAACGCGATCATTTTCGTGAAGCTGGATGTAATTTGTGTTTATCACTAACCGGTTAATCGCCCGGTGCGGGATTAGTACACCCTTAGGTTTGCCAGTGGAGCCCGAGGTGAATAACACGCATGCAACATCGTCCGGGCATCGAGGCTCCGAAATCGGAGTACTATCAAACCGATTGATCGCCTCGTGTTCGTCGTCGAGAAATAGGACAGGCACTCTCGATGCGTGGAAAGAAGCACTGTGTTCCAAACTGGTCAGAATGAGAGATAGTTCGCCATCCTCAACAATTTGCTCCAGTCTTGAGGGCGGATTGGCCGGATCGATAGGAACATAGCTGGCGCCGCATTTTAGAACGCCGATGATCGCCGCTATCATGTCCGGCGATCTGTCCATACAGATCCCGATTCGCTGATCGGCACCTGCTCCGGTATTCCTAAGGTAATTGGCCATCCTGTTTGACCACTCGCTGAGTTGAGCGTAAGTCCATTCCAGATGATCTGCCACGAGTGCTATCTCGTCGGGGCTTTTGCAGACTCTGGCCTCAAACAATTGATGGACAGCCTCATCGGGGAAAGGCGTCTTTGTGTCATTCCAATCGACAAGTATCTGACACCGTTCGACCTCGCTCATAATTGGCAGTTCGGAAAGTCGAGCGGTCGGCCCGTTCACGGCTGCTGACAGTAGTTGCTCGTAGTGCGAGATGAAGCGCTGTATTGTCGTCTGATCGAATAGATCGCTATTGTATTCGACCGTTATCTCGAGCCCGTTAAATGTCTGGCGCGTAGAGAGGAAAAGATCGAATTTCGAAGCGGAAAACTTTACTTTCACAGGTTCGACGACCCCTCCAGGAATACTTATTCCCGATCCGGCGGACTCCTGCAGAGCAAACATTATCTGGTAGATAGGGTTATAGCTTAGGCTGCGATCTGGCCGCACGGCCGCGACCAGCTTTTCAAACGGAAGTTCCTGGTGCGAAAATGCGTCGAGCACCGTCGTTCTAACGCGGCCCAGCATCTCGCGAAAAGACGGGTCACCCGAGAGGTCGTTCCTGAGAACGAGGGTGTTAACAAAGAACCCGATCAGGTTTTCGGTTTCAGTCCTATTACGCCCGGCGATCGGCGTTCCGACGATGAGATCTTTAGCACCGGTATATCTGGCCAGCAACGCATTAAAGCCGACGAGTAACGTCATATACAACGTACTCCCTTCGCATTTGGACAGATCATTTAGACCCCGAAGCAGATCCTGAGAAAAGGTAACGATCTCTTGGCCACCGTTGGCAGTCTGAACTGCCGGTCGCGGTCGATCAGTGGGCAATTCTAGAAGAGTAGGAGCGCCTCTAAGCCGCTCCGTCCAGTATTGGGTCTGCCGGTCTAACTCACGTTTGAGGTATTCGCGCGACCACGACGCATAATCGCCAAACTGTATCGACAGTTCCGGGAGACAAGGAACTTTGCCATCAACAAGTGCCGAGTAGATAGTGGCAAACTCGTTCCAAAAGAGGCCCAGAGACCAACCGTCGCTGATGATGTGGTGCATCTTAATGAGCAGGACGCTATCGAATTCTCCGACTTTGACAAGCAAAGCGGAAAAGAGGGGACCCTCGTACAGGTCCATCGGCTTATCGGCCTCTTCCTGGATCAATTCGAGGGCATGCAACTCACGATCATCCGTTTTAAAGGAATCGAGATCGACCTGACGAAAAGTAGCTGGACCGGGCGGGCGTATCGCTTGCCGCCATATTCCATCAGTATTGGTGAAAACTGTCCTTAGCGAGTCGTGTCGAGCGACGATCTCATCGAGGGTCGTCTGTATTAGAGCAGCGTTAAATTTACCCTTTACCCTAACAGCATCGGATATGTTATACCTCGCGGTTCCGGGGTCTAACTGCTCCATAAAGAGCAGTCCTTCCTGGCTGAAGGACAGAGGAGCGACCGACGTGTCTGGACGTCCGGTGATATTAAATGGATTTTCCGGCTTGGGTAAGGTCCTACCGTACCGCTTTTCCAGAAGAGCTCTTTTCGAAGGCGAAAGGCCTTCGAGTTTATAAACTAACGTACCGTTCATCGAAGTTAACTATCCTGTATCTAATATGCAAAAGATAAAGAGTGTCAGTGACCTCAGATTTCCAAAAAAGGTGGTGACTATCCCGGGAATAAACGAACCAGGAGATGTTGGCGGTCGGAAACGACAGGCGTTATGGAATTTTAGAGGCTTTCACCGTTTATTTAGCAACTCGGGCGGACGAATCCATACGTCCAAGTCACCGGTTTTCCGTGGTGGATGAGGACGAGTTCAAAAGGGCGGACAATAACCATGTTTTCTTTAATTATGGCTGGCGGAATGGGAATTCGATTTTGGCCGGCGAGCCGTGCGAGTTTACCCAAACAGTTTCTGAAAGTTATCGGAAATCGCACACTGCTCCAAGAGACGGTTAAGCGAGTTTCACCATTATCCCGTGGTGAAAATATGTATGTCGTCGTAAACCAGGCTCATGAGATGCTGGCCCGGAAACAACTCGCGGGCCACGATACGCAGATACTTGCGGAGCCATTGAGCCGGAATACCGCCGGATGCATCGGGCTTGCGGCACTACATATGAGGCGACGCGACAAGGATATGCCGATCGTGATCCTTCCGGCGGACCACCATATTGCCGATGACGAAAAGTTTAGGCGTTCCCTTTTGCACGCAGCTGAATTAGCTAAATCGGGTTGTATCGTTACGTTGGGTGTGATGCCTACCCGACCAGAAACCGGATATGGTTATATCAAGACAGGAGCCGGGCGTCACCCTGCGACCGGGGAGCCTGTCTATGCCGTAGAACGCTTCGTTGAGAAACCTGATCTGGAAACAGCCATTGATTATCTGGCAGACGAGTCATACGTTTGGAATAGCGGGATCTTTGCTGCCACTGCCAAAACGATACTTTCCGAGATCGAGTGTTTGCTGCCGGACCTGTATAGCCGACTTGAAGAGATCGATCGGGCCATAGATACGCCCGATTATGAGTCCGTCCTTGCCAGTGTTTATCCTAACCTCGAATCGATCTCCATAGATCATGGGGTTATGGAACGAACTGTGACACCGATGTATGTATTACAAGCGGATTTTGACTGGAGCGACGTGGGCAGTTGGCAATCATTGTATGATTTAAGGTCTAACTTCCACGACGAGAATGGGAATCTATTTCACGGTGATTCAATTGCATTAGAATCGAAAAACAATTTTCTATACTCGGCCGGCGGACGCACAATTTCCTTGCTTGGCGTTGACGATCTGATAGTGGTTGATACTCAAGACACCGTCTTTGTTGCAAGGATAGACCGTTCGCAGGATCTCAGGAAAATGGTTAGCCGACTTATGGACGAGGGTCGATCGGATCTCTGTTGATTTAGAACACGCGACATCAGAAACAAAAAAAACAAAATGCTCGATTTGATCGGTCGTAAAGTGATGGAGACAGAGGAAAACGCTGAATGAGGATATTGGTTACAGGCGGAGCGGGTTACATCGGCAGCGTCGTTACCGATGAATTAATATTGAGCGGGCATACCGTCACAGTTTTTGACAATCTGGAAAAGGGTCATCGCAACGCGGTCGCCGACGAAGCCCATTTTGTTGAAGGAGACCTCCGCGATGCTCCTCTCCTTAAACAGACGTTTCAAAAACGCGAGATCGAGGCCGTGATACATTTGGCAGCATATTCGCTGGTCGGCGAGTCCGTTCTGCACCCTGCTAAATACTACAAGAATAATGTGGTTGCGGGATGCTCGATGCTCGATGCAATGTGTGAGACGGGGGTGAAGAAGATCATTTTTTCGTCGACCGCAGCAGTCTATGGCGACGCCCCGGACCGCCTAATTGTCGAGACCGACCCGCTCAGCCCTTCTAATCCATACGGCGAAACAAAGCTGGCGTTTGAGAATATGCTGCGGTGGTATGACAAGGCCTATGGCGTCAAATCTGCTAGCCTTCGCTATTTTAACGCGGCCGGCGCGAGCGCCGGACGGGGAGAAAGACACAGTCCCGAAACGCATCTAATTCCGTTGGTTTTGCAGGCGGCCACGGGTACGATCGAAAAAGTTGAAATCTTCGGTAACGATTACCCGACCCGCGACGGGACGTGCATCAGGGATTATATTCATATTGTCGATCTCGCCAAAGCCCATATTCTTGCTTTGGAACAGCTAGGTGAAACGAGTGCTATTTTTAATCTAGGCTGCGGCGGCGGCGGTTACAGCGTCCGCGAAGTTATCGATACTGCGTCGGAGGTCACGGGGCTGCCTATACCTTTTGAAGTCGTAGGACGACGTTCAGGCGATCCCGCTACCCTGATCGCGTCGTCGGATCTAATAACCAAGGAACTCGGTTGGCGCCCCAAATTTCAGGACTTGAATGAAATAATCGAGTCGGCTTGGAACTGGCTGCAAAACTCGCATCCGAAGGATCGGCCGAACTAACGGGAACCCCACGTAACACTCGATACCTTTTCCCAGACGTGGAACTTCCGGATCAAGTCATACCGGAAAATTTCGCGTCGGAGCCCCGAAAAGATTGATGTTTCGCCCATTCAGGGCAAAGAATTTATTCTTGCCTTACGAGACACTTAATGTCTGGCCGGTATTTCGCGGCTCTCCAATCGGGCGCGGGTTTTGTCCGACTCGCCAACTATCTCTATTTTTCGACCGCTTTTAGAATGACCGGGTTATTCGGATTTACCTTTTTGAGATTTTCGAGAGTCTTGACGAGGTTTTCCTTATCGCCGTTTTCCGTATAAGCAAGCGCGAGATTTTGCAGGGTGATCTCATGGTTGGGATCAATCGCGAGCGAGGTTTTATATTCCTTGATCGCCCTGTCGATGTCGCGCGGCGCTCTGAGGAAAAAGGTTAATCCCAGGTCCGTTCTGACGTTTATATCTTTCGGATTTTTTTGCAGTGCCTGTAAATAAAACTTTTCCGCTTGCTCGTATTTTTCGCCGTCAAAATAGGCATTGCCGGCCTTAATGAGCGGCTCGGTTTCGGCGGGCTTGAGCTTGACCGCGATATCGTATAATTTTGCGGCGTCATCAAAACGCTGGATCTGGTAATAGAGATCGGCGGCGGTCATTTGCGCTTCGTAATTCTGCGGCTCTGCCCGCGCTTTTTCTATCGCTTCGGTTATCTGCGGCAAAGGCCCGCTCTGTGTCTGATCTCCTGAGGTTGCGCCTATCGGCGGATGATCGGGCGGCAGATTGCCGGGATTACCGGATGCAGCCATCGTTGACGGTGCTGCGGCGGTCGACTGGCCGGCGGCGGATCGGTTGAGGCTGTTCGCTCCAAAAAATCCGATGATCGATCCCACAAACAGTCCGGCCACGCCGAACATAATACTCTCTTTATTCATTTATTACTTGATGGTAATACCTATCGATTCCAAAAATCTATTGGGCCGCTCGCCGCCGATCAAGGCGAAGATGAAATCGTTGGGGATGGTTTCGAGCTCCTGTTTGGTCTTGACATCCTCCAACACTACTTCGTGTTCACGCATTTCCTTGATCCCGACGCCAAACCGGAGGTCGAGCAAGCCGTCCTCCGAACACTGGTACATCTGAAACTTATTGCCAAATTTTACTGTCGGCGCCAGATAATCGCGAACGAGTATTGTGACCGTGTTCATGTCCTCGGGATTGCGAGGTGTGATCGATGCGCCGTCGCGCACCGAGATCAGATCGACGGCCGCCTCGACGGCGACATTGCCGCCGCCGACTACAACCAGATGTTTACCGCGAAAATCCATCGGATTTGAAAGGCCGTATATGACTTTTAGCTCCTCGCGACCGTCGATCATCGCTTTCAGGTCTTCGTTTGGCAGCCGAAGTTTGTTTGGAGCGCCTCGAAGGCCGATCGAGATAATTACGCGTCTTGCGGTGTATGTTTGCGGCAATTTTTCGCCGCCGCGCGTCGTATTTATGACAAAATAGTCGCCGTCCTCGGCGCGAGTTATAGATTTGCAACTTTCTTCCTCGTTGATCACAACGCCTTTATCAGCCAGGCTGCCTAACCAAACATCGAGAATATTTTCACGCTGATCACCAGGAATCTTGGTTTGCAGTTGATCAGCAATATCAGAGCTAAAGGCTGTCAAATGATTATCTATATCCGGCAAGAATTGAGTCCGGTAAAGATTCACCCAATCTCCCGAACCCTTTGATCGCAGAAAGGCGGCAATACGTTTTTTCAACTCTTTTTCGATCTTTTCAAACAGCTTTTGGGAAAGCTCGTTGTGCAAAGAGCGCGGAATTTTGTCGATAAGCTCCTGATGTAGAGCAGGTGTTTGCTGGCTGACGATTGCCTTGAGATCATCACCTAAAGCGTCGAATATCGGTTGGTTGTCATCGCCGTCACCGCCGCCGTATTTCGCCTTCGACAATCCCAAACCCATCGTCGGAATGCCGCCGAACCAATCTTTTGTATCTGGCTTGAAAAAGATGTATTTCCCTTTCGGATAGAGGTCGATTGTCGAGAGGATCTTGCCCTGCTCGATACCGATATAACGCAGATTTGCACCTTGGGCTTCAGCCGCGGCCGACGCTCCGCCGGGCCCGATGCCGATGATCGCCACGTCATAGTTGGCCTTAGGTTCTGCGGGAGCTGCTTTCAGTTCCGAGCTGATATGAGCGATCACATCCGCACCCTCTTTTACCGCGTTCTTGATAAGCGGAACGCCGGAAACATCGCCGATTATGTAACAGCCGGACACGTTGGTCTGATAGGTCGCGCCATCACGCGTCGGGACGGGAAGCGAGCGGACATCCTTTGTCGTGTTGATGATGATACATGCCTTCGGGTTGACGGGACACTCGGCCTGGCAGGCGGTATCCTCCATGCAAAGGTCGGGTGCGACTGCCGCGGCGGTGCCATCGACAATGGCGAGAACGTCGTGCGGACATGCGTCAACGCAGGCCTGGCAACCAATGCACCGCTCCGGAAATATCACCGGATGCGGATAAACTGGCCCGCGATATTTGTCGAGGCCGAGTTCTTTAAGTTCGCTGCCGGTGAGAGTGCGAATATTCGGCGGCGGCGATGCTTTTTGATCGCGCGAACCGAAAAAACCGAACGCCCTGGCCGAATCGCCTACGAGGACCAGAAAACCAAGTCCGGAAACGACAGCGGCAATGCTCAGCCATCCGATCCACGTCAGCCCGCCGTACATGGCGCTGCCAAAGCCGGCCGAGGCCTGATTCAGCCAGATCAGAAAGGTCAGCACAAAAAGAGAGATGATGATATGAATCGCTTTCATTTTTCGTCCAATAGCTTTATCTGCGAGGCAACCGCATCGTTTCTGCGTTTCAATGCTTCGTCCGACAGAAATTCGTTCCAACGCGTACCGCTGTACGCGTGCTGTATATGGCACGAAATGCAATTTACCTGGCCTGGCACAAATCGGGCATCGCGATTTTCGACGCCGGGCGCCGTCGTGTGGCATACGGCGCAAGACTGCCTCGGCGTGACCCGGTCAATCGGATTCTGATTCTTGTGACAGCTCGAGCACGTGACAAGCCCGAATTTATCACCTTTTATTCCCGGCGGCGCTGTAAGACGCGCCACGTGAACAGCGTGAAATTGGCGGCTGAGCCTCGCTTGCTCATCTTTATCGCCGGTCGCGGTCGAATTTATCTCTGGAATTGCGTCCGCGACCTCGCGATAGACGCCTTTCCACGTCCAAACGCCATTATTTACCGGATAACCGTACGAGCCGCCGTGGGCGGTGTGGACGGATTTGCCGTTGTAATTTTTAGCATTGCTATCGTTATGACAAACCGCGCAAGCCGCAATCGCCGAGGCGGAAAGTTGGTAATCCGCGCCTTGATGTTCCTTATGGCAAACGGTGCAGGTTATCCCGGCTTGCTGATGAGCCTTCGTGTTCGACGCATGAAACTGCTCGGCCGTATGACAGCGAATGCAGGAGTTTTCGATCGGCTGATTTATCGTATGGCACGTTGTGCATGAATTTCCGTTTTCGGCGGCGGCGATGGTGCTGCCTTCGATCTTCGACGCATGCGGGTTTGAAAGCGGTTTTGGCTCATAAACCTGCGGATAGCGAAAATAAGCAAAAGCCGCGACCGCTCCGACTACGAGAAACGCCCAGACAAACAAACCTATAGCCCACGGCCGCCGCAGGTCGCGTGTCGGCTTCCAGTTAAACATTGCCTTGCCCGGAATCGGCTTTTCGGTCGGGCGTAACCTTGTGCCCCAATCTTCTTTCTCGCGGGTGCGCTTTTCCCAGAAAACATCCAAAACGCCGCCTGATTCGGCATCCGTCTTATCAACCGTAGTCGGTGCTGCAACTTTAATGCCCTTGCTTTTATCGGAAACGGAGAGCTGCACCATCAACGACAGCGTGTCATTTATCCTTTCGACGTCGATAGCAAAAGGCCCGATCTGGATCGTGTCGCCGTCCGCCAGAACGTCGCTTTTTTGCGGCGTGAGCAATCTGCCATTCAGCGTAAGCACATTTGAGGTGGACAGATTTACAAGCGTGAAATTGGAATCGACAAAATTGATACCGGCGTGGATTCGCGAGACCGCGGTATGGTCGAGATGGATGTCACAGGTTGCAAGACGGCCGATAAGAATCGACTCTTCATCGATATCCTTTGGCGCGGACGAGGCGTCGGCAAATGCGATCAC
The DNA here is from genome assembly GCA_043739565.1 of Chloracidobacterium sp. GTDB lineage: Bacteria > Acidobacteriota > Blastocatellia > Pyrinomonadales > Pyrinomonadaceae > OLB17. The sequence goes on from JAYUDV010000305.1 coordinate 10,530, forward strand.
AAATTTTGTGAAGTCGAGATTCATCCCATTTAATCAGCCGGCCTAACGCACATTAAAATAAACGACCTGAGCTATATGAACGGCCATCAAGATCAGCATTAGCGATGTAAACAAAACATGCGGAGCGACCCACAGCTTTAGCAACCGGTGCAAATAACATAGTGCGTCAACGCGTCGAAGGGTCGCGGCATTCTCTACCGCTTCCATCAGTCGGGCGTCGTCGTTGCGCGACATTCCCTCGGCCGACGGACGAAATTCCTGCCGCGCCGCAGCCAACATCGCGGGCAAGTCTTCTTTTCGAATATATTGCCGGAAAAGATAGCCGAGGCCCAGGAACCGGCGACGCACCTTACGTTCGATCAATTGTTTCAGATCTGGATTGTCCGTCTGTTCACCCGCCAGCACAAGCTCCGCCCGCAATTCGTCACGGCGGGCCTCGAGATCCTCGAGTAGCAGCGGTTCGCGTTCGATTCGCGTCATAAACCTCGGTACGATCACATAACACGCGGCTCCGAAAATACCCGAAAAAATGACCATATCGAACGAAATCATCAGGCTTGTGGTCAGCAATCCGCCGGAGCTTGCTCCGCCGTGAACAAGGAGCAGAATGCCCGCCAATATTCCAATATATATATGCGTAAGCATCCAATATCGCAATGCTCCGGCCCGCCGCCGGTAAACCTTTTTTCTAAACGGATACGCCATCACCCACGCAATACTCGCAAGCCCGGTCAGTCCGGTCAGCCAACGCATCGTGACCCACGTGCCGGGGCTCAGGGCCATGTCCTGCGAAAACTTATAAGTCGCCCAAACCGCGAGACCGCCGAAGATAATAACGAGCGCGGTTCCCGCAATATGCCAGATACGTGACCAGAGGTCGAATTTATGAATATTTTCGCCGATCGCGTGGGTTTTGCTCCGTTGAATCAAGCCGATCGTCGAATTGACCTCGTCAAAATACTCACGCGGATTTACGCGGACAAGAGCGCCGGTCGGACAGTTTTCTTCACATGAATAAGCGGCTACCTTAGCTCCCGGCGGGTTTAACCCGGTGTCTTTGCAGAGATTGCATTTGATAGCGAGCAGATTTTCCGTTTGAGTGACAGGCTCCGGGATCTTGTCTTCGCGTAACGAGAAAGGTGACAAAAGCATCGCCAAACGGCTTTGTTCTGAACCGTTTGTCGCGCCGTCGCGAACGATCATCGAGATCGCATTGTATGGGCACTGCGTTGCGCAATCGCCGCAGCCGATACAGGTTACCGGATTTATATCGATCTCGCCGTTGGGAAATCGTGCGATCGCTCCGGTCGGACAGCCGGTCAGGCATTCGGCATCCTGACAGTGCATGCAAACCGATGGCACTAAAATGCTCTGCGTGGCCGGTTTGTCCGCCTTGAACGGACGCTCAATATGAATGCCGCGGCGAACAAGCCGCGAATGGCCGTGAACCTTATGACAGGCGAGCGAGCAATTGCCGCAGCGGATGCATTTCGCCATATCCATCACGAGCAAATTGATACCATCGACAACGCCGGTCTCGATCTCTTTCGTGGTCGCTGTAACGACACGAGTGTCGGTCGGATGCAAAGGTATTTGGGTCTCATTGCCCGCCGAAGTCGTGAGGAATGGCACAACGGCCGCGCTCAATTCCCGGTCTTCGCGGAGGCGGCTGATGGCAACCTCGATAACCTCGGCCCGGCCGCGGACAGTAGCCGTGTACTTCCAATCACCGGCGTTTTCGACCGCCTCGATCCCCAGACATGTTCCGGCGCCGAGGAAATCGAGACCGACCGAATCGTCTGATTCGAGCAGCAGATCGGCCGCCTTTGGGTTAAATTCGACGCCGCTTACGCGTTGAATCCAGCCATTGCGGACGTAAACGACGCGGTTGATCGGGTCGCCTTCGCGAAAAAGCACGTGATCCTTTTCATAGACCGCGAACCGGGCGGCGTCATCGAGGCGTTTAAGGACCGTCGGTTCAAGATCGGCTTTTGTAAACTCACGGAGCTCGTTCAGCGTCAGCGAGAGGCCATAGGCACGGTAGTTTCGGTCAAGCGCGCGGCCAAATTTTGGAAGTTTGCGAAGAAGACGGATTGCGGGGCGTGTGAATTCGAGAACGAGAGCAGGCTCGTTTCCCGCTGCTACGGCAACAGTCGCGGTTCGCGGCGTTCCCGAAAGCAGGGCCATCTCGCCAAAGGAATTCCCGGCCGGTATCTCACCGACCTTTTTTTGCGTGCCTCCTTGTTCGGTTATCGAGGCTTCGAGCCTGCCTTTGACCAGGATGTAGAAAATGCTGCTTTCCCACGTATTTTCGCGGACGATTATCTCGCCCGGCTCAAATTCGAGCAACCGCGTATATGGCCCAACCTGCTTGCCGCGATAGCTGCGGCCAAACAGGATGATATCCATGTCGAGCTCGTTGCGAAACTCGCCGTTCGCAACCCGCGCGACGAGTTCGGAGACGATCTCAACATTGCGGAAAGCCTCGATCGTTTGCGAGCGATTTTCGATTACACGTGGCATCGTAGCTCAGAGCGGATGAGAAAATCAGGACTTAACGATATTGGGACCAGATAACAACCGCGGCCACAATAACAATAATGAGCGCTAAAAGAAGCAAAATAAAAGCAATGCCGCCAATGATAAGCCATTTGGTCTTGCCGGATTTGGCCTGGTTCGCCACGTCGGTCGCGGGCCGGATCACCTGCTGGACCGCCGGTTGGATAATTTGCTGCGCCCGAGGCTGGGCGGCTGGCTGCACGGCCGGTTTTACGGTCTCAGTCGGCTTATTCGGCGCTCCCGCAATATTCAACCCCATATCAGTCAGCATCTGATTGTACATGGTCTGGCCAAACTGCATCGTGCCCTCCATGCTTTCAAAAGCCGACGGTTCTTTCCGCTTTTCCTCTTCGACGAACGCATGGCCGCAGCTCGGGCAAAATGCCTTTGCCTCGTCAACCATCTCACTGCATTTATCACACTGCCGTAAACCCATTTGCTAATTCTTTTTGTGGCAGGTTGAGCAGTCTTTTGACGTCGCAAACCCTGGCTTTGACTTCAATTCGGGCCGCGCCTTAAACGCTGCGTCGTGACATCCGTTGCAATTGATATGGTAAGCAAGTTCGTTGGTTAGATCCTTCGTCGTTTTCGGCATTTCCTTGCCATCCGGTACGTTACCGTCCTGAAAATGACAGGCCCGGCAATCACTGACCTTTTGCTCGGACTTTTTCCATAGATCAATGGTCAAGGTAACGTCACGTTCCGACGTTACATAAGGTGGTTTGAGCGCGGATTTTGGCTGATCGGTATGGTGACACTCGACGCATCCCATGAGAGATTTGCCGTCCGGGCTATAGTTCTTAAAGGCGTGATTCTCGTGGTTAAACGCCACCTCGCCATATTCTGACTGGCTGTCCTTAGCCAGCGTAAATGTTTTAGGAATTTCCTTGCCACCCGCCGTGGCCGTATCGGGTTTTGCCGGTGCCGGTGTGGCCGCCGTATTAGCCGGTTTGACGGTGGAATTCGCCGCCGCCGGCGTCGGGGTCGGGTTCCCTTTCGCAAAGGTGCGCGAACCCGTCCCGATACCGCTGGCACTATTCAAAATTAGCCCGAGGACAAAAACGCCAAAAACCGCGATCACCGTTAATTTAGCTAAATTCTTCATAATCGTTTGCACCTATTAGAACCTCTTTTCGGGGGTAATGTCAATTTTTTTACGCGCGCCTTGCGGTTGTACGTGAGACGATCTCAAACGCCTGTCGGGTTGCACTAATTTTGGCCCTATTGAGCGGGGAAAGTGTCCGGCGGCAATTTGCCAAACCCTGAACCCGTATGACAGCGTGTACAGCTTCCGACATCTAATGGATTATTCCCGGTGAACGCCCGTCGCCCATTATGACACGAGAGGCAGTTGTTTCCGGGAGTTGTCCGATGTTCGAGAATCGTTATATTTGTCACCTGCCGCGATTGCGGAGCTCCGGCGGCCACCGAATGGCATTCATCACAACTTACGCCTTGACGCGCCGTGTGGTCGCCGTGGCGGAAAATCGCCTTGAAATTGTATTGTGACTGCAGCGTTCGGGCATACGGGGCAAGCTGGTGGCAGACGCTGCACGAACCAATCTTGCTTTCCGGCGTGTGGCACGAGTAGCAATTATTATGGGTGGAAATGCCCGCCGGGATCGACTCGCCCGAACCCGATGGCGAGTGACACGACGCACAGCCGGCAGGTGGCCTTCCCTTGCCGCTGGCGTGCGCCGCGTGGTCAAACTTCATGTTAAACCCCTCGAGAAATTTCACCGGAAATGCGCGGATCGGCGGCGGGTCGGCATCTAGCTTGTCATGACAGATCGAGCACATGGCCCGATTTTGATCGGTCGTTTTATTAGTGATGAACTGATTTAAGTGACAGCCGATGCACGAATCGTGGCCGGCATACGTCAGCTCTTTGCTCTTTCCTTCGCGGCGATGACATGAAACGCAGTCAAACTGTTTATGTTCGGGAATTTTGTGTGAAAAGACCTGAAAGTTTGAATCCGACGCCCGCACGGCAAGCGGCTCCGGCGTCTCGGCGGCCGTCAGCGGCACATCTGTTTTTTGGCCCAGCTGAATACAACCGGCGGCAAAGATGAGTGACGCCGCAAGAAGCAGACCGGCCCTGATCGCGTTTTTTAACCTCGCGGAATCTTTCATTTATGAATCAGCGGATTCGGTGGCTCGATGGTACCGGATATCGTCCGATCGCCGGCGTATGGCAATAGGTACATTGAAACACGGGCTGCTTGGCATTAATGCTTGCCTCACGTTTGCCAATCTCCTCCGTGAGATTGCTGCCGTGACATGAGCTGGTGCTGCAAGTTTGAAACGCAACATCGGCATCCTTCATCTTGCGTACATCCGAATTTTGCGTAATTCGCACGTGACAAGTGGTGCAGTCCTTATTCGCATGATCCCTGTCCTGATGGTTGAATTTGAGCGAATAACGGGGCACGACGTTCGATACAGCGTAAGGTGCGCTCAGGCTGTGACAACCGGCACAATCTTTTGCGCCGGGTTTTACGTTTTGATAGTGGCATGTGAAACACGACGCGTGAGAATTTGGAGCGTCTTTAAAAAACTCGGGCTTTGGCGCAAACGTATCTGCGGTCGCAGGTGCGAGCGGCTGCAACAAAGCGGGAACCCGCGCCGTCACTTTCGGCATTTGAGACGACGATTTATGGCAGATCGCGCAATTATTAAATTCGGTCGCGTCGTCCGGGACATTTGGACCAAAGCTCGCCGGTACAAAATGAGCGACCGCGACATCAAGTTTGATCTGATTTAACGCGATCAGATTTTGGTGAACATCATGCGGGAAAATGGTCGTGAACTGACGCGAGTGAGACTTTATCGGAAACGCGAGAACTCCTCTCCCGCCGCTGGCACGCATCGTCGGAACAATATGACAAGTTCCGCAAAATGCACCGCCGTTACTATAAATATCACGTGTGTGACACCCGAAACAGGAAGTGTGATAGGGAAAATTAGCTACGTCGGGGAAAGGCTCGTGTTTATCAGCGCGTGCCGCCGTCCAGTTCTTGGTCGGGACTGTATGACAAGCGTCGCAGTTGCTGTATTTTCCGTCTCTATGGGCCCGCGTGGTGTGCGAAAACGGGCCCAAACGTTTCTGAGCGAATGAGGGCGTCAAAACGCTCGCCGCGGATATAAAAGCGGCCAATATGATCAAGATTATTCGGATACTGAGTTTCATTTAACCTGACAACTCTCCGTTTTACAAACCTGCAGATCGCGTATAAATACCTCGCAATTTTTCACCGGCTTATTATTTTCCGGGAGCTTTAAGGAAAAGACGGCCGGTTTATCCGGGCCGATCTCGACCTCGCACGCCCACAGATAACTCTTTGTCCCAAATTCTATCGGCAAAATATTAGAGAGTAGAAATGTCCCGGTCTTTTTGCTGCCAGGTATTTCCAGAGGCACGTCGATAAAGATCGCCTTAATCGTCACGCTGTCGGTCATGGTCGACTGGATCGGCTTTATCCCGCCCAAAAGACTTTCCGTAAGCGTTCGCCGATCACGGTAGTAACCGCTAACCAGCGCGGGCGGCATATTGGTCGTGATCCAATCGCGGGCGATTGTTTCCAGACCCTTAAACTGCGTCAGGCCCTTCTTATACGCGACCTGAAACTCGGGCACTTCTCCGACGTCAGTTGCGGTAACGCTCCTGCAAAAGGGTGATTCGCAGTTTTCAGCCTTGAGCCAGCAAATATATTGAGAGCTAGCCTGTAACTGATTGTAAAAACAATCCCGCGATTTGATCTCGGCGGATCGCAGCCTGACGACCAGCTCCTGATTGTCTTTTAAGCCGCCCTTGAATAAATAAAACCTTTTTCGCGAAACCGCGCCCGATTTGCCGTCAATCTTTAGTCCCTTACCCTGGACATCCAGCGCGCCTTTTACCTGCGCGGCAAAACGCACCGGCCCGATCGATGCGAGCAAAAAGATCAGCAAAGCCACTCGAAGAATAAACATTATCGTTAGTCGAGAAACGGCCGAGCCGGAAACTTAAGAAAAGGCAGCCGGACGCCGCGAACAAATATCTTGTCGGACCTGATGGCGTCTGGCGGCGGGAAAAGGTTGGCCCCGCCAGCCGAGATTAAATCATCCTGATCGATGCCGTCGCCACTGACGCCGATTGCGCCAATGAGCGTTGATCCGCGATAAAGCGGAATACCGCCCGCAAAGATTTGTAACCCGTTCCTTAACTCGGGAATCGTCGAACACGGACACGGCCCCATAACTGTCCGCCGTCTGCGGGCCGATGACGTACAAACCATCGGCGGCGCCGTCAACGCGGTTTTGATCAGATCGAGCTGCAGGCCGTCATTAAAAGGGCTCCAGTCGGCAAGCATGGTGCTAAAAGGCCCGGCCTGCGTGCCGTTTATACCGTCCGGGAACAGCGGCCGATGAAGAAAGCCCATGCCGCGATCGCTGAACGCAACAGTTCCATTGAGTGCCAAACCGTCGGCGTTTGCTCGTGTTACATAAGAACCGAATCCGGCCGCAGTGAGCTTTGCTCCTGTGTCCGAGCGGGCAAAGAAATTAGAAGTACGTGCCTTTTGAACCGCTACATCCAGGCCAAAAACAGGAGCGTCAAGTTGTCGAAAAATGCCGAGAACCTTACCGTCGGTATCGACAACGGCCATCGAAACCCTTGCATTGCTGCCGATTGGCTGCCGGATACCCGCACGTGTGCGATTTGCGGTTTCAGCGGCTGCTCCCAGTATCTGCGACACCTCGGCGGCGCTGAGGGCCGAGCCGGCAATAATAGGAAATCTCGAGCTAAATTGGCCGCTAATACCGTTCAGCACAGTCGGAACCAAGTCGCTCACGGGTGTGGCAATGACCGGACTCGTAACAACGCCCGGCAGGCTGCCAAACGCAATCGTCGTCACGACGGGCGGATTGACGACATTAACAAAGGGGAAACGGATGCCTTCGACAAGGATATTGTCGGCACGAATTAGCGGCGGAGCTTCAAATCCGCGTGATGCCGAGACGGCGATGATCTCTTCGACCGGCTGGTCATTATCGGTTGGATCGCGGTCAACGGTATAAACGCCGTCACCCTCGACACCGACGCCGCCTACCGCAACTCCACTTTTATAAAGCGGCACCCCGCCCGGATCGCCCGACAGCCCGAGCGGCAGACCCGCAATCGCGACATCGGAGCAAGGCAGTGTCGAAAATTGCACACCGTATAGCGGCCCGCCCGGTGTGTTGTCAACACCCGGCGGAAAATGTTCTTGGATAATGAATGACGCCGTCCGCGTCGAAAAAGCGTTGCCGCCCGCCGAAAATATTCCCGCCGTACCCGCTTTTGAGTATGCGGCGGCCGTTGCCGGAACCGAAACATTCTCCAAACCCTGGCCCGCACGGCCTACACTGCGTATTAACGTCGTCGTGGGAGCTCCGGTCATAACAAACGTACCAAGCAGATGGCCTTCCTTATCCGTAACCGAAACCGTGACTTTTAAATTGAGCGCAATCGCCTTTGAGACGGCCTGGGCGATGATTGTCTGGACATCCGCAACGGTTAGGCTCTGAGGCCGGACGGAGACCGTAAAAAACAGGAGAATCATGAAGCCGGCAAAAAACTCCAATTTTTTTACCAAAAATTTACTATCCATGATGCTTAGGAATATTATACAATATCCGCAGATAGTCAAGTATTTCCAAAAAATTTGTTATTGATCGCAAGATGTGTTACAAAGCACAGTCAGCGAATTACGTTTCCGGATAAAGACGATTGCCCTTATGTTGTCGAGTTTACCCAAACTGACTATTTGGCTCGTTATTGCGATGGCTGCTGGGCTATCCGTTGCTTCGGCGCAGTCTGCCGGCGGTAAATTGACCGGAAAAACTCTCGACAAAGACGGCAAACCGGTCGCCGGTGTCGTCATTAACATAAAAAATCAAACCAGCTCCGAGGTCTCGTCGCAACGTTCGAAAGCGGACGGCAGCTACAGCATACGTTTGCGGGCCGGAGCATACAGCATAACTGTCGGGCCGCCATACGAGGCCCGTTTTGATCGCGGCAAAGCTGCCGACTACGGTGTTTTTTCTAATTTTATTTGCGACGACACCAAAAAGAGATGCTCGACGCTTGAGAATGTGATCATCGGCGGCGGCGATCGAAAGATTGATTTTGTGGTTGTTGAGCCGAGCAAGGAAACCGGACCGGCAATCGTAGGCGATGCCGCCAAAGCCGCCGGTCCCGATCACCGTGAGGTTCGCGACCGCTGGCGGATCGAGTTTCCCGAATACGACCGTTATGGCGACAAAGGCGCACGCGGACGCGACATTCCATTTAAACGAAACCGATGGTATAACCCGTATGACCGGAATGTGCTGAAAGGCGACTTTCCGGTGATCGGCAACGATTACTTCCTAATCCTTTCGGGGGTCAGCACGACTGGTGTTGAGATCCGGCGCACGCCGTCAGGCACCAATGTCAGCTCGGCCAGACCTGACACGAATAATCCTTTCGGACATCCGGAAAGCTTTTCGTTGAATGAAACAATTCAACTTTCATTCGAATTTTTTAAGGGCGAAACCGTTTTCAAACCTAGGACGTGGGCGATAAAGATCTCGCCAACATTCAGCGTGCCTAATTATCTGAACGCCCGCGAAAACGGCATTGTAAACGTCGATGTCCGCCGCGGCACGTCGCGCACCGATTATCAGGTCTCACTCGAAGAGGCGTTCGGTGAGGTAAAGCTTTTCGATACTAATGACAATTACGATTTTGTTTCCGTGAGGGCCGGGATTCAACCGTTTAATGCCGATTTTCGCGGATTCCTATTCTCGGATAATAATTTAGGAGTACGCGTCTTTGGCGGGTTTTCTAACAACAAATCGCAATTTAACTTTGCGTATTTTCGCCAGATCGAAAAAGATACAAACAGCGGCCTGAATTCCATGAGATCGCTCCGGCCGCAGAATGTTTACATAGCAAATTTTTTCCGTCAGGATTTTCTGACCAAGGGTTATACGGTCGAGGCCGTGGCTGCGTACAACGATGACCGGGCGAGTATTCATTATGACGAAAATGGCTTTCTAGTGCGGCCCGCACTTGTCGGCAGCGCGAGGCGACATGCGGTCAAGGCGGGATACATCGGATTTAACGGCGACGGCCACATCGGCTGGCTGAACCTTACAAATTCATATTATTTCGCGTTTGGCCACGATGATTTTAATCCAATCGCGGGCCGCAAAACCGAGATCCGGGCCCAAATGGCTGCGGTTGAGGCATCCGTTGACCGGAATTGGCTAAGGTTTAGGACATCGGCTTTTTTTGCCTCTGGTGACAAGGACCCGACGGATGGGAAGGCGACCGGCTTCGACGCGATCCTAGATGACCCGAATTTTGTCGGCGGCCAATTTTCCTATTGGAACCGGCAGGGAATAAGGCTCGTATCGACCGCAGTCGGGCTGGTTCAGGGAAACAGTCTGCTGCCAAGCCTTCGCTCAAGCAAAACAGAGGGCCAGTCAAATTTCGTCAATCCGGGCATTATGATATTTAATGCCGGAGCAGACGCCGAATTGACGCAGACGGTTAAGGCGGTGTTTAACGTAAATTATCTTCGTTTTCATCGCACGGAATCGCTCGAATATATCTTGTTTCAGCCGCACATACGGCATGAGATCGGTTATGACGTGAGTCTGGGCGTCGTATATCGCCCGTTTCTAATCAATAATTTGACGTTCACTTTCGGCGGCAGTATTTTCAAGGCGGGGAAAGGATTCAAGGATATTTATACTGACCGTTCGCGAAATTGTCCGATACCGAGTTTTTGCACGGGAGACATCCCAAATCCGAGCAAACTGCAATATTCATTATTCAGCCAGATGAAGCTAATTTTCTAAGGCGTGAGGGAAGACGAGGTAAAATGGCCGCTGGAACTAACATACAAATTCGCATCAAATTGATCGTATTGTTGTCGTTCGCGTGCTTTTTGGCCGCGGCGTTTTGGAAATCCGAATCCTTTGCGAAAAAGATTGAGGCGTCCC
>JAYUDV010000306.1:0-1202 GCA_043739565.1 Chloracidobacterium sp.
ACGCCGCTGACCGGTAAAACGATATCGACGCCTGCCGGAACATTATCCGGAACAGCGAAAGGCGGTCCGGTGTAGCTTGTTGTAGCTGGCGCACCGGGAGCGCCGGTCGGAAGCGTATAGGTTACACTACCGAGATTATTCGCGCCGTCAACGTGCGCCACTGTTGCGGTAATATTAGAGCCGCAAAGCAACGCCGGGCTTGCCGTAAAAGTGAAATTCCGGCTTACGGACGGGCCACCCGCGACAATTACTCCATCGTTTTGTGGCGCACTCGCACCGGTTACGCCGCCCGTATTTTGGAGCGTACCTACATCATTGACGGTATTCGCCGTACCCGTATTTTGTACACCAAACGCAACCGTTACAGTTTCGCCCGGATCAATTACGCCGTTTGCCGGAAGGCAGCTTTCGGTGACAAGTGTCGCCGTCGTCGGAGCAAGAAATGGTGTCGGCACAGCGTTAATTGCGGGAATTTGCCACATTCCGCGTCCGTGTGTGGCAATTCTGATCAGGCTACCAGATGTTTTTGCCATATCGAAGACCGCTACGCGCGGCAGCCCGGTCCCGAAAGGCGCCCAATTCGCACCGCCATCCGTCGAAACAAACATTCCGATGTCAGTTCCGGCATAGAGAATAGTCGAAGTAATCGGGTCAACTAAGAACGCACTGACGGGAACTAGCGGCAAAATGTTGGCACCGGTTCCGGGAAGAGCGGTCCAGGTCGGTGCTGCATTATTGAGATTGGTCGTTTTCCATACATTTACCACGCCAAAACCCGAGAGCGTAACGTAGGCGGTATTGACGTTGTTTGGGTCAATGACGGATCGAGCGATGTAATTATTCGGCACGGTATTGCCAGCATCAAGATTGGTTAAAGAAGCTGAACCCGTAGTTGTCCCAAAAATTCCGCCGTTATTTTGACCGACAATTCTGACATTGTCATTTTGCGGCGAGATACCGATGGCGCTGATAGGATTAATCAAATCTTGACTGACCGCCGTATGATTCAAACCCGTATCGGCTGACCGATATAAAATGTTTGCACCGTAATAGGTTGTATTCGGAGTTCCGGGACCTTGTTCGAGTGGAGCGTAGAAAAGTACCGCGCCGCCGCATGGAATGCCGTTACCGCCGCCCCCGCAACCGCGAAGTGTCCAAGTAGGATTAGATCCATTATTCGTGAACGCATAACCTTGCAAGGT
>JAYUDV010000307.1:0-21086 GCA_043739565.1 Chloracidobacterium sp.
AACATTCGCAATCTGTGGTCGCGTCCGAGAATAGTTTATACTGCCCGTCCGAACAAGGCTCCGACCCCGGCTGTCAGGGCCATCGCGAGCGCGCCCCAAACAGTAACGCGAACGGCGGCGGTGAGCATGGAAGCACCGCCGACACGAGCTGCAACTATCCCCAAAACAGCCAAAAAGAAAAGCGAACAAACCGAAACGCTCCACATTAGCGCTGTTAAAGGTAATAAGAGGACAATCGATAGCGGCAACGCTGCTCCTGCCGCAAAACTGACCGCCGACGCAATCGCGGCCTGAATCGGCCGCGCGGTTAACGTATGGGAAAACCCCAGTTCGTCGCGTGCGTGTGCTCCGAGAGCATCATGCTCCATCAATTGTTTTGCCACTTCGACGGCCAATTTGGTGTCGATCCCGCGAGCAACATATATTGACGCCAATTCCGCATGTTCTGCATCAGGATCGGCGGCTAAATGCTTACGTTCGAGTTCGAGATCGGCCTTTTCGGTATCTGACTGCGAACTCACCGAAACATATTCGCCAGCAGCCATCGATAATGAACCGGCGACGAGGCCGGCGATACCCGTAATTAAAATACTTCCCGAACTTGCACCCGCCGCCGCCACGCCCAACACAAGACTCGCGGTCGAAACAATTCCGTCGTTCGCCCCGAGGACCGCAGCCCGAAGCCATCCGACACGATGTGATCTATGCTCTTCATCAGGCTGCATACCACTAATTCTATTTTAGCAAGGTTGTTTCGACAATTCCCCGGCCCGATATTGAAAAACATTGGGTAATTTGGGTTGGAATTGAATGGCCGATCAAGATATCAGAGATCAATTATTCTAATGCAAAAAGGCCGGATAGAGTTCCGAAGTAAGAGAACGATGGAGCTTTTTTCCAGATTTATGAGTCTTCTACTTTTGAAAAGGTGAAACGCCAATCGGTCAATATTGCATAGACGGTCGGCGTCACAATTAGCGAGAGAAGTAGGGCGAAGAGTAAGCCGCCGATGACGGCAATCGCCAATGGTTGTAGCAGCTCGGAGCCTGATCCGAGAGCCAATGCGAGCGGCAGCATTCCGAGAATGGCCGCGAGCGATGTCATCAGCACCGGTCTGAATCGCCGCCGGCCAGAGAGCATCAGTGCTTCGGTCAGATCGCCGGTTTTTGCGAGATTTTCGGCAACGGCATCAAGCATCAGGATGCCGTTTTTTGCAACAATTCCCACTACCATGATCATCCCCATCAGGCTCACGACGTTGAGCGTGGTTCCGGTGACCAGCAGTGCCAAAAGCACACCGCTCAAAGCCAATACGGCTCCCGTAACAATTGCAATCGGGTGTGTGAACGAGCGAAACTCGATAAGCAATACCAAAAAGACAAGTACGATAGCCAGACCGAGAGCGATGACGAGTTCGAGAAACGAGGCCTGTTGCTCCGCGAAAAGTCCGCCGTATTCGAGTGTCATGCCGGCCGGATATTTTACGTCTTTTTTCAACTCGGCCTTGATCTTATCAATCGTGCCGCCGAGATCGCTGCCCGTTATCCGCGCGGTTACCGCGACCGATTGCCGAAGCCCGTCGCGGTGCATTTCGGTCTGGCCTTCGTTGTATTCGACGTTCGCGACCTGATCGAGCCGAAATTGCTGGCCGTTCGCGGACCTGATTTGCAAGCCCTTAAGTATATCGAGTGAGCCATGGGCGTCTTTTGGGAAAACCACACGTACCGCAACAGGCCGGCTGTGCTGCAATACGCTCGATACTTTCGCCCCGGTCATCGCGGTTTCGACCGCCCCCGCGATGTCGGTTGCGTTCACCCCAAACTTTGCGGCAAGCCGAGGATCTACCCTGAATATGACAGCCGGACCGCTCACGACCACACCGCTGCGTGAGTCCACAACGCCGTCAATCTTTTTTATCGCATTTTCCGTCTCGACGGCCTTTGCATGTAAGGCTTTCGTATCGTCGCTAAATATCTTGATCTCAATCGGCTGCGGAGCGCTCGCAAGATCGCCGATCATATCGGACAAAATGCCCATGAATTCGGTTTCGAGCGCCGGTTCGCTTTTTTCGATCTTGCCGCGGATGTCGTCTATCACCTTTGCGGTCTCACGTGTGCGGTGCGGTTTCATCTTGACGGCGAAATCGCCGGTATTCGGCTCCGTGACGCCCGCCAGCCCGAGCTGCATTCCCGTCCGTCTGGAAAAACTCTCGACCTCGGGAGTATCTTTTAGAATTTCCTCGACGTGATTGAGTATCCGGTTTGTCTCGCCCAGCGAACTGCCCGGCGGAGAGATGTAATCAAATACAAACGCACCTTCGTCAAATTCCGGCAGAAATTCCGAGCCAAGTGACTTGTAGACGGCAAACGAGCCTAACAGCACAAGACCGCACACGACCAAAACGAGCCAACGGTGTCTCAAAGCTTTGCCCAACAGCCATTCGTATGGCCGGAGAATGAAAGTCATTACCCATCCATGTTCCTCTCCGCTCTCTGGGCCTTTTTTTACCTTGACAAATCTTTCGGCTAAAACCGGGGTGAAAGTGAGAGCGAGAAATAGCGAGGTTATCAATGCCACCGCCATCGTCAACGCGAGCGAGCGAAAGAACACGCCGGTAACACCCGTCAATATCGTTAACGGCAAAAACACAACGACCGGCGTGATCGTCGAACCGATAATCGGCGCGGTTATCTCTGAAATCGCATTTTGTACCGCGACGGCCCGCGATTCGCCGCGCAGCAAATGAGTGTAGATATTTTCGACCACGACGATCGCATCGTCGATAACGAGGCCGATAGCCGCAGCGATTCCGCCCAGCGTCATTAGATCAAAGGTTAGGCCGACAAGATAAATGGCTAAAAATGTGACGAGTATCGTTACGGGTATGACGAGAATCGCGACAAACGTCGTCCCAAAATTTCGCAAAAACGCATAAAGGATCACAACCGACAGTATCAGGCCGAGTATTATCGAATCGCGGACCGAACTCATCGAATCGCGCACCAGCAGCGATTGATCATAAAACGGCTCGACCTTCACATCGTTCGGCAATATTTTTCGTATCGACTCTAGCTCCGTCTTTACCTCATCCGTAACCGAAACTGTGTTGGCGTCAGGTTGGCGAATGACATTAAAAAGTACGGCCTCTTTGCCGTTGGCCGTGACGAGCGTGTAGTTTGGCTCACTGCCTTCGTGAACCGATGCAATATCCGAGACGAGCACGTTGGCACCGTTCACATTTGCAACGACTATCGAATTCAGATCGTCCATCGATGTCGCCTGGCCGCTTACCAGAGCGAGTTCAAGATGGTGATTCTCCTCGATCAGACCCGGCGATTCGACGATGTTAGAATTCTTGACGGCATCTGTTACCTGCTGGATGGTGATCGACCGGGCGGCAAGTTTTGCCGGGTCAATCTCGATGTGAAACTCACGGTTCTTGCCGCCGTTTAATCTTACATCCGAGACACCAGCTAGACGGGCCAGACGCGGACGGATCGTATACTGGGCCATGTCACGCAGGAGCGTCAGATCGCGTGTGTTCGACGTCAGGCTGTAACTCAGGATCGGAAACAATGCAAACGTGAGCCGTTCGACATGGGTGATCGACGCCGTCGGCGGCAAGCTAATCTCCGGCAGCCTTGCCTGTACGAGTCCGAGCGCTCCTTTCGGATCGGTATTCCAGTCGAAAAAGAGGTTGATCTCGGCTGATCCGCGAGCTGTCGTTGATTTAATGCCTTTGATGCCCGAAATGCCGTTCATCGCTTCCTCGATCGGCTGTGTAACCGATACAAGCATTTGATCGGCCGGCACCTCGCCATTTTCGACGGTAATAACGACGCGCGGAAAATCCGTATTCGGAAAGATCGCGGTCGGCAGCCGCCAGGCAGCATAGAGGCCCGCGACACAAAGCAGTAAGACCGTGACCATAACGGCCCGGCGATGCTCTGAGATTGTTTCAGCTAATTTCATTTATCGTCGCCGTCGCTTTTCTTGTCGTCCTTCGAATCTTCGGCAATTTCCACTTTCGTGCCATCCGGCAGTGCGTAATTGCCTTCGATGACGACCGTTTCGCCGTCGTTAATGCCCTCGACGATCTGTATTTTACCGCCCGATTTGATCCCGACTTTTACCTTCTTTTCCCGTGCGATCGAGTCCCTTCCCACAACCATCACCGTGCCTTCGTCCGAATTAGTGGCGTCGAGCGTAACGGCCGCCACCGGCACAACAAGGGCGTCTTGTGTCGCTTTGCTCGATACCGTAAATGATACGGCCCCGTTTGCCAGCAGCAGCCCGCGGGGATTGCCGAAATTGGCCCAAACTTCCACCGACCGGCTTTGCGGATCGCTCGCCCGGCTTATCAGCGTAACGCGTCCGGTCATCCGCTCGTCAGGAGTTTGGGTGGGAAAGATCGTCACTACGTCACCGACTTTGAGATCTTTTACTACCGTGTCGGAAAACTGGGCCTTTACGATGACCGTGCCGATGTCGGAAATTGTCAGGAGTTTGGCACCCTGCGACGCGAATTCGCCCTCGTATTGAAACTGGTCGGTGACGATACCCGAGATCGGCGCCCTTATCTCGCCGCGTTTGACCTGGACGTCAAGTGCGGCCAGACGATCCTGCGACTGTTTTATCTTGGCTGCGGCGATCGCTTGCGAATTCGGGTTAACGGCGCCCCGATTGATTCTGGCATTTCTTAATGCGAGATTGTATGCACTTTCCGCGTTTACCATTGCCAGACTCGATGATTCGAGTTCTTTTAGCGAAATGCCGCCTTTCTCAAAGAGTATCTTTCGCCGTTCGTAAACGGCCCGCGCATTATCGAGCGTCGCTTTGGTATCAGAAATGTCCTTGTCCGACTGTGCTCCCGCTTGCGGAATCGTAACGCTGCGCAGCGTCTGCAAATTTAATTTCGCCTCTTCAAGATTCGCCGCAGCCTCATTCCGCTGGGCGACCAGATCTTCCGATGAAAGAACCGCGAGCAGATCACCCTTTTTTACGACATGATTTTTAAGCAGACCCATCTGCCTGATCTGTGCGGCAATGCTCGCCGCCACCGTCGATTGCTCGGCCGGAACGACATTGCCGACAGCCGAGATGTCCTGTGCAATGGCGTCTTTTTCGGCTTTTGCGACCTTGACACTGACAACTATTTCTTCCTTTGCCTCGGTCTGCGGCCGGCCGGTGCGAAACCAGAGCAGATAAACAGCCGCTATGAGGACAACGGCGAGAGCGATCACGCCGGCGACTATCAACGGACGTTTTTTCGATCCCTCGCTCTGGCCCGTCTCTTCGCCCTGACGCGTGACAGGTACGATCTCGATGACTTGGTGGCCTTTGTTTTCGTCTGTTAGGTCGTTATTTTCGTCAACCATTTTATTTTACCCGTGTATTGCTCATGCTATTGTCCGACAGCACGAGCGAGATGCGATTTAGCCGTCTGGTAATCAAAAATCGCTTTGTAAAGGGCTTGCCGCTGCGTTATCAGCAAGTTTTGAGCATCAACGACCTCGTTTATTGGAGCTTCGCCGGCTCGATATCGTGCTGTCGAAGCGGTCAGATTGCTTTCGGCGTCTGCGATGCTGGAGCGAAGCTGAATAATACGTGCCCTGGCGGATACCGCCAATGTGCGGGCAATAAAAAAAACCTGCGTAAATTGTCGCTCCGCAATCGACCGTGCATTTTCCGCTACTTGTAATTTTAATCTACTCTGCGTTTCACGCGAACGGTTCGCTCCCCAGTCAAAGATCGGGATCGTAAAGCCGATCGTCGCCTGTATCCCGGCGTGATCCTTTATATGTCCCAATCGAAAAGAATCTGTTATCAACCCGCTGCTGATGGAATACGTAATCTGTGGGCGCCGTCCGGACCTTGCAATATTTACATCGAATTCGGCAGCCCGTTTGTCCGCCTCAAACTGCGCGAATTCCGGCCGCGTTCGAATCGCGGCCTCAGCGAATCGTTGGATCTCGTCATCAACCGGAATTTGAGTCAACAGGTCCTCGGCAGCGATTGCTTCGGTAAAATTCTGTCCGACAAGGAATCTAAGCACGTCGGCACTCACCGATTCGTCCGCGTTGGCCTGTTCGAGTTCGTCACGCCGGGCAGCCGTTTGAAGCCGGGCCCGAACAAGGTCGACGGGCGCAACTTCACCCGCCTCCATATTTAATTTAGTAATGTTCTCAAATTCCCCGGCCGCCAACAGATTGCTCTCCGCACCGCGCCGCCTTGTGGTCGAAAGCGCCAGATTGTAATACGCATCCGCTACCGCTTGGATCAGGTCGCGCTTTGCAACTTCGGTACCGGCACGGGCCGATTCGACCAGGGCCTGATTTCGAAGCAGAGTTGCACGCAGCTTTCCGGACGTATCGATCTCGCCCGCCGCGTTTATTAAGGCCTGATACTCAGTAATGGCGTTGGCACCCACAAAAGACGGCGGCCGCGGACGTGTCGTGCCCAACGACGGTGACGTAGAAATAAGATTAAGCGGGATTGAGACCTTCGGTAAAAGGGCGGCCCGAGCTTGCCTTAAGTCCTCGCTCACGATCAATTCGTTTATCTGCGATAACCTGTAATTCGACGCCTGTTTGAGCGCCAGATCAATAGATTGGGCGAGGCTCAACGGCCTGACCGAGTCTATCGGGTTCACCATCGCCAAAGCTGCGTTTGGGGTAGGCGTGGGCTTTCCGGCCGCAGGCGTTTGGCCAAACCAGACCGGGACGGTGGTAAGGCACAAAAATAAAAGGAAAGCCGGAATTTTTAATTCCGACACTCGCCATATCTCGATTGACCGCACCTGACCAGTTATCCCCATTGAATAAATATTTCCATTATCACGACAACAAAGCGGAGGCGCAATGAGACTACGCTAAATAAGGCCAATAAACGAAACTCCGATCATCACCTGAGTAATAGCCGGAGTCGCGATTCCGTGTATCGCTTGTCTCACTAGGTCGTCGAAAGCGTTTGTTTCGCCCTCAAAAACCTCGCTCGCCATCCATCGCATCATCAACAGCACGCCACCGGCGACCAATAGTCCGGAAAGCAACCGAAAGCCAAAAGATCGGGCAAACCGTTTTGCGGTCTGCCCGAACCCGCGGTCAATCCGCTCTTGGCGCTTTTGCATAGCGGCTTGCTAATTCTTATCTTTTTTTTCTGTTTTCTCTTCCCTGGCTTCCTTTTTCGGGTTTTCATGCTCGACACCAACAATCTTTCCGCTGTATGCGTCAACGTTTACCTCTTTAACCTTTCCCTTTCCGGCCGCAAACTCAAACGAATAAATCCAATGTCCTTTTTCTTTTTCAAGTTCCTTGGCCTTAAGTTTAAGCCCTCGGGCCCGAGTGCTTGCGATCGCCTGCGCTCGTTTCATTCCGATAAGTTTTGGTTTAGCCTCGGCAACCAGCGTGCCTAAGCCAAGTAATGCGAATAACAAAAACAGTGTGATCTTTTTCATAGTATATTTCTCCTTAAATTGAATCCGAAATGCAAGCTAACGTTACAACTTCTAATGTGAATAGAAGATTAACGCGGAAATCTAACGACGAAAATACTTCCTCCGCTCGTCGAGGATACCAGTTCGAGGTCTCCATTGTGAATTTCGGCTATCCAGCGGGCAATCGATAATCCGAGTCCCGCGCCGCTTGTCTCTGTCTCATCGCTCCGGCTCCGGGCCTTGTCCACGCGATAAAATCTTTCAAATATCCTGCCCTGTTCATCTTGCGGAATACCAATGCCGTTATCCGTCACTCTTATTTGTAAATTCGCGTCCGTTGACAAGCAGGTTACCGCTATCTTTCCTCCTGTCCGGCTGTATTTGACGGCATTATCGAGGAGATTCAAAATCAGACGCCTCAGGAGAGACTCGTCACCCGCAAACGGCATCTCCGTCTCGCTGTTGAAACTAAGCCCTACCTTTTTCTGATCGGCCAGAATACGCATCGAGCGAACAGCTTCGCTGGTTATCTCGTCAAGATAGACCGGTGCAAAATGAGCTTGAAATTGGCCGGCGTCCGCTCGTGCCAAAGTGAACAGATCCTCGACTATCTTGGTAAGCCGTTTGCTCTCGTCATGCAAAATGCTGAGCGATTCCCGGTAATCGGCGATTGTGCGATCATTTTTAGAGAGCGCAACCTCGGCTTCGCCGCGCACGATTGCGAGCGGTGTGCGAAGTTCGTGCGACGCATCGGCCATAAAACGACGCTGCTGCTCGAACGAAGCGTCAAGCCGGGCGAGCAGATCGTTAAAGACTCGCGCGAGATCACCGAGCTCGTCGTGTTTATTTTTTATGGTTATCCGTTCATTGAGATTACCGGCCCCGATCTGCGAAGCCTGCCGCCCCATCTCGACCACTGGGGCAAGGCTTTTTCGTGCCAAAAAATAGCCGCCAAAGCCAGCCAGTAGCAGCGTTAAGGGAACACCGACGATAAATATACCAGTCACGCGGCGTTTCAAAGCGGTCTGTTCCCGGAGCGAATGAAAAGCAAGCAGCCGATATTCCATCGGCCCCTTTTCAAGCGGCGATTCATAAACACGAAAAGACTCGCCGCCAATCTCGCAAATTCGAAAGGCACTCTCACCAATCGAACATTTTGGGTCAACCCCGACCTCAAATGTCGATGCGATCACGCGGCCATCATGGGTCGAGATCAAAAATTGATAATCGCGAAAATGCATTTCACCGACGGTTTCCGCGATCGCTTTGTCGCTAATCGGGCCGTTCGTTTCTCCTTCCTGTTCGGCTATCAAAGCGGCGCCAAAATTTCGCGACATTTCCACAAGTTGTTCGTCGGTATTTTTGTTTAAGGCACTTACGAGGATAAAATACGTCAGCGCCGAAAACGCCATGATCACGACAGCCAGAACGCCGACATACCAAAGTGTTAATTTTGTTCGTATAGAATTAAACATCGTCCAAAATGTAACCAAGGCCACGCCGGGTGTGGATCAGCGTTCCGGTAAAACCTTCGTCCATCTTCGTGCGCAGCCGTTTGACGTAAACATCGATCAAATTTGAGAAGGCGTCGAAACTCTCGTCCCAAACATGTTCAGCAATCTCCGCACGGCCAACAACTTTGCCTTTTTCGCGGGCCAAATATTCGAGCAATGCATACTCTTTAGTTGTAAGTGAAATTTCACGCCCGGCCCGCCAAACCCTCTGTCCGGCTGTGTCGATCTCGAGGTCTGAGACCACTATACGCGGCGGCCGAATCTCGACGCTGCGGCGAAGCAATGCCCTGAGCCTCGCCAGCAGCTCGTCGAAAGCAAACGGCTTGGTCAAATAATCATCGGCTCCGGCATCCAGGCCGACGACCTTATCCTCGACAGCGTCGCGGGCCGTCAGCATCAGAATTGGCGTTTTAACGCCCGTCTCACGCAGCTGGCGGCATACGACGAAGCCGTTCTTAACCGGCATCATCACGTCCAGAATAATGGCGTCGTAAACATTAATGGCACTCTGATAAAGCGCAGCCTCGCCATCCGCCGCGACGTCGACCGCATATGTATTCTCACGCAATCCTTTCGCGACAAAATTTGCGATGCGTCTATCGTCTTCGACTAAAAGAACCCGCATTTCAAAACATCATACAGCATCCATAATTAATAGAAGATTAATTTCTAGCGCATTGAAAAACATCCGGGGTTATTGTCGCTGACAAGCATTAGTTGCGAGAACGCAAAAACAATTTGTCCAACCTTTCGTAACAAGTTAAAATCCAACCAACCCATTGAGGAGAATTACTAAAATGTTTCATCGCCGTGTCATCCGCCTGTTAGCGCTTATTGCAGCGGGCATTTTGATTTTTATGACAAATTCGGACATCAACAAAACCGGTGCCGGGCCGGAAAAGGTGGCAGCAAATCCACTGACCGCGAAGTGGGAAGGCCCGTATGGCGGCATCCCGCCCTTTGACAAGGTAAAGATCGACGACTTTAAGCCCGCGATCGAAGCCGCGATGGCAGAAAATCTTGCCGAGGTTGATGCGATTGCCGGAAACAAGGCCGCACCCGATTTTGACAATACGATTGTCGCGTTGGAACGCTCGGGCCAGATGTTCGACCGCGTGTCGACAATCTACGGCATATGGTCGAGCAATATGAGTACCAAGGACTTCGAGCCGATCGAGACAGAAATGGCACCGAAGCTCGCCGCCCATGGCGACAAGATCACGCAAAACTCGGCCCTTTTTAAACGAATCGAGGCGGTATATCAGGCAGATCAGATCAAAAAGACAAAGCCGGGCGAAAAGCAGCGGCTGACATGGCTGTATTACACAAATTTTGTGCGCGCAGGTGCCCGGCTCGACCCGGCCGGCAAGAAACGCCTCGGTGAGATCAATCAGCAGCTTGCTGGGTTATTCACGAAATTCAGCCAGAACCTGCTTGGCGACGAAGGCCAGGTGTATATGACGATCGCAAGCGAGGCCGATCTCGCCGGCCTGCCTCAATCGCTCAAAGATTCGGCCGCTCAGGCCGCCATCGCTAAAGGCAAAACAGGCTCCTGGGTGATAAGGAACACGCGCTCATCGATCGATCCATTTTTAACGTATTCGTCGAACCGCGCTCTACGCGAAAAGGCGTGGCGAATGTTTATCAATCGCGGTGACAATGGCGATGCCCGCGACAATAACGCCGGTATAACGCAAATCCTACAACTTAGGGCCGAACGGGCAAAATTGCTTGGCTACGCGACGCACGCCCATTGGCGGTTGGAGCCGCAAATGGCAAAAACACCGGAAAACGCGATGAATCTGATGGAACGCGTCTGGCCGGTCGCCGTCGCCCGAGTTCACGAAGAGGTCGCCGACATGCAGGCTCTGGCAGATAAAGAAGGTGCCAAGATCAAGATCCAGCCTTGGGATTATCGTTACTACGCTGAAAAAGTGCGCAAAGCAAAATACGATCTCGATCAGAACGAGGTCAAGCCATATTTGCAGCTCGACAAGATCCGCGAGGCAATGTTTTGGGTCGCTGGCGAACTGTTTAATTTTTCGTTTACTAAGGTCGACAACATTCCGGTCTATAACCCGGATATGGTCGTCTATGAGGTTAAGGACAAGACGAGCGGCAAGCATATCGGCGTCTGGTATTTCGACCCGTATGCCCGCGACGGTAAACGTTCGGGTGCGTGGATGAATGCGTATCGCGGCCAATATCGAATGGATGGCGAGATCACGACGATCGTTTCGAACAACGCTAACTTTGTCAAAGGAAAGCCCGGCGAGCCAGTGCTTATCTCGTGGGACGACGCGACGACGATGTTTCACGAATTTGGCCACGCTCTGCACGGCCTCTCGTCAAACGTGACATATCCGACGCTGTCTGGCACGAATGTGGCACGCGATTACGTTGAATTTCCGTCGCAGTTGATGGAGCATTGGGTTTCGACGCCCGAGGTTTTGCAAAAATTTGCTTTGCATTATCAGACCGGCCAACCGATTCCTCCAGCACTGGTGGAAAAGATTAAAAAGGCCGCGACATTTAATCAGGGCTTTGCCACGACCGAATACCTGTCGAGCGCTCTGGTAGACATGAAGCTGCACCTGGCCGGGGGCAAAAAGATCGACCCCGACGCATTTGAAAAAGAAACGCTGGCCGCTCTCGGTATGCCCGACGAGCTTGTCATGCGTCACCGCACGCCGCAATTCGGCCACATTTTCTCTAGTGACGGCTACTCCGCCGGATATTACAGCTATCTCTGGGCGGATGTGCTGACGGCGGACGCCTTTGGTGCATTTACAGAAGCGGGCGGACCATACGATAAAACGGTGGCGGAACGATTACGCAAGTACATATTTTCGGTCGGAAACACCGTCGATCCGGCCGAAGCATTTCGTAATTTCCGCGGACGCGATCCCGATGTGGATGCGTTGATGATAAAACGTGGATTTCCGGTTAAGAAGTAGTCCGTTAAGAGTTCACGCTTCAGCTTGTTTCCCATGTCAGGAACCAAGCTGAAGCTGAAGCTTGAACTCTAAACCTTGATCCCCAAATTCCGCATCCTTCGATACAAATGGCTTCGGTCAACACCCATGTCCTCGGCGGCTTTGGCGACGTTGCCGTCAAATTCCGCGAGTTTGTGCAGGATAAATTCACGTTGATAGGCGTCGGTGGCGTCTTTGAATGTAGGAAAGCGAAAGCTGATCGCGGGAGTATCGATCGTCGATTCCAATTCCGGCAGTTCGGCGACCGTGATTTTACGTTTGCCCGTCATAATGACGATCCGCTCGATCGTGTTTTTTAATTCGCGGACATTGCCCAACCAGTCATTTGTCTGCAGTCTTTCTATCGCGTCAACGTCAAAGTCCTTTGGCTGCTTGCCGTATTCGGCGGAGAATTTTAGATTGAAATGTTCGACGAGCACCGGAATGTCCTCGCTCCGCTCGCGAAGCGGCGGAACCTGAAACGGTATTACGTTGAGCCGGTAAAAAAGGTCGGCGCGAAAATTGCCGTTGTCGATCAGGCTTTCGAGCGGCTTATTTGTCGCCGAGATCACACGAACGTCAATCGAAATCGGCGTGTTGCTTCCCACCGGCTCAAATCTCTGTTCTTCCAATACACGCAGCATCTTTGCCTGCACACGCGGCGACATATCGCCAATTTCATCGAGAAAAAGCGTCGCGCCATCGGCAACTTCAAACTTCCCTTTTTTGGCACGCGTGGCCCCTGAAAACGCACCCTTAGTGTGGCCAAAAAGCTCTGATTCGACTAATTCCTCGGGGATCGCCGCCGAGTTGATCTCGACGAAAGGCGCATTTTTTCGTTTAGATTGCGAGTGTATAGCGCGTGCGACAAGCTCCTTTCCGGTGCCACTCTCGCCGCAGATCAAAACTCGGCCATCGGTCGGAGCGACGATCGCGATCTGCTTGCGAAGTGCCCGCATAGCCACCGATTCGCCGACCATTACGTATTGCTCGGCGAGATCACTTTGCATCTGTTCATTGGCACGTTGGAGATCATGTTGACGAACAGCGTTCTTGACAGTGACGACCGTGCGTTCGAGACTCAGCGGCTTTTCAATAAAATCGAACGCACCTAACTTAGTAGATTTGACCGCAGTCTCAATATTACCGTGGCCGGAGATCATCACGACCGACGCGTCGTTCCCTTCCTCTTTGAGTATGGCAAGCGTTTCGAGGCCGTCGGTACCGCGACCCAGCCAAATATCGAGCAAGATACAGCTGAAATGATGAGAACGGGCCATTTCGAGACATGCCTCACCGGAATCGGCTGTTTCAACCGTAAAACCTTCATCCTCGAGTACGCCGCGCAGCGTATCGCGAATTCCCGGCTCATCGTCAACTATAAGAATTGCGTTTTGCATCGATAACTCTAGCCGCTAACCGGCAGTTCGACAATAAATTTAGCGCCTTTTGGCTGATTCGCGACCACGTGAATACGTCCGTGATGTTCGGAAATTATCCGACTCACTATTGCAAGGCCGAGACCTGTTCCGCGTCCCTTGGTCGAAAAATAAGGTTGAAAAAGCTTTTGCAGATCGCTCGGCGGGATACCTTTGCCGTTGTCCGATATCTCGGCGACTACCAGATCGCGGGCCGCATCGTGCCGCGTCGTCACCGCTACGCGACGGTCTTCCTGATCCGGCTCAAATGCCTCGGCAGAGTTTTGGATCAGATTAACAAATACCCGTTTCAATTGTTCGGCATCGAGCAATACTTCGGGCATATCGCTGCCCTCAGTCATATCTATCAACACTCCGGAAAATCGGCCTTTGAACGCCGCCACCGCCTGAAGAACCACGTTGTTAAGGTCGCCGGATTCCAACTTGGCGTCGGGCAGCCGGGCAAACCTTGAAAACTCGTCAACCATCGATTTCAGCGACGAAACTTCTCTAAGGATGGTCGCCGTACTCTCGTGAACAACGTCACCGAGCGGCCCTTTATCGTCAATGCGTTTTCGACCTCCACTATCGCTATGCCCGCTATTGCTAAAACGCTTTTCTATACGTTCCGCGGAAAGTTGAATCGGCGTAAGCGGATTTTTTATTTCGTGGGCCATGCGCCGAGCGACCTCCTGCCATGCAGAGGCTCGCTGGGCAATTATCAATTCCGACAGGTCTTCGATAACGAGTACAACGCCGCTTTCGTCCGGCAGCGCCGAGGCTGTGATTGCAACTGTCCGTTCGAGTTCCGGCTTCTGGCTGCCGTTTGTGATGTCGGCGTTCAAAACGGTTTGGTCCGAGGCGTGGCCGACGCGACGGGCCCGGCTGACGAGCCTCTCCAGCACCATTCTATCTTCGTCGCCGGCCAGGTCAACTAGATCAACACCTAAAAGATCGGTGCCACCAAGGCCCAGAATATTTATCGCGGCGCCGTTGATCGTGCTCACGCGATTTTGCGCGTCAAATGAAACAACGCCGGTCGGAAGTGTTTCGAGCACGGTCTCAATATAGCGGCGGCGCTCGCCCAGCTCCCCGGAGTTGGCCTCCAGTCTGGCCGACATTTCGTTAAAGGTCGAAACCAGCAATCCGAGTTCGTCCTCGGCCAAGACCTCCACGCGATGCCCGAGATTCCCGCGAGCGATCTCGTTCGCCCCTTCAGCTAATGCCTTGATCGGCGCAGTCAGCCCGCGAGCAACGTAAAATGCGATCCAGGACGAGGCAAAAATCAGCAGAAATGTCAACACACCCAGCGTCAGGAGCCCGACCTGACGCACGGTTATGGCCGATTGTTTCAATTGCTCAAACACGGTCAGCGAATTTTCGACGAGCGTGCTTACGGTCCGCTCGCCAAGCTGATTTGGCACGATCAGGAGCTTTCGGCCGTCCGCCATTTGAGCAACCGAAACGTCAAAACCCTTTCCGTCGCGAAGCTCTGGGTCCGATAAATCTCCCGTCTGAGCCGTTACAAGCAATCGATCGAGTTCTAATTTTTGATCCGGCGAAACCTCGTACTCAAATGAGACAATTATCCGATTATCGGGCGAGAGTATCCCGATATGGACCAATCCGCCGGCCTCCGCGATCTTTTCTAGTTCGTCGCGTTTAATGTCTCTCGAAGAGATTACGGCGGCGAGCATGCGTGCAGATTCGTCGAGCTTTGCGGATCTGTCGACCACCGACTGCCGCTGGACCTCGCGGGCCTCCGTAATCACATTTACCGGGATCTGGGTAAACCAACGTTCGAGCGCCCGGTTCATAAACAAATACGAAAAAACGGCCATTGCGATGATCGGGAGCAGGCTGAGAGCGAAGAAGTAGATAAGCAAGCGTGTTTTGATCTGTGCGCCAAGCTCAAACGTCCTCCGCTCACGCACCAGTTTGATAATGCTGCGAAGAAAGATAAATCCAAATATTACGAATGCGATGAAATTGAGCGACGATAGCGCGTATAAAAGCAGAAGATCGCCCGATGATTCAATGGTAAAAGTTTTCCACAGATTGGTGGTCTGCAGCACCACCAGCAAGGCAAGTGAGGCAACCATCAGCGTACCGATGACCCAGGGCGTTTTTCGCCGTTTGATTTTTGGAATTCGATTTTCCACGAGCGTAAGTTTAACACAATTGAAATCGTCCGATAACAGTCTTTGCCCCACGATTCCTAATCCTATAAAATCAAGCCGGCCCATCCAATATGCGATCTCTTTTCTTCGATAAACAAGGCCGAATCCGCAGCGGTTGGCGGGCATTCATTTTTCTTTTTGCGTTTGTCTTTCTTTCCGCAGCTTTCATTTTCGCCAGCATCACCATCATTGCTCATCTGCCATTTGGACAATCGGCGACCGGATTTTTGCCGCTAATCGTTCCATTTACCATATCGACGATAATCGCGGTTATCCTCGGATGGCTGTTTGGGAAGTATTTTGAAGGCCTTCCATTCCGAGCCATCGGCATAGCGTTCACGCGCGGATGGTTTAAGCATCTCGCTGCCGGCTGCCTTGTCGGAGCCGTTGCACTCGTCAGCGCGATCATCGTTGCAGTAATGTCAGGTGGAATGAGCCTCTCGATCAATCGAGAATCCGCGTTTTCGGCCATCCTCACTACGCTGATCACAACGCTTCTAATTTTTTTCGTTGGAGCTGCATCGGAAGAGTCGTTATTTCGCGGGTATGTTTTGCAAACGTTTTCACGTGCGAAACTTGTCGGGTTGGGCATCGGCCTCACATCTCTGTTGTTTGCGTTTGCGCATAACGGCAATCCTGACGCGAGCGTTCTTTCGTGGCTGAATACATTTCTCGCCGGCTTATGGTTTGCCGCAGCCTATTTGAAAACCCGGGACCTGTGGTTTCCGCTTGGAATCCATTTAATGTGGAACTGGCTCCAGGGGCCATTTTTTGGAATAAACGTAAGCGGTATTGGTGAATTCAGCCCCGATCCGGTGCTTCGCTCAACCGATGCCGGCCCGGTATGGCTAACCGGTGGCAGTTACGGCATCGAAGGCGGCATAGTCTGTACGTTCGCCCTTGTCGTGTCGATTGTGTTGGTCTATTACTTGCCAGGTCTGAAACCTACGACCGAAATGCTCGCTCTGTCGGAACCATCTGCGTAAGTGGTTGGTTCAAATGCAGAAGCCCGCACGTTAGTAAGGTCGTAACACGCACTGACTACTACTTCACGCAATTTGAATCTTAAATGATATATCAACTGCCCTGGCCGAATGCGTCAGCCGTCCGACCGAGATCAAATCAACGCCGGCATCGGCGTATGATCGTACGCGGTCGAGGTCCATACCGCCGGATGCTTCGATAAGCACGTTCGGATTCATACTGCGGGCCATTTGCACCAGTTTTAAGGCTTCTTCGGGTGTTTGATTGTCGAGCATGACGATCTCGGCACCGGCTTCGATCGCCTCTCGAAGCTGTGCCCAATTTGTTATTTCAACCTCGATCTTATGCAAATGCCCGACCCGATGTTTCGCGGCCTTAACCGCCTCGGTTATACCGCCCGCGAGAGAGATATGATTGTCCTTGATCAAAACGCCGTCGTCGAGGCCCATGCGGTGATTTTTGCCGCCGCCGATCGTAACCGCATACTTTTCGAGCATTCGCAGGCCCGGTGTTGTCTTTCGCGTGTCGACAATGCTCGCTCCCGTACCCTCGATCGCCTTAACGAAAGCCTTTGTTAACGTAGCGATGCCGGACATCCGCTGGATCAGGTTAAGCGCGACACGCTCGCCGGTCAAAAGTACGTCGGCATAGCCTTTTAGAGTACCAAAAACGGTGCCTTCCCCTACATCGTCCCCTTCTGTGTAAGTCGTTTCGATCTCAGAATTGTCGGGGTCAAGATGAAAGAAGACTGCTTCGGCAACGTCGAGGCCGCAGATGACAAGGGGTTCTTTCGCCAAAAAGCGTCCAAGCCCGCGAGTGTCCGGCGCGACCGTCGACCGCGTCGTAATATCCCCGCGGCCAATATCTTCGGCCAAAAACTCGCCGATCGCCGCCATCACATCGCCATTTTCAAGCCAGTTCATATTCCTCTGATTATCACCGTAACAGCGGTTTCTCGCAAGTACATCCACCGCACAGCAATCTTTACATACCTATCCATTGACATCGCCTCAGCGCCGCGTTATTCTCCTCACATCCCAACACGGACGCGGGCAAAATTCGGGTCCTAAATTTAATAAAAATCAGGAGATATTATTGTGAAAAACGGACTCGGACTTCTTATCGTGGCAACGGTGCTCTTTACGGCTGCGTTTGCCTGTAACATGGGCACTGCCAACCTGGGCAGCTTTAAGATCGCAACGGACAAGGAAGGTACAAAAGAGACCTCAAGCTTTAAGGGCGGAGACACCATTTACGGCCGCGCCGCAGTCGCAAACAATGGCGGAAAGGTAAAGGTCAAAATGCAGGTAAATGTTGACGACGTTCCCGGCATGACTAAGGGCGATATGGTCAAGGGCTCCGACGTGACCGTCGATATTGACGGTGACGGGACCGCGACTTATTCGCTGCCAATTCCTAGCGGTGTCAAAAGCGGCAAATACATCGTCACCGCCGACATGATAAACGACGCGGGTGAGAAAAAAGACAGCAAATCGGTGAATATCAATATTGCCGGCGACTCAGGCAGCTCGTCCACAAAGACCGACACAAAATCGGATTCGAAGTCGGACGACAAAGACGACGACAAATAACTAATGTACGGGCGGAGACGCGTGTGTTAACGAGCGTGTATATTCCCGGAATAGAAAAAAAGAGCGGATGGGCATAGCCTTTCCGCTCTTTATTTATTTTCGCTTGTTATTTCAGTGAATCCAAATTCCCTTGTAAAGTAACTATCTGGCTGCCGATTTCCGTCTGCCGCGCACGCAATTCCTGTACCTTTTCCGCCGGTGCCCGCTCAACGAAATTCTGATTTGAAAGCTGTCCGTTAAGCCGCTTTAGTTCAACATCTAACTTCTCTATCTGATTGCCAAGCCGTTCGCGTTCCTTTTCAAAATCGATCAGCCCCTCGAGCGGTACTGCAATCGAGGCGTTACCGGTCAGAACAGCTTTCGCAGACGCATTCGGCACGTTCAGAGTGTCGCCGATAACGACCTTTTCGGCGCGGGCGAGCTTTACGATTTGCGCTTCGTTCGATTTGAATACATTTTGCAGTGCCGCGTTGGCAGCTATATGGACGGGAACGCGGATCGAGGTTGAGATATTCATTTCCGCACTGATGTTTCGCACCTTTGTGATGAGTTCGATGACTGCGGCCATCTCGCTTTCGGCCTGCTCGTCGATCATCGCGACGTCACCAACCGGATAACTCACAAGCATGATCGTCTGTCCCGCCGCAGCATACGCCGCATTATGCAGCTTCGACGAGACGCCGGGCAGTTTTTGCCACAATTCCTCGGTCAGAAACGGCATGAACGGATGCAGCATTCGCAACGCCTGTTCGAGTATGGTAAAGATCCGCGTACCTGCCGCAGCGTCTCCTTCAATGATCGCGTCTTTGACCAGCTCAATGTACCAATCACAAAAATCATCCCAGAAGAAATGATAAAGCAGCTGAACAGCTTCGTGAAATTGGTAGGTCGAGAGGGCATGGTTGACGGCCATCGCCGTGCGATTGAGCCGGGAAACGATCCAGCGGTCTGCAAGTGAAAGCTTTCCCGTTTCATCCGTTTCACTCGTGTGAGGTGAAATGAAACAGGCTCCGGTGGGGTCAACACTGGCACCTTCGGCGTTCATCAAGCAAAACCGCGTCGCGTTCCAGATCTTATTGGCGAAATTTCGATATGATTCGACCTTTTCATCACGCCACGCGAAATCCATCCCGGTGGCCGATCCCGCAAGCGTCATCCGCGTCGCATCGACGCCATATTTCTCGAAAACGTCGAGCGGGTCGATGCCGTTGCCCTTTGTTTTCGACATCCGCTGTCCATTTTTATCGAGCACAGTTCCGTGAATAATAACGTCATCAAACGGCCGTTCACCGATGAATTTAAGACCGGTCATTACCATCCGGGAAACCCACAAAAAAATGATGTCGCGACCAGTTACCAACACGTTCGTCGGATAAAAAACATCCAAATCGGACAAATCTGTCTCCCCTTCTCCCTTTTTCCCCTTCTCCCCTTCTTCCTCACCCGTCCAACCAAGCGTCGAAAATGGCCATAACGCCGACGAAAACCACGTATCCAGCACGTCGTCGTCCTGTGTCAGATCCGTCGTTCCCGCCGCACGGCAAGCCTCTTCTTTTGTCCGAGCAACATACGTATTTCCTTTGTCGTCGTACCACGCGGGGATCTGATGTCCCCACCAGAGCTGCCGCGAAATCGTCCAGTCGCGAAGATTTTCAAGCCAATTTGTATAAACCTTTTTGTTCGGAACCTCGGGAGAAAATCGCGGCAGGCCTTCCTCATTCATCAATTTGAGCGCCAAGTCCCGCATCTCGTCCATCTTGACAAACCACTGCTCGGACAGCAGCGGCTCGATGACCGTCTTGCAGCGTTCGCAATGCGGTAAGGTGGCGTCGTAATCCTCGATCCTGTCGAGCAGGCCGAGTTCCTCAAACTTTTCTATAACTTTCGCACGCGCTTCGTAACGGTCGAGCCCTTCGAATTCCGCACCAGCCGCCGCGTTCATCGTTGCGTCATCGTTCATGATGACGAGCTTTTCGAGACCATGACGTTCGCCGATCTCCCAATCATTTGCGTCATGCGCGGGCGTAATCTTGACCGCGCCAGTGCCGAATTCCGCCTCAACATATTCGTCGGCGATGATCGGTATCTCGCGGTTTGTAAGCGGCAACGCAATGGTCTTACCGATGAATTGTTTGTAGCGTTCATCGTCCGGATTGACTGCGACAGCCGTGTCGCCCAGCATCGTCTCGGGCCGCGTTGTTGCGACCGTAATGAATTGCGGATTGCGGATTGCGGATTCTCCTCATCTCCCTTTCTCCCCTTCTCCTCCTCGTCTATTGGATATTTCAGATAATAAAGTTTTCCGTCCTTCGCCTTTTCCTCTTTTACCTCTAGGTCGGAGAGCACGGTCTTATCTTTTGGGCACCAATTTACGATCCGCGTGCCGCGATATATCCAACCTTCGTCGTAAAGCCGCACAAAGACCTCCCGGACGGCCTTTGACAGATTGTCGTCCATCGTAAAGCGTTCGCGCGACCAATCGACGCTCAGGCCCTCTTTGCGAATTTGACGGGTGATCTCGCCACCGTGCTTATGTTTCCACTCCCAAACTTTTTTTGTAAAAGCCTCACGCCCGATGTCCTGCGGCGATTTATGCTCCTCTTTTTTGAGCTGCCGCGTGACCATCAATTGTGTTGAAATACCCGCGTGGTCAACCCCAACCAGAAAAAGCGTGCGGTATCCGAGCATCCGCTTCCAACGCGTCAGCGCATCCATCAGCGTGTGCTGGAGTGCGTGGCCCATGTGCAGACTACCGGTCACATTTGGCGGCGGGATGACAATCGAAAATGCTTCGGCTCTCTTGTTTTTGTTGATCTCAGGCGCAAAAAAACCGTTCTCTTCCCAACGTTTATAGTGATTTTCTTCGGCCTCTTTGGCGTCGTATGCCTTTGCTAATTCCATAAAAATAAAATGCAGAAGCCCGCGCTTAAGCAAGGGCGAAACACACAACGTTGACCGTTACGCCCTTGCTTAAGCGCGGGCTTCTGC
>JAYUDV010000308.1:0-21079 GCA_043739565.1 Chloracidobacterium sp.
AGCTTCGACGGCGTCGCCGCCGGCCGAACATACACGATCGGCGTCGCCTCACGGCAATACCGCTTCGCCGCACGTACCGTCCAGGTCACCGACAACCTGTCAGACGTTGACTTTGTGGGACAGGAATAATCCCCGTCCTATAAATAACCCTCAAGGCGGTCCCCCGACCGCCTTTTTTTTATCGTTATAAAGGGATGGGATAGGCTCGGCGTTCAGGGCAAGGGCTATCCCTTATGATATGATTTGGTAAAATCTGGAAAGGTAACCTGAAATGTCTATCTACGAGGACTTTGTTCCCATCAATCTTGCGGAAATACAAACTTACGAACTTGCAGCCAGGCCAAGCAAAGTGAGCGTAAATGAGTTTGCTAAGCCGATCGCGGAACACGACTCGCTCAACGATTTCCTGGGTAAATTGCCTGACATTCTTGCGGTTCGCAGCCTTCGCGGGCTTGCCGAACAGATGCGTCGAGCCAAGGATTTGGGAAAGCCGATCATTTGGGGTTTGGGCGGCCATGTGATCAAAACCGGCCTCGCTCCAGTCATAATCGATCTCGCTCGCCGCGGCTTTGTGACGGCCATAGCAACTAACGGCTCCGTTTTGGTCCACGATACCGAGATTGCACTCGTCGGATTTACCAGCGAAGACGTGGACGCCACGCTTGGAAAAGGTGATTTTGGAGCCGCTCGAGAGACTGGGGAGATATTAAACGCAGCGGCAAAGGCGGGCCAACGCGATGGCATCGGCCTGGGCGAGGCAATGGGCCGCGCGGTCACAGATCTCGACCCGCCAAACGCCGATATGTCGTTGATATGCCACGCATATGAGCATAAAATCCCGTTCACCGCTCATCTGACGATAGGAGCGGATATTGGGCATTTTCATCCGTCGTGTGACGGCGCGGCGTTGGGAGCTGCGTCACACACCGATTTCAGGCTTATTTGCTCGATAGTAAAAGAGATAAACGGCGGCGGGGTTTATCTAAATTACGGTTCGGCCGTGGTTTTGCCCGAGATATTTCTAAAAGCTATTACCGTCGTTCGAAATCTCGGCCATGAATTACAGGATTTTACGACCGCTAACTTCGATTTTGTGCAGCGTTACCGACCGATGACAAATGTCGTTCATAGGCCGACAGCAAACGGAGCCGGACGCGGATATTCGATCACCGGTCATCATGAATTGACGTTGCCACTGCTCGCCGCCCAAATTATTTGCGGTGATTAGTGCGTTTCGGCTCGGATTTATTTTGCTTATAAATCTATGAAAATATTAGGTTTGTCATTTATTCTGGTCTTTATTTCTGCCTTGATTTCGTCCTCGCAAACACCAGACGCGAATCAGTATTACCGTGTATTTGACGCCACGGGCAACCAGTCGAGTTTGGCTGCGATCGTGAGGGCGATGGACGGCGCCGACGCAATATTTCTGGGTGAGCAACACGATGATTCGGTCGGGCATACGGTTGAGTTTGAGATATTCAAACAGGCGGTGGCCAAATATTCTGATCGACGTAAAGTTGCGTTGTCGATGGAGATGTTCGAACGTGACGTCCAGATCGTTGTGAATGAGTATCTAGCCGGCCAAATTAGCGAGGCCCAGTTCCTTGCGGCATCGCGGCCGTGGGGCAATTACAAAACGGATTACCGGCCATTGCTCGAATTAGCCAAAGATAAAAAACTCACGGTCATTGCCGCAAATGCTCCACGGCGTTACGTAAATATGGTTTCGCGGGGCGGGCGTGACACGCTCAATGGTCTTTCAAAAGAAGCAAAAAGCTGGTTAGCTCCGCTGCCGTACGGTGAACCGTCGGACGCCTACGCAAAAAAATTTAAAGATCTAATGGGGCCGAGCCCGGAAGCTAAGATGGGTATCGACAAGATTCTTGCTTCGCAGTCTCTGTGGGACGCGACGATGGCGAATTCGGTCGCAAATTATCTGAAAGGGAATAAACGAGCTTTGGTCGTTCATCTAAACGGCGGGTTTCATACGGAGAGCCGCCTCGGAACCATCCAGCAGTTGCTTAAATACCGTCCAAAAGCGAAAGTTCTGGTAGTGACAATCCGATACGAAGACGATTTCAAGACCTTCGATAAGGCAAAGCATTCAGCTATCGGTGATTTTGTGATCCTCACTGATGCGAAAGTTCCACGAAGCAAAAAATAACTGCTTTATATTACCGCTTCCAAACCTGTAATAATGTCCGCTCTGGTTAGCATTCCAAATATCCTAAAAAAGTACAGATTTATCTTTAACATTATCAAAACGTCGCAAAATCAATTAGCATTAGAAATACGTGTAGTCACGTTAGCTGAGTTTTTATTTTAGCGAGGGGATTGTAGTACATGCATAAGATTTATTCATCTTTATTGTCACTGATTTTAGTTGGTATTTTAACAGGCGGCAGTTATGCCCAAAGCCCGAAATCCAGACTGGAGATCACCGTGATGGACGTTAACGGATTGGCCATTCCGGGAGCGGATGTCCACCTCACCGTCAACGGATATTTGCTGCGAACCGCAGCCAGCGGTGCTGACGGCGTCGCGGTTTTTGATAGTGTCGCGGAAGGCAGTTACCGCATTTCGGCTGTGTCAAATGGCTTTTCAACGGTTGTCCGGGAATTGATTGTGGCATCGGGCCAACCGGGAAATTTGGAAATACTACTTTCTCCAGGGGCGATCGCTGAGACGGTAAATGTAACGGCCGAGCGACGTCAAATCTCAAGCGAAGAAACGGCGGTACCGGTGAGCATCGTGGGCCGAGAAGAGATCGAACGCAAAGCTGTAAACACGATCAGCGATATTTTTCGCACCTTGCCGGGAACATCGACGGTCAACGAAGGAGCATTTCAGGTCAGGCCGCGAATTCGAGGTTTGGACAGCAATCGTGTGCTGATTTTGATTGACGGCGAACGGCTCAATAACAGCCGCACGTCTACTGCACAATCCGGCGTCGAGACTGGTCTAGTCGAAACATCGCAGATCGAAAGTGTTGAGGTCGTACGCGGGAGCGGCTCGGTGCTTTACGGAACGGACGCACTTGCCGGAACGATCAATATTATTACCCGCGATACGCCGCCGAGACGTGATACCGGGTTTCGTTTTGGGGCGATTCTCGATTCATTTTACTCGTCAAATGAAAATGGCCGGCGGGGAAATTTGGCGGTAAACGGGTCGGGCAAACTTTTCGCGTTTCGCGTTTCGCAATCGCTCGAACGCTTTGGCAACTATTCGACGGGAAAGCCGGGCAGCGTTTTTCTTTCGGATTTTCGCCTCCAGAGCGGCACGATTACCGGAGACGGCGAAGTGCTAAATTCGCAGTCGCATGCCGGCAACTCGCAGGCAACGGCCAGATTATTTCTTAATGATAAGAATACGCTGCGGTTTAATTACGACCGTCGTCGGGCGGCGAATGTCGGCTCTGCAGGTTTGGTCGATATATTCAATGCCTTTTTTCCATTTTCAAACCGCGATAAGTTTAGCGGGCGCTACGATGTGGCGGCTTTGACCAAATCTCTCCAGCGCCTGTCGGTCAGCGGCTTTTACCAGACTCAATACCGTAATTTTACAAATATTCTGACAGTGCCGGGATTCTACCAGTCCAGTGAAACGGTAACCAATACAAAAACGTCCGGATTTGATCTCCAGACGGATTGGACGTTCGGCAGCCGCAATAACCTGACCGCCGGTGCAAGCTTTTTCCGTGATACCAACCGCGACCGCCGCCTTGTGATTCAGGCGTCATCACCCATCTCGACAACCCGGCGAATTAGCAACACAAAAAGCGTACCGAACGCGAGCCTGACAAATTACGCGGCGTTTGCCCAGGACGAATTTCGATTATCTAACCGTCTGAAACTGGTCGGCGGGATAAGGGTGGATAATTTTAAGACAGCGGCAGAACCGACGACCGGATTCTCGCTACCCAACCTGCGGCAGGATCAGATCGACGCCCTTAATATTGGCAGTTTGGCATCTGGTTTGAATGTTTCGAACACATCTGTAACCGGCGACTTCGGAGCCGTCTATAAACTCTCGCGAAATGTCAATCTTTCCGCCCGCGTCGGCAAATCGTTTCGAACGCCAAATATTTTTGAGCTTTTCTTTACCGACGCGGGTTCGGTCGGCGGTTTTGTGGTCGGAAATTCAAGTTTAAGGCCCGAAACCGGAACCAATATTGATACGAGCGTAAGGCTACACACTTCGCGATTTACCGCATCGGCGACCTATTTTAATAATTCGTATAAGAATTTTCTAAACACCGTCGAGGCAAACGACCGCCGCGGCTGCCCGATCTTTATTGTACGAACGGGTACCATTTATGACGCAAATAACTGCTTTATCGTCAGCTCACCACCAGGACCAGGTCCGTCCCGCGTGTCTCAGACGCAGAATGTGGACAGGGCACGTATTCAGGGTGTCGAACTCGAGTTTGAGACGCCGGTGAAAATACGTCTTGGATATCTGACACCGAATGGAAATTTTAGTTATTTGCGCGGAGATAATATAGGACGCAACGTGCCGCTCGACAGCATCAGCCCGCTCCGCACCAATGTCGGAATTCGCTGGAACAATTACGGCAAGTCGTACTTTTTTGACTACAACGTGCGAATTGTTACCAAGCAAAACCGAGTTTCGCCTTTGTTCCTGGCTCCCGTAAACCAAGGTGGAAACGGTGGTCCTGAACCTGGTTTTGTTTCACACAATATGAGCGGCGGATATTATTTTCGACGAGAGCGGTTTAATTTTAATGTAAATACCGGTATTTCGAATCTTTTCAACCGGGCATACAGCGAACAATTTACATTTGCTCCGGCACGCGGCCGATCGTTTACGGTTGGTACAACATGGACGCTGAAATGATCGTCCAATAAGTCGATTTATAAAAAAAGGAAAAACGCGGGATTTAAGCCCCGCGTTTTGTATTTAAGCAGGTTTCAATTATCGACTACTTAACCTTCGTAGCCGAAAACGGAACCGAGCCGAATGTCGGGTTTGTGAATGTGCCGCTCATTTTATCACCGTCAACAGTGCCTGCGATTGTGAAATCAACCGCCTGGCCCTGCACGTCGGCGTGAAGAATACCGGAGATATCCTTGCCGCTGACCATTCCTCCCTCGATCTTTCCGTTTCCCAAGTCGGACATCGTTACGCCTGTAAAGGCGGTTCCGTCCTGTTTGAATTCGGCCGAGATCTGTATCGTCTGACCACCGGCATCGGCCGCGAGCGACCATTTTCCCGTCAGGTTAGCTAACGGAGCGGCGGTCATGTCGACGGGTTTGATGAGAACTACCGATTTTGGATCCACGGTTATCTCAGTCAGCCGTTTCGCAACCTCGGGTGTCGCCGACTCTTGATAGCGTCCGCCGAGATGTTTCGCCAAGAACTTTTCAGCGGCGGCGATCATCGCCGAATTGTTGACGGGGCGAGCAAACCCGTGGCCTTCGTCGGGCGCGACGAGATATTCGACCGGGTAATTTCGGTCGCGCAAAGCGATCACGATCTGGTCGGCCTCGCGTTTATTGACACGCGGGTCGTTTGCTCCCTGGACGACCATTAGCGGCGTTTTGATCCTGTCCGCCGAGAAGAGCGGCGATTGTCGCTTCATTTGTGCCAAGCCTTCCGGCGTGTTCGGGTCGCCCATTCGCTTGTAAAAGATCGTGCGTCCCGCTTCCCAGTACGGTGGAACCGATTCGAGCAGGGTTTTGAGATTAGACGGAGCAACGATCGCGACCGCCGCCGCATAAGTGTCCGGCGTAAAGGCTACACCGGCAAGCGTTGCATAGCCGCCATAACTGCCGCCCATGATCGCGACACGCTTGGGATCAGCAATGCCTTGCCCGATCAGATACTTGACGCCCCACGTCAGGTCGTCCTGCATTTTTTGGCCCCATTCGTTGTTACCGGCGTTCAAAAATTTCTTGCCGTAACCGGTCGAGCCGCGAAAATTTGGACTCAACACTGCGTAACCGCGATTAGCCAAAAACTGGGCAAACGTATTGTAACTCCACGAATCGCGGGCCCACGGGCCGCCGTGCGGAAAAATTACAACCGGCAGATTCTTAGCCTCGACGCCCTTTGGCAATGTCAGATAAGCGGGGATTTCGAGGCCGTCCGAAGATTTATAGGTGACCGAGGTCATCGGCGACAGCGCTTTGCGGTCAAGTTTTTCGCGAACCTGATAGAGCGTCGTCAAGCCTTTGGATTTCCGATCATAAATCCAAACGGTTCCCGGATCGGTGTCGCTATGGGTGGCTACGACAAACTTCGTCTCGTCCGACGTTGACGAATTGAAACTGATCTCACGATCGCCAAGTTTCTTTTTGATTACGTTGTAATCATTTTCGTAATCCTTGTTTTTCCAATAGATACGGGCGCGGCTATCTTCGTAGTTAGTTGAGATGATGTCGTGCGTGACTTCCGAAAAATTCGCGCCGCCAAAGTCTACTTTTGCCGACGGATCGCTCTCGACCTTCTCGGTTTTGCCGGTGGCAACGTCGAGTAGATCGAGTTGGATCAGGTCGAGATCGCCCTTGTTCGTTTGGATGTAAATACGTTTATTGTCTTTATGAAACTGTAGCGGCGAGCAAGTTTCGAATACGTCACACGAATAGATCTTCGTCGCTTTGCCGTCCGGCTCGATCCGTAAAATTTCGGTGTCGCCGTTTTGCGCCGACCGGATCGCAAGCCTCATCTTATCGGCGTTATCAAAGACCATTCCCTGATAACGGTCATGATTTTCGCTGACCAATGTGCGTTCACCGGTCGAAATTTTTACTTTGTATAGGTCGTGCCAAGCCTTATCGCGTTCGTTGATGCCGACATACAGAGCGTCCGGGTCGCCATACGGCACGCCTTCGATCTCGGCCCTGACACCTTTTGCGGCGGTTAGATTTCGAGCCGTCGGCACATCCGAATCAGCGGACGGCTTATCTGCCGGATTTACGGCGTAAATATTAAAATTCTCATCGCCGCCCTTGTCCTGCGAAAAAAGCACATATTTGCCGTCACGCGACCAGAAATATGTGCGAACCGGGCGGGTCGTGTCGTTGGTCAGCGGCCGGGCCGCCGAAAATGATTCATTCACGCCTTTTACCCAAATGTTCAAGGTGTCTTTGTAAGGCTTGATAAACGAGATATATTTCCCGTCCGGCGAGATTTGAGCACCGGCGTATTCGGGATTGCCGAAGAAAACCTCGCGGTCGATCAAGGCTGGCTGTTGAGCCGAGGCCACGGCATTGAGTATTGAGATAGATACCACGATGGACGACAAAATAAGCGATAGTTTCATAATTTTATTGGTTGTTTTGAGATGGTACGTTTGGAAGCGGTATTTGGTTCAGGAAAATTCCCGCCATGCCTCGTGATTCCAGTTTTGTTTTTGAAATTTGCCCTCGCTCCAGAATCCTTTCGTCAATTCGACCTCCGGCTCCTCATGTTTTGGCATCAGCACGGTCACAACGTCATATCTAAACGCCATTTCGCGAATGCCAAATATTTTACGGTAAACCTTGGCCGTTCGCGTGATCTGACGCTGTTTGCGTGTATTGACACTCGTGATCACTGGCGTGAAATCATCCGAGCGCCGCGTCTTTACCTCGATAAAACAGAGCGTCTCACCGTCAAGGGCAATAA
This sequence comes from Chloracidobacterium sp., assembly GCA_043739565.1. Taxonomy (GTDB): domain Bacteria; phylum Acidobacteriota; class Blastocatellia; order Pyrinomonadales; family Pyrinomonadaceae; genus OLB17. The sequence goes on from JAYUDV010000308.1 coordinate 7,636, forward strand.
TATCGATCTCACCGGTAACCTGCACACCCTTGCTGTTACGGCCTACCGGGACTTTGAAATTAGTAACGACGATGCGATAGCTGTTTTTGATCAAAAATTCAGCGGCAAGACTTTCGCCGCGTTCGCCAAGTGAGACGATTTTTCGCTTTGATTCGCTAGAGTAAAAGCTTTCGAACAGTTCCATTTAAATTACGAAGATTCATGTCTTCAGCAGTTCGACAAATTCCTCAACGGTCACCCCGGCGTTTCGAATCAACGCCCGAAGTGTCCCCGTGGCAAGTTCTTTGTGCTGCGGAATAGAAAGATTCACTCGTAGGCCGGGTTTAGTCATTACCAAATGGCTTCCGACTTGACCCACCTTTTCCCATCCTGCCCGGCGGAAGGCTTTGACGGCATCCTTGCCCGAGACATTTCCGAATTTGCCCATCCGATCAAACTGTTACAAGTATTGCTTCGCTGACACGCGGCGTCGGCATCAATGCCATTGCCTTCTGGTCTTCTGCCCAAAGCCACGCCGTGATTGCCTCTTTAATATTCTCCAGAGCTTCTTGTTGTGTTTTTCCCTGTGAAACACAGCCAGGTAAAGATGGGCATTCGGCTACGATCCATCCATCTTCATCATCTTCTAATACAACATGAAAAAACATTTTGATTTTACCTCGTTTGCCGATTATAACACGGCGAATTTCCTAAAATGCCGGTTCCTCATAAATACCGTAAACGTCACGCAGGGCAACGCAAATCTCCTCGACCGTGGCATATGCGGCAACGGATTCGATGATCGAGGGCATTGTATTTTCATCGCGAATTGCCGCCTGTTTCAGTTTTTCGAGCGAGTTTGCGACAGCGCCGTTGTCTCGGGCCGATTTTGTGTGAGCCAGCCGTTCGAGTTGATGAAGGCGGACGTTTTCGTCGATCTGTAAAATGCTGATCCTTGACGTCTCGCTCTCCATCGCATATTTATTAACGCCGACGATCACCTGTTCCTTGCGCTCGACCGCCTTTTGATACTGGTACGCCGATTCTTGTATCTCACGCTGCGGGAATCCGGCCTCGACCGCCTCGACCATTCCGCCAAAACCCTCGATCTTTTCAAAATAATCCATACATCCGTCGATCATTTTTTGCGTCAATGACTCGACGTAATAGCTGCCGCCGAGCGGATCGACCGTATTTGCGACACCGGTTTCCTCGGCGATGATTTGCTGGGTGCGAAGCGCGATCAACGCGGCCTCATCGGTCGGCAGAGCGAGTGCCTCGTCGTACGAATCGGTGTGCAGCGACTGTGTGCCGCCCAGCACACCGGCAAGGGCCTGGATCGCGACTCGAGCAATATTGTTCAGCGGCTGCTGCACGGTGAGCGAAACGCCGGCCGTCTGCGTGTGAAAACGCATCTGCATCGTCCGTGGATTTTTCGCCCCGAAACGCTCCTTCATCGTCCGCGCCCAGACCACGCGAGCGGCACGGTATTTGGCGATTTCTTCAAAAAAATCGTTATGTGCATTAAAGAAAAATGACAGCCTTGGGACGAATTCATCGACATTCATACCGCGATCGACGCCGTATTTTACATATTCAACGCCGTCGCGCAACGTAAATGCCAGTTCCTGCAATGCCGTCGCACCGGCCTCGCGGATATGGTAGCCCGAGATCGAGATCGGGTTGTATTTCGGAACGTGCTTAGTCGTGTATTCAAATGTGTCGATGACTAGTTTCATCGCCGGTTTGATCGGATAGATCCACTCTTTCTGCGCGATGTATTCCTTGAGAATATCGTTTTGCAGAGTGCCCGAGATCTTGGTGAAGTCGGCCTTTTGCTTTTCGGCGACGACGAGATACATCGCTAGAAAGATCGGGGCCGGAGCATTGATCGTCTGCGAAACGGTCACCTGATCGAGCGGAATGCCATCAAAAAGCACTTCAAAATCCGCAAGTGACGACACGGCGACACCGCATTTACCGACCTCTCCCTCGGAGAGCGGCGAATCGGCGTCCAGCCCCATTAAGGCGGGGAGATCGTAGGCGACGCTCAGCCCCGTTTGACCGTGTTCCATCAAATACTTAAAACGGGCATTGGTGTTTTCGGGCGACGAAAATCCGGCAAATTGCCGCATCGTCCACATTTTGCCGCGATAGCCGGTCGGGTGGATGCCGCGTTTGTAAGGAAAATCACCGGGAAAGCCGATCTCGTCTATGCTTTCGGTGTCGGCTCCGGTATAGAGCCGTTCGACGGGTTCGAGTGATATGCCTTCGAATGACGTTTTTCGTTCAGGCGTTTTTTCGAGCGCCGTTTTGAGCGTTTCGTTTTCCCAGCGTTCGACCTCTGTCTGAGCCGCGGTCAAGGCCTTTTCTGTTTCGGTTGTATTCATCAAAATAAAAACTTATATCAGATCTTCTGATGCTAGTTTAAGGCCGCGTTACATTTAGCGCAATTTAATGTCCTCGTTTTGGAGGTGCAGTTCGAAAATTGCAAAATCGCACTTTATACGCTTACAATGACCCAATGACATTTGCACAGCCAGCCGTTATTTTAGCACTAATTTTCTGCGCCGCATTGTCACCTGCGTGCAGTGGAAGTGCAAATAATTCGGCAAATTCCAGTGTGTCTGCATCATCAAATCAGGCAAATGAAAACGTGAACGCTGTAAGGTCGAATGTCGAGGAACTGGGCCTCATCGTCAATATTCCTTACGAAACCGAAGATGTCGCGTGGAAAGAAGATGCGTCGCGCAAAAAGATCATCGCGGTCTTGCGATTCGCTCCGCCGGACTCTGCCAAGCTCGTCGCCGAAGCCGAAAAGATCAGGCCGCCCGAAGCCGCAAATATCCCATCTGAAACGTGGTTTCCGGCCGAGTTGATCGCTCAGAGTGAGATGAGCGGCGGCGACGACAATCTCAATGGCCGCTCGTATGCCGCTAACCAATTTTTCCAGGAACCGTTTACCAGCGGTCGGATCGTCCGGATCGAAAATACCGATTATTTCATCTTAGAACTCGCGGTTAAATAGCGGTTAAAGCCGCTCGTATTTTTTCAGCTTGCGGTATAAAGTCGAAAGATCAATACCCAACAGATGAGCGGCCTTGGCTTTGTCATCACCGGTCGAATCGAGGATTTCCAACACATATTTTCTTTCCATCTCATCAAGCGTCGGACGAGATCCGCTCGCTTTGCGGATCTCAGATCCGTCGCCAGCCGAGACTTTTGGCGGCAAGCTTTCGAGATCGATCTCCGCTCCGCTGAGTATCACGGCACGCTCGATCACATTCTCAAGTTCTCGGACATTGCCGGGCCATTGGTAATTAACAAGCGCGGAAATCGCCCCTTTTGAAACTGTTTTTTCGCCTGCATTTTGATCGCGTGCGGATTTTGCGGCGAAATGCCGAACAAGCAGCGGGATGTCGTCGCGTCTCTCGCGAAGCGGCGGCACATCTATTTCAACAACATTTAGCCGATAAAACAGGTCTTCGCGAAACCGGCCCGCAGCAAGTTCCGCCCCAAGTTTTTTATTCGTTGCGGCAATAATCCGCGCGTCAAATTTTATCGGCACGCTCGCTCCGACCGGCGTTACCTCATGCTCCTGCAGGGCGCGAAGCAGTTTTACCTGTAGCGACCGGGGCATATCGCCGATCTCATCCAGAAAAAGTGTGCCGCCCGCAACCGACCGGAAGAGGCCTTTTTTTTCCGCTACGGCGCCGGTGAACGAACCTTTGGTATGGCCGAAAAGTTCGCTTTCGAGCAACGATTCCGGTAAAGCCCCGCAATTTATGGCCAAAAATGGGTTTTCGGCACGGTCGCTGTTGAAATGGATCGACCGTGCGACAAGTTCCTTTCCAGTGCCGCTCTCTCCCTGGATCAGGACATTTGCGTTGGTACTCGCAACTTTGTTAACGAGATCAAAAACCTGCTGTAAGCTATCACTTTTGCCGATAATTTCCGAAAAATCATATTTGCCACGCAGTTCGCGCCTGAGCACTCGATTCTCCTGAAATAGCTGGCGCTGCATGAGCGCATTTTTTACCGTTTGCAGCAAATCCTCGTTCACAAACGGCTTTGTCACATAGTCAAAGGCACCTTTTCTCAGCGCCGAAACAGCCGTATCGACTGACGAAAAAGCCGTCATTATAATGACGAGGGCCTCGGGATCGAAAGATTTTATTTGATCGAGGAGTTCGATCCCATCCTTGCCGGACATTTTTATATCCGTGAGCGTAATCGAGATCTCATGTTCCAAAAAAATCTGTTGAGCATTCTCGGCGCTATTCGCCGTAAAGACATCGTAACCGGAGTCTTCGAGGAGTTGGCGCAGGATCGCACGCATCACTTCCTCATCTTCGACTACCAAAACACTATGCTTAACAGGCATATCCATGAGAATTTCGGGAAAAGTTAGTCTAACACACGGCTTTATTGTTTATTCGATTTCGTGATAGCATCAATTTACTAACTTATTGATTTCATGCGGTTTCGAATCCTTACAATTCTCCTCTTATTCGCCATTTCGCCTCTATTTTCGACTTTTGCGCAGCAAACAAATCCAGTTGAGCGCCAAGTTTCCAATCCGATCACGGATACGCCGAACATTAATCCGGTATCGGCCCAGCAGAGCGTTGTCTTGCCAGGACCCAAGAAAAAATCGAGCTTTGGAGAAGAAGGCGGCGACGGTGAAGTTGTTGTTTATTCGGACAAGCAATTGGTCGAGGGCGAAAAGGGAAAACGTGTCGTCCGCCACAGTGGAAATGTTGACGTACATTACGGGATCTATCGGATGCAGGCGGACCAGATCACGATTTACGAAGCCGAAAACAAAATGGTCGCGACCGGCAGCGTCATCTTTGACCAGGGTGACGATCAGCGAATTACAGGTGCAAAAGCAGTCTGGAATTACCGGACGAAGCTCGGAACGTTCGAGGATTCGACCGGTTTTACGAATCAGACTAATGACGGCACGGTCATTTATTTTACCGCCGAACGTGTCGAGCGCGTTGGCGTCAACGAGATCGTTATTACCAAAGGGAAGTTTACCGCCTGTGAGGAAGCGGTGCCCAAGTGGAGTTTTACCGCCGACAGTGCGCGTATAAAAACTAACGATAAACTGCGGTTAAAGGGCGCGAAATTTCGGGTGAAAAATATACCGCTCCTCATCGTGCCATTTGCGGCGATCTCCATCAAGAAAAAGGACCGAAGCTCAGGGTTTCTTACGCCCACTATCGGGTATTCGGGGCGAAAAGGATTGCGGCTTTCGACGGCTTACTACAAGACGCTTGGAGATTCGGCCGACGTCACGTTTCGCGGCGATCTTTACTCAAAACGCGGATTTGGATATGGATTAGATATGCGGACACGTGCGAATTCGCGTTCCTATCTTAATTTTGGCTTTTATTCGGTTAAGGATCGGGTTTTGGGTTTCAGGGCGGACGCGACACATCCCGACCGGGGCGGCTCGATAATATATGCGGACGGAGTTCAGTACTTTCCCAATGGATTTACTGCGGCCGTTGATCTACGGCTCACATCAAGTCTTGCTTTCCGGCAGGAGTTTTCGGACGGTATCCAACAGATCATCTCACCAATCGAGACCTCTCAGGTTTTTATTAATAAGAGTTGGAACGATTACACGCTTAATGTCCTCGCTCGCTCTCAGGTCATTTCGATACCAAATGTCCGTGAGAAAACGCGAAATCTGCCGAGCGTTAGTTTTGAAAAACGACCGTCTATGCCCTCGTTTCTGCAAGGCGTCTATTTCTCATTCAAGACGACGCTTGAGGGCGTTTCTCGTCGCGAGGAAGTCGATGACGTCGCGTTATATCGCCGAATGACAGGCACCGACCCCGTGATCTCGCCATCGGTCGTGCAGAGATTTGACATATATCCGCAGTTGATCGTCCCGCTGCACACCAAATATTTTAATTTCACCGCTACCGGAGCGTCGCGCGTTACGTATTATTCGAACTCGTTTAACGATTTGCGCCAGGTTGCAAGTCGCGATCTGATCCGAAAATATGGCGAATTTACGGTTGATATACGACCGGTGGCCCTCGCCAAAAATTTTTACGGAAAGAATAATCAGTTTAAGTTTCGGCATGTCATCGAGCCGTATTTGACATATCGTTATATAAAAGGCATCGATAATTTCAACAAGATTATTCGTTTTGACTACGTCGATACGGCAACTAATACCAATGAAATTGAATTTGGCGTGATAAATCGATTTTACACACGGAAATATGGTGAGGCCGTGACCTCGGCAGCACAAAAGCAGCTCCAGCAGAATCCAAATTCTAACAAAAGCTCGGATTCGGTTCAGCCGTACGAAATATTTAGCGTGACGATTCGCGGCAAGTATTTCTTTGATAAGACGTTTGGCGGGGCGTTAATTCCGGGACGCCGCAACGAGATCGAGCCGATAACGGCCCTGAGTTTCTATACATTTGGCGGTGTGCCGCGACGATTTTCGCCGCTAAGTATCGACGCCACATACCGGCCGCAAAAGACCGTTTTTGTTAACACTCGTCTCGACTACGGCCTCCAGGGCGACGGCTTGCGGGCAATCTCGGCGACCGTCGGGTACGATTCGTCGTTTCTCAAATTATTTCAAACGTTTTACTACACCAGAGCCATCACCCTCATCCCGTCGCTCGCCCAATATGCAAACAGCAACGGCAAAGAGGCCGGCACATTGCGTGGCTCACAATACAGCCCGTCGCTGTTTGTCGGCAACCGCGACCATGGCATCTACGGCGGTGCGTCGTATTTCTTCGATTTCCAAAACCGACGAGCACTCGGCCTCTCGTCCCGCATCAGCACGCTCTACACCATAGGCTACGCCTACGACTGCTGCTCGCTCGCCCTCCAATACTACACCTTCAACGTCGGCGTCCGCCGCGAAAACAAATTCGTCTTCAGCTTCCGCCTAAAAGGCATCGGCTCATTCGGCACCGAACAATTCGGCCAGGGGCTGCGGTAAATACAGGAAAAACAGCCAAACCAGTCAACGCGATCTCCTTCTAATCGCGCGGCTGCCGGAAATGTTAGGTTTCGACGTCCGCAAGAATGGCTTCGCCCTTTACGAGCCATGAGAATCCGAATGCGAATATTGCAATTGACTCAAGCCAGAACACCGGATCGAATATCACAATCGGACATGTTGGAAATGGTGACCATGTGTTTAGGAACAACCCCTCACAGACTATTATGAGGCCAATGCAATTGAGGATGCCGTAGCCACAAACTTTATATAAGGTGTTTCTTTGATCTTTTTGCGGGGTCTTGGGTTCCGATCGTGTCAGCCTATCTTCCACCGGCTCCCTCTCCTGAATGGGATCGGTTTCTTTTGATTTCGTGAACAATTTTAGGCAGAAATATGCAAGCGTCAGGAAGAGCGATGCGGCGAAAATCTGGTGAAATATTCCGATGATATGCGGACCGGTAATATTCTGACTCATCGAAAGATCCGGCTCGGGCGTGGTCGGGAACATGGCCACTCCGAGTGCAAACAGGCAGGCGAGGTTACCCGCACGATTATCCTTTTCGTCATAACCGCGATATGAAAACAGAAAAATACCTATCGCGCACAGGCTTCCTACAAACACATTTCCCATGTTTGTGTAATAGTAAGCGCTGATTGATCCCGGCATGCCCGGTTTTTTAGGAAGCAGCAGATTTCCAAACGCGAGTACAAACGGCAGGGCGATTCCAATATACCCTATCGCCTTTCGCAGGCTAAGGTAAGAAAGAACAAGCGACGAGTCGGTCGAATTTTCATGTTCCATTGCGGATATCCTCGGTATAGTGTCCAAAATTACCACCGCACAGTCATTGAGGACGCGCGGCTTGCAAGAAATTGTTTAACGAATCTCGTGTTCCCGGCCTTCCCATTTTGCTTTGAACGGCGTCACCAATGCGTAATTCCCGGAGGCCGCAATCGACGAAAACGTGTCACAGCGGTCGGTTGACTGCGACCATTCCCTCCGGCTGGCTTTGTCAAAGCAATATGAGAGATTGGCGCGGCGGACTTTAATAAAGGCCGTGAGCCAATCGTTTTCGGTGACGCCCGTCTTTGGCGTGCCGCCCATCGTCGCGTTTGCCGTAACGAGCAACGCCGTCAGGCAGTCCTGATCGCCGCCGTCGCCGTGTTGTATGATCGTGTCGAACATAAACGCCCTCGCGAGCGGTGTTTTGAGTCCCAGCTCGTTCGAGCATATTTGCGACGGATTCCAATAAAGATCATCCGTCACGCCGTCCTGAATCCCGCAAAACTTCTTGGATTTCGCCTCTTGCTTCCATGCCTTGCCAAACCCGCGCAGACCACTCACATCATCTCTCTTCTCCGCGTTGTTTAGCCGTCTGAGTTCGTGCAAATATTGCGCGAGCCGGTTCGTCGGTTCGATTTCCGTGTATCTTTTGACGACCAGATAAGCGTCGCCCGTCCCAGTGCAAAAGCCGGCCCGCCCGCAAGTGATCCCCCGGCCGTCCTTCAGATTTTCGGCGTAGTCATACCGGATGTTGATCGTCCCGTTCTCAAACAGGCTCGTCAACTGCTCCGCAACACGCTTCTGCCCCGGCGTTATTTTCATAATGTTCTCAGCCCGATCACAAGCATCTACAAAACGAAATTTGAATTGTCGCTCAAAACAACTCGTTCGAATTCAACAAAGTCCGGCTTGTCGGTTGTTCTGAATAGCAATCGGACTTAGTGTACCGCTTAACTCTTGCCTGTCGGAGCTGGTGTATGCTTCAACATGTTCACCAAAATCTCCAAATCTTTGGGAGTCTTATCGCCGATCATGTTCTCGATCGTGTAAAAGCCCAGACCGCGGTATGCTTCGAACTGCTTTTCGTCAAAAAACTGGTCGCCGGTCGACTGGTTTGGGAACGCATCGTTCGAATTCGCGTAGTTTAGGACGTCCAGCGGTTCGGTCTCGTAAATCGTGGGCCGGACATAAATCAGAAAACCCCTGTGATGCCTGCCATTGCTGTATTTCTCCGGGTACGTAATGTCCGCAACGGCAAACCGTTTTTTCTCGTCCGCATCGTCTTTGGCTGATTTACGGGAATAAATGTCAAACCCGTGTTCAAATTCAATCGTGACTCCCAAATCGACCTTGCACTTTCGAATCGCGTTTGAAATCTCGCCGAACGTGAAATCGGGGTCGGCGGCACCGTCTGACAAAACTATATATTTGCACCTACGAAGCACCATTTCGTATAGACCAAGATTTTCGAAATGACCTCCGTCAGAGACGTTTATGTAACGTCTGGATTCATTGGTCCGGCCGAGGGTTTCGTTAAGGAGCGGCAAAATCGCAACCGACGGGCTCGGCTTTGTATAGAACTGTTTCCCAAAAATGTCCGTTTTGCTTCCCAACTCACCGGTATTGCCAAGCCACCAGCCGAGCCGAATATTAAAGAGCGACATCAAGAACGTCACCACTGGCGAGGAATAATAGCCCATGTTCGGGTTGGCCGCCGCGCCGGAAATTGCCATGGCGGTTCCGATCCTCACGGATTCTCCGGGTAATTGACACTGTTCAACGCTGCCGCAGACTCCATCGAATCTGTTGCAAAACCGGAGATGTTTACAATTACCGGTACTTTCATTTCGACTGTATTTATTCGAATGGCGATACCCGAGCGCCCAACTTCCGCTGTGGAGCGGCGACATTGTGAACGAGGCTGCCTTGCGATTTTGCCAGGCGAGGTTTGACCCGCCGATCAAATTCAAGGTGGCGTTGATAACGTGAAGCGGCCGTTGTAGTCGCAGGCGGTGCAATTGAAAATTATCCGAATCGTCAAAATCCGTAAATGCGTTGCCGCGACGATTTGTATTCGAGGCGCCGAGATACGCACGCACAAGGCGGTCGCGATATGCCCCATGCAGCGAAAACTTGTTTACGTTCACGACAAAAGCCATTCCAACGCCGACCGCGAATAGTACGAAAAAGACAGCGATTAGAAATCCGATCGTGCTTTCGTGAAGGACAGCCAAATGTTCACCCGGAAGGAAATTCCTAATAAATGGCAGTACCTGACTAGTAAGATATGCAAGGAAGACAAATATGAAACCGAAGAAAACAGGTGCCGCGATTGCAGGCACAATCGCCAAAAACATTGAGAGTTTGCTTTTAGTCGGTTCTTCTTTTACGGCGGATTTCCCCGTAAAACCACCGCCGAGCGAGAGTATTCCCGAGATAACACCGACAACCGAGATGGCTCTGGGGATTAGATAGTCAGTCCAAAATTCGGACGGTTTTCTGAACTCCTTAACCAAACATTCAAACCCTATCGGGCCAAATAAAACCACGCCGTTCAGCACGATCCATCCGACGCAAACGATCAACATCCAGGCTCCGAAACGGGCGAGCCATTCCCGATCGCCATCTGACGCCGTCTTGCTTGAAAATCCCACAAACAGCATCGAAGCGGTCAAAAATATCAACAGGAAAGCAGGCAGAGCAAAAGTCAAATAAAGCAGACCGTTCCAACCTTCGGCCAAAGGGAAGATCGCTAAATCCGACATTTTCGACCCGGTCGCCCACAATATTATTCCGCCGATCGCACCTGAAACGAGCGTCGAAACGATTCCAAGCCGGCTTTTTCCCAGGTTCCTTCGCGTGACCAAGCGCCATGCAAAATAAAGGATGTAGCCGCCCACGTAAATGGCTAAAGCGAAGATCACAAAATACCAAATATCATCCTTCAAATACGACCAGAATCTCAAATCTTTCCCTAACGTTGCATCTGTCCGTCCGGACCACCCAAAAAGTGTGGTCAAAACAATTCCCAGTACGACGATTGGCGCTACTCCGAGACAAACAACCCAACTATCGGTGTTGTGTTTTATGTCGGCAATCAATGGGTTCTTGCTTGGAAGTTTGTTGATGACAAACGCCACCGAAAAACTCGCCAATATCAAACCGACAGCGAACGTTGTCAGCGCAACTGAATTATCAACTTGGTCAAGCAGGGTGACGGTCAAAAGCATTCGCGGAATCAACAGAATCGCGGCGATTATCGGAATAAAGATCGTCCAATTAAGAAAGAGATTCCGGAAGTACGTCCCAAAGAATGTCCATGTGTCGGCCGACAACAAGCCTACTTTCGGAGTAATGTAATTGCTGTACTTCCGAAGATACTGGAGCTGCTTCGGCTCGGGATTGGGCGAAGTATCGTCCTGAATTGACGGTGTCTTAAGTTTGTCCTGAACCTTGGAAATGCCTTGATCGGCGAAATTGCCGTTTGCTGCCAGAAAGCCAACAATCTCATCGTCGCATTTATCTACTTCCTCTCGTTCAAGCTTTGGCAGTTTACCGGCCTTGAAATTTTCATACTCTGCAAGACGGTTCTTATCCGTAATGACCTTATCTTCGATGAATTCACTCTTTTCCCGAAAAATCCACGCCGATAGCCATGACCCCAAATATCCACCGCCGGAAACCGTGGAAAGATAATCGAACTTATCCAAAAGCCCATAATGCGCAAGCGCCTGGACAACACCTAAACCAAACGTCGCACTCCGTATGCCGCCGCCGGAAAAGCACAGCGCCGCCAGGCTCTCTTGATGAAGCGCATTGAATGCACCTGTCAGATCGTTCTGGTCCGGCGGTTTAATTTCCTGTCCGGTAGTCTCTCTGCGCTCTTCTTTGTTCTTTGCGTCCTTTTTGAAACTCTTGATGAGTTCAAGTTCTTCGTTCAGGACGGTCGGGAGCTGCAAAGGCCCTTCCTCATTGTTTGGCTGATTATCCGCTGCCATAATGCCTCCGTCTAACAGTCTTGCCGTTGCTTAAGATTTTTACGCTGACCACTCTTCCAGAATACAGACGTTGAGCGGCGGATTGCCTTTGGATTTCATAAACGCCAGAAACGCCAGAAACTTTGCCAGATTCGCCGTGACCAGACAGGCCGTCGACCAGTTTTTTATGACCGTCGAATTCACGCCTGCCCTGTGAACATTTGCGAAAATAATGTCGTTGAATTCCGGGCCGATCTCCTCCGCCCTGTTGTTCCGGTTGGCGTCGCGGAAGTACGGAAACCCCTTTGCCTGGCGGTATGCCGTTTTGCCTTTATGCAATCCGAATGTGTGCGAGCCGTAAACGATAACATCGGATTTCAGAACCGCGCATCCGGCATGGTTGTACTCGTCAAAGTGCTAACCCATACGATCCGGCATTGGTCGTGCCGTTGCGGGCCATGATAAACTTCGGCGGCTTTGTATCGCCAAAGCATTCGTATGTGAACGCTTTGTCGTCAAACGAATCGAACACATCCGCCGTCGACCTGATCCAAACATCCAAAACTCCATTCGGAAAACCCGTAAATGTCGGCAAGTCGCTCACCCGAGCCAACACTTCTTTATCAGTAAATGCACGCATAACTTTTCCTCCTTTCTTGTCAGTACCGCCTACGGCAGTGGCTAATTCCCTCGCGGCTCTGCCGCCGCCAGCGGCAAAATGCTCATACGAAACGCCATCTCCAATCGTAAAACGGTTCATCGCTGTTATCATAAATCCGGGATAAAGCTATTCCAGCGCAATTCCTACTGTAGCAAGAAACGCTTATTGTCGATTGCAGAAACCTTGGAGTCATCGAGAGCGATTGAAAAACTCCTCAAGTGCTCCATTTGCCAGGCGACGAAATTGATAAACTGGTCGCCATTCGGCTCGACGAAAAACGGCTGTATCTTGACACTGACGGGTGTCTCCGGCGTAGGCGAAACACCACGGCCAGCATCCGTGTTAGTATTTGCCGGTTTGGTTGCGACTTTGGGCAATGCCTCTGAAAGTGCTACATTTGGGTCCTTCACATTGATCTTCCCGGTCGCGCAGTAGGTGTCTATCTGATCCACTAAAACGGCATAGTTGACGGCCAGCTTGGCATTACTGTCTAAGTTGCTTTTTGGCTGGAAAACACCGAGAGATCCCTGGTACAAAACAACGATCGAAGTGCAAACCAAAAAAACGGCGATTATATGCGGGCTCGCGGTATTGATCCCTGTTTTAGTAATAACGGCTAATGAAATTGCCGCGATCAGACCGAATATCGTGAATACGATATAGGTTGTGTAAAAGTAAGTGAAAAATTCGACTGCGCTCATGCGGTGGCTGTTACCAAAGGTGCTGATTTCCTTACGCTGAGCATTGATAAAAGCCACCTTCTCCGCGCTGCCGGCGATTGCACATGCGACCTTAGTTTCTTCATCCAAAATGTGCGTTTTCGTCAAACGGTCCGCTCTACTGTGGACTATGCCTTCCGTCACAAAGCCGACAATGGCGAGTGATGCCAGCAGCCCTAAAGTGATCAACACGTAACTCGTCCAGCCTTCGAGAGTGAATGCTTTTACCTTGGCTATAAAATCGGTGCGGTTCATACCCTTATCCTCCGTCTTGTTTTCAGACTGAATCTACACATAGCTGTAGCCAAGCGCGTTGATACTCAAATAAGCCTGCAC
>JAYUDV010000309.1:0-3570 GCA_043739565.1 Chloracidobacterium sp.
TCTGTTTTTGCTGCTCATTTTCGCGCAGTTTGGATTTGCCCAAAAGATCTATTTTCCGCCCGCGGGCGATTGGGATCGGCGGACGCCCGAACAATCGAATATCGATCCATCAAAATTGATAGAAGCCATAGATTTTGCGATCGCGAGCGAGGCAAAATCCCCGCGAAGCCAGGAGCTTGGATTAACTCAGACCTTTGGCCAGGCGCCGTTCGGCGAGCTAATCGGCCCTACAAAGGATCGCGGCAACGCCACCGGCATAGTCATTCGTAACGGCTATCTCGTCGCCGAGTGGGGCGATCCGCTTCGCGTGGATATGACGCATAGCGTGACAAAGAGTTTTTTGTCCGCCGTTGTGGGTATAGCATTCGACCGTAAAATGATCCGCAGTTTGCAGGACAAGGCAATTGACTACAACGCACCGGTTGTAGTCTATCAGCCGGGGCAGCGGTATGATGTGGGGGAGAAATTTGGCACTTCGTCGTTTCTCAATCTATTTGACACCGAACACAACCGCAAGATCACTTGGGAAACGATGCTGCGGCAGACGAGCGATTGGGAAGGCACGCTGTGGGGCAAGCCGGATTGGGCCGACCGTCCGGATCGCGATCCAAGTAAATGGCTGGGCCGTAAACGTGGCGAACCCGGCATTGCATATGAGTACAATGACGTTCGCGTCAACGCCCTTTCCCTTGCCGCGCTAAACGTCTGGCGAAAGCCACTGCCACAGGTCTTAAAGGAAAATGTTATGGACGAGATCGGCGCATCTAACACATGGCGTTGGTACGGGTATGAAAATTCATATGTTGTCATCGACGGTCAGATCGTCCAATCCGTTAGCGGCGGCGGACATTGGGGCGGCGGGATGTTTATCAATGCCTATGACATGGCCCGGTTTGGGTTGCTAACAGAGCGTAACGGCAAATGGCGAGATAAACAGCTGCTTTCGACCGAGTTTATCCGTCAGGCACGAACGCCAACCTCGGTTCAGCCGACATACGGCTTTATGAACTGGTTTCTCAATACCGACAAAAAGCTTTATCCAAACGCACCGGCGTCAATTTATGTTCACACCGGAAACGGCACCAATATTATTTACTGCGATCCCGACAATGACCTCGTCGTGGTTGTGCGTTGGATCGAAAACAATAAGATCAACGAGTTTTTGGGCAAATTGCTGGCGGGCCTGAAAAAATAAACTGTTTAATTTCACTTCACACATGTGAACGGATGAAATGCGTTTATGATATTTCCGCATGAGGCTTTCCGGCATTCGGAAAGCCTATGGCCGTTCAATGAAGGTCAAAGATAAGGAATTCGGTTCCGTCGGCCCGTGATCCAAGCTTTAATGCGGTCTCGTCGCTAATCGCCGCACCGTCGCCGGCATCCAGAATCTCACCGTTTACTTCGAGTGAGCCGCTGATCAATTGCACCCACGCATGTCGCTTTTCGGCCAGATCTAACGAGACCTGCTCACCATTTTTCAACACTGAGGCGTAAACCTTTACATCCTGATTGATATGCACCGAGCCGTCATCGCCTCCCTTTGACGCAATCAGTCGCAACTTACCTTGCTTTTCCGCCAGTGAAAATAGCTTTTGTTCATAGGCCGGAGTCAGCCTGTTTTGATCGGGCAAGATCCAGATTTGCAGCAGATGCGTCTTGTTCGTGGGTGAGCTAAATTCGCTATGCAGCACGCCGGTGCCCGCCGTCATTCGCTGAACCTCATTTGGCCGGATCGTCTCGCCGTTTCCCATCGAATCGCGATGCGACAATTCGCCCGAGATCA
Source organism: Chloracidobacterium sp. (assembly GCA_043739565.1). Classification (GTDB taxonomy): domain Bacteria; phylum Acidobacteriota; class Blastocatellia; order Pyrinomonadales; family Pyrinomonadaceae; genus OLB17. The sequence continues at coordinate 1,787 of JAYUDV010000309.1, forward strand.
TATACGTAATTATTTCCATATCGCGGTGCCCGTGTTTCGGAAAGCCCTGGTCGGCCTCGATATGATCCTCGTTTATTACCCGCAGATCGCGAAAACCCATAAACTGCGGATCGTAATAATCGCTAAATGAAAATGTGAAGTGTGAGTCGAGCCAGCCGAGGTTGGCGTGGCCGCGTTCGTTTGATCGTCTGATCTTGATCATTTCATGCTCCATGTAAAGAGGGATACTAATGATATTTTACAGAGAAACGCGTCCGTTGTATTAATTACAGTGAGCGTTTTCTATTACTTAAAGTGATAGTTCGTAGACCTGCGGCGAGAAAGGATCGCCTTCAGCGGCACCTTTCTTTTTTCGAATTACCATCAGGCCATCACGGATCGGAAGCAGGACATTTTCCACCCGCTCGTCTGCCAGGATCTTTTGGTTAAATTCGTGCAATGCCTGTGCATTCTCATCTTTTGCCTCCGCGAGGACCTTGCCGCTCCAGAGAACATTATCCGCAATGATAAAGCCACCGGACCGGACGCGGTTGATGACGAGATCAAAGTAATTTGAATAATTAGGCTTATCGGCGTCGATAAACACAAGATCAAACGATTCGACAAGCGTGGGAATAAGGTCGATCGCTGACCCCAGCAAAAACTCTATACGATTGACATGTTCGGTCTTGGAGACAAACGAGCGGGCGACCTTATTGGTCTCTTCTTGTATGTCTATTGTAATTACCTTGCCCCCCTCCGCCAATCCCTCGGCAAAGCACAACGCCGAATAGCCGAGGTATGTGCCAATCTCAAGCACCACGTTTGGGCAGATCATATGTGACAACATGCTCAAAACACGCCCCTGAAAAAAGCCGGAGAGCATCATCGAATCTTCATAGTATGCATAGCAGTGAGTACGCAATTCCTGTAGAACAGCGCTCTCGCCGGATGTAAATTCCTCGGCGTAATTGATCACGTCGTCAGTCATCATAAATCTACCATCACTATCGCTCGTTTTATTGCCTGCGTCGCAGATCACCCATTCGAAAGCGAAGCCGCAAATTCCACGATCGGCCGGATCAGATCTGTGTCGTAATTTGTCTTGACGTGCTGCATGACTGCGGTGATGCGCTCAAGTCCCATTCCCGTGTCGACGGACGGAGCGGGCAGCGGATCCAGCCTATACTCTCGCGGTGCGTTTTCGATTCGGTTGTACTGCATAAAGACGAGGTTCCAAATCTCCATCGTCGTGTCGCCCTCGCCGTTGACCCAAACGGCGTTGTTTTTTTCGGGATTTCCCGGCTCGTCGCCCATGTAATAATGTATCTCCGAGCACGGCCCGCACGGCCCCGTGTCACCCATTTGCCAAAAATTGTCCTTGCGGCCAAAGCCCAGGATTCGCTCTGGTTTCGCACCCGCTTTTTCCCATAGGTTTCGGGCCTCGTCGTCCGGCCCAACCTCTTCATCGCCCTCAAAGACCGAGAACCAAAGCCGCTCGGTATCGATCCCAAGCTCATCCACGAGAAATTCCCAAGCGAAGCGTATGGCGTCTTCTTTAAAATAATCGCCAAATGAAAAGTTGCCGAGCATCTCAAAAAATGTGTGGTGGCGGGCCGTCTTGCCGACCTCGTCAAGGTCGTTATGCTTGCCGCCCGCCCGAATGCACTTTTGCGACGAAACGGCGCGTTTATAGTCGCGTTTCTCGTCCCCCAGAAAAACGTCCTTAAACTGGTTCATCCCGGCATTTGTAAAAAGCAGTGTCGGGTCGTTGGCGGGCAAAAGCGGCGACGAATGCACGATCT
>JAYUDV010000310.1:0-9057 GCA_043739565.1 Chloracidobacterium sp.
CGGACAACAAGGCTGTCAACACGAGAGCGAAAACGAAAGGCGCGCGCCGCGATGCCGTTCGTTTCAATCCCGACGGTTCAGCGCTTGTTTTGGTTGTTAGTGTTTGAGTTTCATCCCGCTTATCGTTTGGCAAATCGAAATCCGGTTTCGTTTCGATCTCTTCTGTCAACATGATGGGAGCGCCGGCATCAGCGATAATTTCAGACGCTTCGGCATCACTTCGCACCTCAGCCACAAACTTGTATCCGCTTCCCGGCACAGTCACCAAAAAGCGATGCTCATCTTTTCTTTCGCCCAACACTTTGCGAATGGCTGAAACCTGTACCGTGAGATTTGCTTCCTCGACAAACTGATCGACCCAGACGAGTTTTAGCAATTCATCTTTCGTCAATAACCGCCCGCTATTCTCAACAAGCGCGAGCAGCAGATCGAAGCCTTTAGATGAGAGCGTCACGGGCTGTCCGGCGCGCAGGAGCAGCCGCTTGACAGGATCAAGTTGAAAATCTGCGAAGGCGTAAGTGTGCGTTGGCGGCTCTCTCATAATCGCTTTGGAACTTTTATAACATTTTGCAACCGAATTAGGGACTTTTGCAAAACTTTTCGTGCAACATGCTCCGGGTTGGCAGTTGAAGACGCGGGGCGTTGGTCTCGCGTCACATTTGATGAAGCGCTCACAGGCGTCATCAATTAACTAACCATGACGAACAATTAACATTGAAGGAAAAAATTATGACATATCTAAACACTTTACGAAAAGCATTCGCCGTCGGACTGCTCACGGCGATCATCGCGGTGGCGGCGGTTTCCGGCATTTACATTCAGCGCGTGCATGCGTATCACGACCCTGAATTCCGCACCGGGATCTTTGGCGTCGTCCGTGGGCAAACAGCCCGTCTCAACGTGGTCGCGCTCGGCGGACCGGACACCAGCCCCGTGCAGGTGCAGTTGCAGTTTCTCGATAGCCAGGGGCGCACGCTGGCGCGGTCAACCGAGACTCTGATGCCCAATCACGCGGCGTTTCTCGATCTCAACGCAGACTTCGTTGAACGCGTGGGCAATCGCCTACAGGTGCGCGGCGTCGTGTCGCGTCTGGGAGACGGCTCTAATTCGCCGCCCGACCCGGACCGCCGCCGCGTCATCGTCACAGCCGAGGTATTTGATAACGACACCGGACGAACCACCGTCTTTATCGACAACCCCGACTTATAACTGCCGACCGCGCATGACGTTCACTTTAGAACACGAGCGTCAACGCCGTCGCGTTTCACCTCAAGAGCATTTATCGCAAGTTAGACGTTCACTCCAAAACCGAAGCTGTCGTCAAAGCGATGCGGCTCGGTTTGGTGGAGTGATTCCTTTAATTTTGAAACACAAATCGAAAGAGGAGAAACTATCATGTTGCCAGGTATATTCATCAACCGTCGAACTCACCGCCAATTGCTCATCGGATTGCTGCTCGCATTGCTCTTGGTCATCAACGCCTCGGCACAAACGACAGCGTTCACATATCAAGGCAAGCTGAATGACGGCGGCGTGCCCGCCAACGCAACTTACGACATACAGTTCAAACTATTTGATGCGGCAGCGGCTGGCAATCAAATCGGCACGACGATGACAAATCCGACCGTGCAGGTGACGAGCGGAATTTTCACCGTCCAACTTGATTTTGGTGCGGCGTCGTTTCCCGGCGCGGACAGGTTTATCGAAGTGAGCATTCGTCTGGCGGGAAGTCCAGGCGCGTACACGATGCTCGCGCCAAGACAGACATTGACGAGCGGACCTTATGCCATTCAAGCCTTGAATGCGACGACGGCAACAACGGCAACGACCGCAACAACGGCGACGAATGCGACGCAGTTGGGCGGCGTGGCGGCGAATCAATATGTCCAAACAAATGATTCTCGGTTGAGCGATGCGCGCTCCCCGACGGCGGGCAGTGCGAGCTATGTGCAGAACACGACCGCGCCGCAAGCCGCATCAAACTTCAACGTCTCAGGCAACGGCACGGTGGGCGGCACGCTCTCGGCGACTATAGTAAATACAGCGTCGCAGTACAACATCGGTGGAAGTGTTGCGGTGAGCATCGGCGGAAACAGCAACACTTTCGTCGGAAGCGGTGTTGCTGCGTCTAACACTGGAGGCTTCAATTCTTTCTTTGGAAAGAGTGCGGGCGGATTGAATACGGCAGGTGCTTTCAACTCTTACTTCGGATTCGGTGCCGGTCAATCTAACACGACGGGCAATAGTAACGCTTTCTTCGGAAACAATGCGGGCTTTAATAACACGGTCAGCGATAATTCATTCTTCGGAGACGCCGCGGGTTTTAAGAATACGAATGGAGCCAGCAACGCCTTCTTTGGATTCAATGCCGGTAAACAAAACACCACCGGCAGCAGCAATGCCTTCTTCGGAAAACAAGCTGGCACAAACAATACAACGGGCGGCAGCAACTCCTTCTTCGGAAACATTGCTGGTCAATCGAACACGACGGGTGCTAACAACTCCGCTTTCGGACTCGGGGCTGGTTTCTTTAACACGACGGGCAACAGGAACGCCTTCTTCGGAGCCTCTGCCGGTGCGAACAACACGATTGGGACATTCAACACCTTTTTCGGAGCCTCTGCCGGTGCGTCCAACACGACGGGCGACCGCAACACCTACATCGGCTACAATGCCAGTGGCACGGCAAACCTCACCAATGCGACGGCTATCGGAAACAATGCCAGTGTTACGAATGACAACTCGCTCGTGCTTGGCAGCATCAATGGCGTCAACTCCGCGACGGCAGACACGAGCGTCGGCATCGGCACGACTGCTCCCGTCGCAAAACTCGACATTGCCGTTAATACAACGCATCTGCTGCTCGGCGATGCCGGATGTTTTTCCGGATTTGCCGGAATCGGATTCGGCTCGTCGCTTTCCGGGTGTGCAAACTACTCGCTGCTCGGTGACGGCACAGACACCATTATCAATCGGCCTTCGGGCGGCAAGATCGTTTTCCGCGAAGCCAACGGAACGCAAATGACGATAACCGCCGGTGGTGTGTTGAGTATCAATAATCTCGGCGCGGCGGGCGCGACGACGCTGTGTCGCAACGCCTCGAATCAGATTGCGACCTGTTCGTCGAGTCTCAGATACAAAACCAATATCGCTTCGTTCGCCCCCGGCTTGGGTCTCGTCAACCGCTTGCACCCGATAACCTTCGATTGGAAAGACGGCGGCATGAAAGATTTAGGTTTCGTCGCGGAAGATGTCGAGAAAGTTGATCCGCTTTTAGTGACTTACAACGCGAAAGGCGAAGTCGAAGGCGTTAAGTACGACCGCATCAGCACCGCTCTGGTCAACGCCGTCAAAGAGCAGCAGACACAGATCGAACGGCAACAAGAGCAGCTTGCGCGTCAACAACAACAGATTAAAAGCCTGAAGAAAATCATCTGTGCGATGAATCCGCAAGCGGAGTTTTGTCAAGAAAAATGAACGCCCGTGCGGACGCCTTCTCTAAACAAAGGATTATCTTATCTCATCTTCCTTTGCGTTCTTGGCGTCTTTGCGTGAAATTTCTTACTCTTTCTCCACTTCTGCCCAGATCTTGTGCCCGCGCGTTTCTTTTAGAAATATCGAGCCGATTATGACAGTAATCGCGGCGATTATCATCGGATAATAAAGCCCGGCGTCGAAAAAACAGCTGTGACGGAATCTGTCCGTGTGGAATTTGACCCGAAACGCGATCTCGCCGCCGCAGTCGCGGTAGCGGGGAGGTCGGGAAAACGTATTATTCTCAACGTCGGCGGTGAATGGTGCGGTTCCCCGACGTCGAGGCCGCAGCATTCGCACGCGGAATAAAGTCTTGTCTTATCAGATCGCCTCAGATCGCCAATGTATGCCATAATTGGCTCACCAAAATATGACTACTGGCTTTTATGGGTATAAGTAACCATTTGCCTCCCGGTCCTGTAGGCGGCTTCATCTTTGGACATTTCGCCGAATATTCGCGCGATCCGCTTGGCTTTCTGTCTCGCTGCGCCGGCTCCTACGGAGATGTTGTTGCCTTGCGGCTTCCCGCGACCCAAATTTATCTTCTTAGTGATCCGCAGCATATTAATCAAGTTCTTTCATCGAAAAACGAAGATTTTACGATTCATGGCGGGATGAAAATGTCGATCACGCGAAAGATTTTTGGAAGGGGGCTATTAACGAGCGAAGGCAATGAATGGCACAGGCAAAGGCGTTTGACGTTTCCTCTTTTTTCCCACTCGCTGATCGCAAAGTACACAGAGATAATGCTTGACGAGACGGAGCAGATGCTTTCACGCTGGACGGACGGAGAGAAGCGCGACATCTACGAAGACACGGTTGAACTAACCATTAAGATCGTAATCAGGGTTCTTGTAGGTGGCTCTGGCAATTCCCCTCACGTGAAAAAGCTTGCGGAAAGTATTGCCACCCTAAAAGACGCTTATTTTATGAAAAACCGCTCGCAGGGCTTAGGCAGAGTCATTCAGTTGCCTTTAAAGTCGAGGTTCAGAAGAGCAGTTAAAAAAATTGATAATCTGGCCCACAAGATTATCCTGGAACGCCGTTCAAGCGGATCAAAACCGCAAGATCTGCTTTCCGTTTTGATGTCTGCTCAAGACGAAGAAGGTAACCCGATTACTGATGAACAACTGCTCGGCGAAATAAAGACCTTTCTTATTACAGGACACGGAGGGCCTTCAATTTTGCTCGCCTGGGCAATTTACCTTCTCGGCCAGCATCCTGAGGTTGAGGCTAAACTGCTTTCTGAAATTCGAGACGTTTTGGGCGGACGTCTGCCTGAGGCTGCCGACCTAAAACAACTGAGTTATACCTCGAACGTTTTGAAAGAAACACTGCGACTCTACCCGCCGACATGGTTTGTTGCGCGCGAGGCTGTGCGCGATTGTGAGATTGGTAATTACCGAATTTCTAAGGGCACACAGGTTTTAATGTCGCAATGGATCCTTCATCGAGACAGTCGCTTTTGGGAAGAACCTGACTTATTCAGACCTGAAAGATGGGAAGAAAACGCGGGGAAGAAGGAGCCAAAATATGCGTATTTTCCATTTGGTGGCGGCCCACGCTTCTGTATTGGTTACGCCTATTCAGAGATGCTCTCCGTGCTGGTTCTCGTATCGGTAATGAGGAATTTTCATTTCGAAACGGCACCTGATCAAAAAATTGAACCTTACCCAACCGCAGCTCTGTATCCAAAAAACGGGGTCAAAGTAACATTGATCGAACGAACAACATTGACTTCAGGATAATTTATTCGTAGCCGATCGCTTCGATGACATTAAGGCGTGACGCACTTCGTGCCGGGAGCCATGCCGAGAGGATCGCAACAATGATCACCATCGGTATCGCGATCAATACTATAGATACCGGAAAAATAAGCTGTAGTCTAAAACCCGCAACAACTTTGGCCGCAGTATATACCAAAAAATATGCATTAAAAATGCCGGTTATTACGCCGGCCGCCAGGCCGATCATTGATATCGCTACCGCCTCAATCAAGACCATCTTGACCACTTGCCGTCGCAGGCCGCCGATCGCACGAAATATACCGAGTTCGCGTTTTCGCTCATCGACCGAGATTATCATTGTGTTCATTAGGCCGAGAGACGCGACAAAGATTGCAACGACCATCTGAAGATACATCAATGTGAAGAATTGGTCGATCAACCGGCTGACCCACAGCTTAAATTCGTCGTGTGTATAGACGAATGCATTTTGGTCGCTGCTGATAACACCGAGAATGCTTTGCTTAAACCGATAGGCGTCGATCCCCGGCTTTAGATCGATTAAAATATAATCGACATCGTTGTCATTCCAATACTTTTGGTAAATGCTGCGGTCTATAAAGATCGTACCGACCTCTGACCGATAGTAGTCAAGCATTCCGACAACCGGCAGGTAGAGGCTGCCGCCAGGCGTATCGAGCCGGATGCTATCGCCCAGATTCAGGCCCCAGCGCAGCGCCAGGTTATTTGATACGAGTACTCCTTCGCCGCGGACGGTCGCATCGCGGGCCGTTTTTGGGTCACCGTAATCAAGCAGATCCGGCGAGATCGCAAAATATGCATCCATATCATGCGCCAGTACGGACACCGTCTGACCGCCGTACTCGATTGTACCGATCCGTAGAGCGTCGGCCCGCTCGATGCCCGGAAGGGAAAGTACGCGGTCTGTTGTAGTCTGCGAAAAATGGTATGTTCTCGCCTGCAATTGTTCGGACGACGTGAGCAATACATCGGCGTTTAGCGACTTGTCAATCTGGTGATTCAACGCGGCCTTTTGGCTAATGACAAACGCGCCGCTCGAAAAAACAAAAGCGAGTCCGACCATCAGAGCACCTACTGTGGACGATGTACGGCGCGGAGCCCTTACAAGTGTTTCGACCGCCATTTGTCCTTCGGGCCCAAAAACAAACTTCATAACCGGTCGGATCAATCTGGCTCCTACCTGTATTAAATTCGGCAACAATAGAATCATGCCAAACTGGATAAAGAAAGAATAGAATAACTGAACATTCTTACCAGTGGCCGGTGTGCTAATGGTCGTCAGACCAAGTCCCAATAAAATACATGCAAATGCGATAATGATCCTTGCTTTGCCGGCTATGACTTCGCGCTTTCGCATTTCGACGTTGTAAAGCGCGACAGCCGGGTCGAGCCGGGCAGCCGCTCGTGCAGGCAGCCATGCGGCGATCAATGACGCCGCGATACCGACCAAAAATGATTCAACAGCGAACCGGTAATCAAACGCCAAAGTTCGCGGCGACGCGGAAAATCCATAAATGGTCGTCGATACACTCAAAACGATCCGCAACGCCGCCTTTGCTATAAAGAATCCAACAACCACTCCGATAACGGAGCCAATTAATCCAATGGCGGCGGCTTCGGCTAAGAACATTCGGCGGACGTTGCCGCGCTCGACACCGAGGGACCGTAATACTCCGATCTCTTTCCACCGTTGGCTAAGACTGATGCTAAACGAATTGAAGATAAGAAACGCGCAAATAATGAACGCAAGAAAGCTCATTATCGTCAACCCGAAATTCATCGTTGAAACTGAGTTTTCGAGGCTTCGGCCTCGGATTTCGGGCCTTACCACTCTAATCCCGGCGGGCAACTGGGCGGTAAGACGCCGCTCTAACTCATCGACGGACACATCGGACGAGTTCATGATATCTATCCGGTCGATCCGGGAGCCACGTTCAAACGCATACTGGGCAGCGTATATGTCCATTACAGCTATATTGCCGTCATACATCTCACCTGCGCCGACTGAATTAAAGAATCCGCGTATTGTAAAATCCTGAGTTCCACCCTGTGTTTGGAGCGTTATCTTATCTCCGTTTTTGAGCCCGTAGCGGTCGCCGAATTTGCGTGTAATGGCTATCGAATCGGCACGGGACGTAAAGGCGAGCGGATTTTTAACATCAACGCCTGCGTTGTCGAACATTTCCGAATAGATCTTTAGTTCGCTGGCCGTATCGAGGCCGAGCACCGTCAGTTTCTCGTTTGCGAGCGAGACGGTTTTGACCGTTGTCTCGGTTACCGGTTCGCAAAGCTCAACGCCGGCAGTTGCCCGCACTGTCTTTACGTGTTCCTCGGAAAAACCGGCGTCTCCCGCGACTATCTGCAAGGTTGCTTTTCCTGCAAGCTTTTCGATCGTCGAATGCAGGGAATCGACAAGCGTGGTGTTCGTCGTCCGGATCGCGAAAAAGACCGCCACGCCAAGCGCCACGCCCATAATGGTAAGCGTCACGCGCAGCCTGTGTAGCCGCCATTGGCGTACGGTTACCTGTAACAATGCTCCTGTCATATCGCCATCGTTTCGTCCGACACGATCTCGCCGTCGAGCAGCGTCAGGCGGCGTTCGCAGTGAGCCGCAGCCGTCTCATTATGAGTCACGAGCAGTATAGTCGTGTTGTAGTCGTTATGAAGATCGTCGATCAGCCGCAGTATCTCGTCACCCGTGTGCGAGTCGAGATTGCCGGTCGGTTCGTCGGCGAGCAGCACCGGAGGCTCAAAAACAAGCGCCCGTGCGATCGCGACCCGTTGGCGCTCGCCGCCCGACATTTCGTCCGGCCGGTTTCTCGCTTGGCCGGTAAGCCCGACACGAGCGAGCATAGAGAGAGCCCGTTTCTCGGCTTCGCCAGCCCGCGTTCCCTTTAGCCTCAACGGAAGAGCAACATTTTCAATCCCGGTAAGCGTTGGGAGCAAATTAAACGTCTGGAATATCATCCCAATCTTTTCGCGGCGTAGCCGCGTGCGGTCGTCATCCGGCATTTCCGCCAGATTTTGGCCGTCGAAAATGACCAGGCCCGATGTCGGCGTATCCAGCCCGCAAACGAGATTGAGAAAAGTCGATTTGCCCGATCCGGACGGGCCCATGACCGCAACTCGTTCGCCGCGCCGGATTTCGACGTTTATGCCGTTCAGGGCCAACACGGTACCGAGGTCACGATATGATTTCGTGGCAGTTTCGAATTTAATAATTACGTCCGGGTCGATTTTCATTTTTGGGTCGTGCGGGCCACCAGGTGCGGTCTTCTCAATTTAGGCCGTATTTCGTTTATATCTTGGAGCGACGAGATTGCACAAATGCTAACATACCTATAAATCCTTAATACAATGACCAAAAGCGGTTTCAAATTCAACCAGATAGCTGTTTACATGATCTTTCTCTGTTTACTGGCGGCGACGGGTTGCGGTGGCCGGGAAAACGGAGCCGATAATGAGGTGGGCCAACAGGCGTCTGATTCGTCCGACAAACGCGGCGAGCAGATCGTCGCCGAATTTCTGAAGCGAGATGCATCACCATTTCGCACTATGCACGTTCGGTTTACGATAAAGGTCGAGGGCGAGCCCGATAAAATATACGAGCTCGACACTTGGCGAAAACAAACGCCTGAATTGACGACCACGCTTACTCAAATCATAAAGCCCGTCGAAGACAGCGATCTCGCATCGTTGACCGTCGAACCCGCCGGACAAAAGGCGACGGTCGTCACCTACGCAGCCTCACGCGGCG
>JAYUDV010000311.1:0-1192 GCA_043739565.1 Chloracidobacterium sp.
GAGATGGGCGGCAAGATGGTCGATTTTGGCGGTTGGGATATGCCGGTTCAATATCCGGCCGGCGTGATCGACGAGCATATTCGCTGCCGGACGCGGGCGGGGCTTTTTGACGTGTCGCACATGGGTGAGTTCTGGGTGAACGGTCCCGGGGCGATCGCATTTGTCAATCGACTCACCACCAACGATGTCACGCGATTGAACGATGGGCAGGCCCATTATTCGGCTTTGACAAATGATACCGGCGGCGTGGTGGATGATCTGCTCGTTTACCGATTTGCAGACGAAAAGCTACTGCTTGTCGTCAATGCGGGGACAACGGAGAAGGACTGGGAGTGGATCGTCGGAAATGAGGAATGCGGAGTGCGGAGTGCGGATTCCGCAGAATCGAAAGACGGAAGTTTTTCGCTCAGAAATGCTAGCGGCGAGTTTTGCCAGATCGCCGTTCAGGGGCCGGAGGCGACCGGCATCGTCCAGCAATTGACCGAGACCGATCTTTCCGCCATTAACTATTACCACTTTACCGAGGGTTGGGTGGACGGCGTAAAGGCAATAATTTCGCGGACGGGCTATACCGGCGAGGACGGATTTGAGGTCTATGCCGCTCCGGAATATGCCGAACAGCTTTGGTACAAATTCCTCGAAACCGGCGGCTTCGGCGAGAGCGACGGCATACTTCCGTGCGGACTTGCGGCACGTAATACGTTACGGCTGGAATCGGCGATGTCGCTTTACGGCCACGAGCTTGGCGACGACATAACGACACTCGAAGCTAATCTCGGTTGGATTACCAAATTCGACAAGGGCGAATTTACCGGTCGTGCGTCACTCGTCGCGATGAAAGAAAAAGGGCTATCTCGAAAGCTCGCGGGATTTGAAATGACCGAACCCGGCATCGCCCGCGATGGTTATGACGTTTATATCGACGGTGCAAAAGTCGGTGTTGTAACATCGGGAAGCCACGCGCCTTTTCTCAAAAAGAATATCGGCCTCGCATTTTTACCGGCTGACCTTGCAAAAACCGGTCAAGAAATTAGAATTGATGTACGAGGCAAGCATCTGGCCGCAAGGGTCGTGCCGACGCCGTTCTACAAGCGACAAAACTAGCTTTTGTATCTAAATTTTTACGAGGTAATTCTAAAGTTTCTATGTCTAATATTCCTGAAAATCTACGCTACAGCAAAGATCACGAATG
>JAYUDV010000312.1:0-20890 GCA_043739565.1 Chloracidobacterium sp.
ATGCTGCTTTTGCGCGAAAACGCGACCGTGACCATCTGTCATTCGCGAACAGCGAATCTGGCGGAGGTTACACGGCAGGCCGACATTCTCGTCGCGGCGGTCGGACGGGCCGGGTTTATTACCGGCGAACATATTCGCGTAGGCGCGACCGTTGTGGATGTAGGGATAAACCGAGTTTCGGATGCAAGTGAGGTGCGCAAATTTTTTGAGGGTGACGAATTGGCCGGGCGATTGAAAACAATTGTGAATCGCGGTTCGACACTCGTCGGTGATGTAAATCCAAAAGACGCGATAGCGAGAGCCGACTATTTTACACCCGTCCCAGGCGGTGTCGGCCTGCTGACGGTCGCAATGCTGATGAAAAACACTGTCCAAGCTGCAAAACATCGAAGATTAGAGTAGCCGCAAAAAGGCACAAAGGACGCAAAGGTGATTTTTTGATTTTGCGCGTTTTGTGCCTTTTTGCGGCCATAAAATAATATGAACTTTGAAGAATACCAATCCGAAGCGAGCCAGACGGCCCTTTATCCGAAACGTCTTAACAATCTCGAATACCCGACGCTCGGCTTGGCAGGCGAGGCGGGCGAGGTCGCAAATATTGTTAAGAAAATTCAACGCGATCACGGCGGCGTCATCAACGACGAAATCAAAGGCAAATTAAAAGACGAGCTCGGCGATGTGCTCTGGTACATCTCGGCATGTGCGGACGAACTAGGACTGACCTTAACGGAGATCGCCGAATACAACGTTCAAAAGCTCGCGAAGCGTCATAATCGAGCGGCCTAATGATTAAAGCGGGATTAACCGGTTCAATTGCGGTCGGCAAATCTTTCGTTTGTGATTGTCTTCGCGAACTGGGTTGTCACGTTCTGGACGCCGATAAAACCTCGCGAGAGGTGGTCGAACCGGGCACGGCCGGACTCGATCTGATCGTCAAGAATTTTAGCGACGAGATTTTGATGTTAGACGGCAGCCTCGACCGAAAAAAAATGGGCGTGATAGTATTTGGCGATGAAGAAAAGCGGCAGCTTCTCAATTCAATTGTCCATCCGCTCGTCATCCAATCGCAAAATAATTGGATCGCGACCCGGGAAAAGGCCGATCCAAACGGCATCGCGGTGATTGACGCGGCGTTGATGATCGAATCGGGCGGCTATGCCCGGTTCGAAAAACTGATTGTCGTGTGGTGCAAACCTGCGATACAATTGAGACGCTTGATGTTACGTGATAATTTAGACGCGGATCAGGCCAAAATGTGGATCAACGCGCAGATGCCGCAGGACGAGAAAAAGGCTTTTGCCGACTATCTGATTGACACGTCCTCCGGTTTCGACGACACGCGGCGACAGGCCGCAAATGTTGTCGATAAATTGCGTAACGCTCCGCCTTAGATAAATGCTGCTTTCGAAAAAAATGTCCGGTCTCCCAACAAGATCAGCTCGACGTTTCCTGATCTTCGCGGCCGCATCTGCCGCACTCGTTTTTTCCTCCTGCACGCAGATCCAAAAACCCGCCGCCGAGCCATTCTTTGCGATTACGCCGCCGCCGCCAAAACAGGAATTTCGCTGGAGCAATGGCAAATTGCCGAAGAGCTTTGACCCGTCCCGCTCTGCGGCCGCACCGGAAACCGATGTTGTCCGGGCTATTTTTGAAGGGCTGACGGATCTCGACGGCAAAACGCTAGAGGCCATTCCGGCAGCGGCCGAAAAATGGTCGGCATCGGACGACAAGCGCGTTTGGACGTTTCAACTGCGGAAAGACTCGCGATGGTCAAATGGACAGCACGTCACGGCGGATGATTTTGTAACCACGTGGAAACGCCTGGGCACACTCGGTGACAAAACAGCCCATCGCGAATTAATCCAAAATATCGTCGGGCTCAAGGCCGAAAAACCCGAATCCGTTACGCCGCCAATCGATCCGCTCGAATTTCGGCACGCACCCGCGAAAGGCGCCGAAACTGGGGCCGCGACTCTGATCGCAAAACTTCAGGAACAGCACGCGCCATCCGTGATCTCGCCGGGCCCGGACGTTTTGCGCGGCGATGTCGTCGGCACGAAACAAAAACCGGCGGTTACGGCTAAGAAGTTTGGCGTCGAGGCGATAGGCGACCAGACGCTGCAAGTCACGCTCGAATTGCCCGATAAGGATTTTCCAAAATTGGTCGCCAACCCGATCTTTCGGCCGATTTACGGTGATGGAACTGAGTTTGAAAGCGATCCGCTGGATAAGGGAGTGGTGACGAACGGAGCATTCACAATTGCCGATGTCGGAAAAGACGGCATAGCTCTCGATCGTTCGGAGACATACTGGAATAGATCGGCCGTTAAACTCGAACATGTCCGATTCGTGCCAAAAGATACGGCCGAGGCGGCTCTCGACGCTTATAAAAAAGGTGAGATCGATGCGGTAACGAACGCGGATTTTGAGCCTCTGGTTTTAAAGTTGCTCTCGCCATATGAGGATTTTCGTCAAACAACCCACAGTGCTTTAAATTTCTACGAATTTAATGCCCGAAATGCGCCGTTTAGCGACCGCCGTGTGCGAGAGGCTATGGCCATTGCGATCGACCGCGATCGTCTTACGGACGTCGAACTCGAAGGCTCGACCCAGCCGGCGACCGTCTTTTTACCGCTTGGCAGCGATCATACCGCGAAACTGACGCTCGATGTTGAACGCGCCCGCCTGCTTCTCGAAAAAGCCGGTTATGCTAACGGCCAAGGTTTTCCTTCAATTCGATTGGTGATCAACCGAAACGACACCCAGCAGCGAGTGGCCCGAACCGTTGCCCGCATGTGGAAGCAGAATCTAAACCTTGACACGCAGATCGTCGTAAAAGAGACGTCAGAGATAGCGGCCGTTAAATCATCCGGCGAATTCGACGTGATCCGTCGCGGCGTGGTGCTGCCTACGGCGGATGAAATGGTAAACTTAACAGCCGTTTTAGGCACTGCGGTCAAAAACTCGGATCTTGCCGCAAAGGAAGCTCGGCCTGTTGAATTTCCGTCTGGAACGCACAATGAGCCGGCTCCGCCGCTAAACAAAAAAAATGAGAAAGGTGGCCCATCCGACGCCGAGACCACATCCGAGACTGGCCTTAAAGAGCCGCCCGCCATTAAGCTGTTAACGGAGGACGACGCGATCTATGAGATAAACGCGATTCCGCTCTATTTCCCGATGTCGTACTCGCTTGTAAAACCGTACGTCAAGGGATTTGAAATTAACGGCTTTGACGCCGTGTCGCTCAACGATGTAACGATCGACAGTAGCTGGCAACTAAAGTCGCCCCGCCGCGAATCATAATCGCGGTTTGCATTGTGGGCCGCTTAGCATTAAGTTTTTCACACGCATCCCACTTGCCAATTCTTTAGGCATTTAATCCGTTGTTGTTTTGGAGGTAAAAATATGGCACGACGACAATTCGGCACACTTCATATCCTCCTCGGTTTTATAGGCTTGTGTTCGTTTATCACGGGATGCTCCACATCGGCGAAGAGCTTATACTTTGGGCAAACCACTCCGCCGAAAGATAATGTCATGCGTTATATAACGGGTGGTGAGATCGAATCGCTCGATCCTCCGATTACCAACAGTCAACCGGATGCGCGTATTTTGATTGCTCTCTTCGACGGTCTCGTCGAATATCATCCCAAGACAATGGAGCCTATCCCGGCGATTGCCGAAAGTTGGGAGATCAGTCCCGACGGGACGGAATATCTTTTTCACCTTCGGAGAAACGCTAAGTTTTCGAACGGCGACCCGATCACGTCCAATGATTTCGTTTATTCTTTTCGACGGGGTTTTTCACCCGAGCTTGCGTCAAGAAATGCCAGCCTTGGCTATTACCTGAAGTATTCCGAGGCCTATAATTCGAACCGTTCCTTTGTAAAGGGTGCCGATGGCTCGTTCTTGCTAAAGAAAGATTTTTCCGAGGTCGCCGGCGGTGAGCAGACGCATGACACGCTCGGTTCCGATACGGAATTCCATCGATTTCTGGACTCACCGGAACGTATCAGTGTTCCAAGCGATGAAAAGGAGCGAGCAAAAGCACTCGAGGCCGACGCCAAACTTAAGGCTGCCGTCGAAGGCAAGAACCTTGTCCCCGTTAAGGCCGAAGACATAGGCGTTGAGGCGGTCGATGATTACACTCTGCGTCTAAAACTTTATCAGCCCGCTCCGTATTTTCTCGGTTTGCTCGCCCATCAGTTTTTCCGCGTCGTTCCGCAAAAAATCATCGAGAAATATGGCAATAACTGGACACGCAATGAAAATATAGTGACTTCCGGGGCATTTAAGCTTGCCATCCATCGTCCGTATGACCTACTTACTGTTACCCGCGATCCAAATAATTGGGACGCCGCAAACGTCCATCTCGACGGTATTGAGTTTTACCCGATCGACGAGCAGACGACAATGATGAACCTTTACAAGGCCGGAAGCGTCGATGCCCTTTACAACCATACCGTTCCGGCCCCGTGGAATGAAACGATCCGTCAATATAAGGCCGAATATTCGCTTCACCCGGAGATTGCCACGGAGTTCTACGTAATCAACGTAAAAAAACCACCAACGGATAACCTGAAAGTACGTCAGGCATTTGCCTTAGCGATCGACCGCGAATCCCTTGCCAAATTCCGGAAAACGCTCAAGCCGCTGGTCGATATGACGCCCGACGGGATCTTCCCTAAATATGAAGAGGCCCGCGAAAAGATTTACACGGAATTGCTCACGAAACAGGGCAGCACGCTCGCCGAGTGGAAAGCGCGTATCTTCGACGCCGACAAAGCCCGAAAGCTTTTGACCGAAGCTGGATTTCCTGTCACTTCGGCCGGCGGCGGATACACATGTCCTTCGTTTCCGGTAGATAAGGTCAGCATCACGTATAACACCGCTGAGAGCAACAAGGCGGTCGCGGAGTTTGTTCAGGCTCAGTGGAAACAGAATTTAGGTATTACGGTTTCAATCAAAAATATGGAATTCCGGACGTTCCTTCCGCTGCTGAACAAGGTTCAATACGACGGATTTGCCCGCCGCGGATGGGTTGGCGATTATATGGATCCCTATACCTTTTTGAGCTTGTATTATTCACAGGCGAACGAAGGTGGTACCGGCTGGTGGGATCCGAAGTTTGATAAGTTGCTCGATGACGCGAATAACATCGTCGACGTACAAAAGCGTAACGAAAAACTTGCCGAGGCAGAATTTTACATAATGCAGCAGCAGATAATCATTCCACTCGGCACATCGGGTACGAGCTGGATGAAAAAACCGTATATCAAGGGATTTTATCCAAACCCGGGCACGCTTCATGCGTGGAAGTTTGTTTACATCGAGCGCGACCCAAGCAAGTGGACCGCGAATATGGACAACATTATGAAAGAAGACGATCCGGCCGTGACGGCTCAGATCGCCAGATTGACGGCATCTCAGGATCAAATGGAAAAGTCGAAATTGACTGCGGTTAAATAGAAAAATGCTTAGTTTTATTCTACGTAGGCTTTTGATCATAATCCCGATGGCCCTGCTGGTCGTTACCTTGACCTGGGGATTGATCCGCATCGCGCCCGGCAATTTCTACTCGTCCGAAAAGAAACTGCCGCCGGCGATCGAGGAAAATATTAAAAAGAAATACGGCCTCGATAAACCGTGGTATGAACAATACGGCCTGATGATGCTGCATGTCGTACAGCTCGATTTTGGCGAATCGCTAAAATATCAGGGCCAGACGGTAAACGAGATCATCGGCCGGCACCTGCCTTATTCAGCGACGATCGGCATTCTCGCTTACCTGCTCGCACTGGTCGTCGGATTGAGTGCCGGAATCATTGCGGCGCTCAGGCAAAATTCGCTGTGGGATTACGGCTCGATGGCATTGGCGATGCTCGGCTTATCCGTGCCTAATTTTGTCTTCGGCCCGATCCTGGTCCTGTTTTTCGCTCTCGGCCTCTACATTTTCCAGCCCGCGCGTTGGGGCGGATTTTCGAGCTTGGTTCTGCCGGTCATTACTTTGTCGGCGATCTACGCCGCATATATTGCGAGGTTGATGCGTGCCGGTATGCTCGAGGTAATGCGATCGGATTACATCCGCACGGCGAGGGCAAAGGGGCTTGACGAAAAGAGTGTTTTGCTTCGTCATGCTCTTCGCGGAGGCATAATTCCTGTGGTTTCGTTCACCGGGCCGGCACTCGCGGGGCTTCTCGCTGGAACGGTAGTTGTCGAACGCGTGTTTGCAATACCCGGACTTGGCAACATCTTTATTCAGTCGGTGCTGAACCGCGACGAGCCGTTGACGCTCGGTATAGTCGCATTTCTCTCGATCCTGATAATGATCTTTAACTTGGCGGTCGATATTTCATATGGATTTTTGGATCCGCGGATCCGGTACGAATAAGTTGATTTATGGCTGAGAATGCGGAAATTGTAAAAAGTGCATCGCTTTGGTCCGACGCATGGAAGCGCCTGCTCAAAAATAAATTGGCGGTTTTTGGCCTTGTGGTCCTGGCGATCATAGCTATCCTCGTGCTCGTCGGGCCTCCCGTATTTTATTGGGCGACGGGATTTACGGCGGACGGCATTCCAGATGACGGCAATCTGATAAAATCATTTCCGCCGTCGCTCCAGCACCCGATGGGAACTGACGAGGCCGGACGGGATATGTTCGCCCGCGTGTTGCAGGGCGGCCGTATTTCGCTCATGGTCGGGGTCATTTCAACATTTGTCTCGCTGATCGTCGGCGTTTCCTACGGTGCGATCGCCGGTTATCTCGGCGGTAGGATCGACAATCTGATGATGCGGATCGTAGATATGATCTACGCTATTCCGTATATTCTTATCGTGATCGTATTGCTTTCCGTCTTCGGTGGCCAGAATACGCCGGGCTGGGTTCAGTTTCTATCCGAAAAATTTGGCGGCGCCGGAAATCAAGGGTTGAGCCAGATCTTTATGTTATTTTTCGCGCTCGGCCTGGTGTCGTGGCTGACGATGGCGCGTGTTGTTCGCGGTCAGATTCTTTCGCTCAAGAATCAGGAATTTGTTCTGGCCGCAAAAGCGACGGGCGTTTCGACATTCGGCATTATTTTTCGTCATTTAGTACCAAACGCCCTCGGCCCGGTGATCGTATACGCAACACTCACCGTCCCGAGCGTAATGCTGACCGAAGCATTTTTATCCTACCTCGGCCTCGGCGTACAGGCTCCGTTTGCCTCGTGGGGCAGCCTTGCGTCCGACGGCATAAAGAATATTGCGATATTCCCGTGGCAGTTGATCTTTCCGGGCATGACGATGGCGTTAACGCTGTTTTCGCTAAATTTTTTAGGCGATGGCCTCCGCGATGCGCTGGATCCGCAGACCCGGAAATTCTAATTAAATGAGCAACAACGGCACAATTTTATCGGTCAACGGCCTCAAGACCTATTTTCACACCGAGGATGGCGTCGTTAAGGCGGTTGACGGCGTCACTTTTGAGCTGAAAAAAGGCGAGACGCTCGGCATCGTTGGCGAATCGGGCAGTGGCAAATCCGTCGCCAATCTGTCTGTCATGCGGCTCATACAGGAGCCGCCGGGCGAGATCGTTGACGGCGAGATCATTTTTGACGGCATTGACGTTCGCAAGCTGTCGATAAACGACGTGCGAAAGATACGCGGCAAGCGGATCGCGATGATCTTTCAGGACCCGATGACGTCGCTCAACCCGTTTCTCAAAATCTCAAAGCAGTTGACCGAGGTCACGCGGCTTCATCTCGGCCACACCAAACAGCAGGCCCGCGATCACGCGATCAAGATGCTCAAACTGGTCGGGATCTCCGACGCGGAAGAGCGTATTGACAGCTATCCGCATGAATTCTCGGGCGGTATGCGCCAGCGTGTGATGATCGCGATGGCTCTCAGCTGCGACCCGGAATTATTGATCGCCGACGAACCAACGACCGCTCTCGATGTGACTATCCAGGCCCAAATCCTTGAGCTTATAAAAGACCTCAAGACGCGTATGGGCACCAGTGTCATCCTCATCACACACGACCTCGGCGTCGTTGCCGGCATGACGGAAAAGATCATCGTGATGTACGCCGGCAAGGTTTTTGAGCGGGCGCCGACGCGGGAATTGTTTGCGACACCCGCAAATCCATACACCAAGGGCTTGCTCCGCAGCGTTCCCGACCCCGCTCACGAGGCCGGCAAGGACCTGTATCAAATTCCCGGCCTGCCGCCCGATGTTGCACATCTGCCCCCAGGGTGCCCGTTTGCCGAGCGATGCGACCGCGCGGTCGAGATCTGCCGCACCGAGTTTCCGCCGTTTGTGCAGATCAACGAAAATCACCATTCGCTGTGCCATTTTGCGGAAGAGGTTTATCAGGAATCAAAAACCGAAGCAGCGGCAAAAGCCGCCAAATAAAATTATGAAAAAAATTTTACTGCCGCTCGTAATTCTATGTATCGCCGTCCTCGGCTGCTCCAAGATAAAGGAATTGGCGGGCGGCTCGAAAGATAATTCCAATGGCAGCAGTACTGGCAGCGGTTCTTCAAAGGGCGCGTCGACCTCCGGTGCCGATCCCAAGGAAGACATTATTCAGGCTTCTAAAAAGTTCATCGCTCTTTCATCATTTTCTGCCAAAATGGACGGAATGGGTCAAACCGAGATAAAATCGCAAGTTGATTATGTCGCCCCTGACCGTTATCACATCTCTTACTTTGCCGGCACCGGAGCCGGAATGGAGATCATCATGATCGGGAACCAAACTTATATGAAGACCGGCGGAAAGTGGAGCAAATCCCCCGGAGGTTCGAACAGCGCTATCCCGACTCTTCGCGATTCGTTTACGGACGAAGGCTTAAAGACACTCTCCGACGCAAAATTTGAAGGTAATGACACGGTCGATGGCAAACCCGCCCTTGTGTACAGCTATAAAAACGTAACACCTAAAGGGGATTATCCGTTCAGTTCCAAGATATGGGTCGGAACCCAGACCGGGCTGCCGATAAAGATCGTCGTCAACTATGACAACGGCGTGCTCAAACAAATGACGGTCAATTACGATACGGAGTCTAAGGTTACGATCGAGCCGCCGGTGCAGTAGAGACAGCGATCCCGATTTTTTCTGTTTCTCCGCGATTGAAATGAATGGATACTAACGAAAACAACTTGATTTCGATTCAGGATCTCAAGGTTCACTACCGCTCCGGCGGCGGCCTGTTTAGTGCGTCAAAGATCGTAAAAGCGGTTGACGGCGTATCGCTCGATATAGAACGCGGCGAGACTCTGGGCCTCGTCGGTGAATCCGGCTGCGGCAAATCGACGCTTGGTAAAGCTATTTTGAGATTGACCGAGCCGACGGGCGGCAAGGTTCTCTACAACGGCAAAGATCTCGCAAGTCTCCCGAAATCCGCCATGCGCGAACAACGCCGGTATCTGCAAATGATCTTTCAGGATCCGTACGCATCGCTTAATCCGCGAATGACGGTGGGCAGTATCATCGGTGAGCCGATCCGCACGTTCGGACTTGCAAACGGCGGTTCGGTCGAATCAAAGGTCCAGGATCTGATGGAGACCGTGGGCCTCAGCCGCCGCTTTATAAAACGCTATCCGCACGAATTTTCCGGAGGCCAGCGTCAGCGTATCGGCATCGCCCGGGCCCTCGCCGTCGACCCCGAATTCATCGTCGCCGATGAGCCGATCTCGGCCCTCGATGTCTCTATTCAGGCTCAGATCATGAACCTGATGGAACATCTTCAGGCCGAAAAGAATCTCACCTATCTCTTTATTTCGCATGATTTGCGTGCGGTCCGGCATCTTTCGGACCGCGTCGCCGTGATGTATCTTGGCCGCATCGTCGAGCTTGCCGAGGGCCGTGAGATCTACCGCGATCCGCTCATGCCGTATACCAAGGCTCTAATCTCAGCCGTACCCGTTCCAGACCCGGAGATCGAGGCAAAGCGTGAGCGAATTATCTTGACCGGCGACGTCCCATCGCCGATTAATCCGCCATCCGGCTGTCATTTTCATACACGCTGCCCGTTCGCCATCGACGCCTGCAATCAAATTGTGCCGCAGCTTGTCGAGATCAAACCGAAGCATTTTTCGGCTTGCATCCGTATTAACTCAGAGCATCCGAATATTGAAGAAAATACCAGTGCGGGCCTCGGTGCCATTGGCGTCTAAGACCGCTCGACAACGAAAAAAGGGGCTCGATATCGAGCCTCTTTTTTGATTTTCTAAAAATCCAATGCCGGGCATGTTCACTAGCTGCTGGGAGTTGCAGTTTTATGACTCTCCGCGTTACGCAGCGACTTGATCCGGTTATGGGCGGCGAGGATTGTCTGCGATTGCTGGCCGATTACGTCGGCGATATTCGCCGGAAGGTTGGTTTTCAATGCATCGGTATAAGCTTCCTTTGCATAGTCCTCGCCTCTTTCGCATTCGTTCAAGATCGCCTCTTCGTCCCGTCCGGTGACAAGCGATTTGATGTCCATCCATCCGCGATGGATCGCGGCTGACATGCTTCCGCCTGATTCGGGGTCGCCGCCCAAACTACGGACGAGTCCTTGAAGCACACCGGAAAACTCAGATCTCTGCTGTGCGAATTCGTAAAAGACCGTCTTTAACTCGGATCGCTCGACGCCCTCCGAGGCGGTCTTAAATCCGTTCTGTCCATCTTTACAAGTCTCGATCAGGCCATTCAAGGTCGAAATGACATTCGAGTTTGAATCCGTTCCCGTGGAAACAGGTTCCGCGTCCGTCGTCATCGGTTTTGTTGCTTCGTAATCGTTGATCATAATATTTACCTCCGTGAAAATTGCGAATATTTAGTTAACTTTAAGAACCATTTGCACACCGTCTGCGATCACACCCGCAATTCTTATTTCCCGCAAACAACTGCCAAACGTCTCACCATCGAGTATGGATTTGTTTTCATGATTTGAAAGTATGGTGTCGCACATAAGCGTATAAAAAAGACGCTTTCATACGGGTCTCACCTCTACCGGTCAAATCTAAACGCCCGCTGGTTATCAAAAACCCGTGTCCGCGGTATTTGACGCAGTATGGACCGATTGGTCGCGCAATCCTCGTACGCGGTCATGAGTTCTCAAAATGGAATCATATTGCGTCTGAACGATCCTCTTAACATTTGTCGGGAGCGGCTTGTCAAGGGTATTACGATATTCCTTTTTAGCCGAATCCTCACCCCGTTCGCACTCAGACAATACATCCCGCTGGTCGTTACCCGCGATCGCCGCCTTTAGATCCATCCAACCCCGGTGTATCGCCCCGGTAAATGTGCCGGTATGCTCAGGGTTGCCGCCGAGCGATCTGACCAATTCCTGCAGCGCACCTGCGAACCGTACCCTTTCCTGCGAGTTTTCGTAGAAAAATGTTTTGGTGTCGGATGCTTCAACCGCCTCCGCAGCCGTCCGAAATCCCTCTTCCCCGTCTACGCACGTCTGGATCAGGCCATTCAACGTAGAAATCACATCGTCGTTCGACATCGCTTTACTCGACGGCGCCGGGCGAAAGGCCTCCGATGTTGATGAATTTGTCGCTTCGTAATTGTTGATCATATTTTTTTACCTCCGTAAGTCTGTCAAACGGGTTTCACCCGCTTACCTCACTTGACCGTATTAATAACTGTAAATTTGTTCACTATTCGGGTCATGTGCTTACCTTCCGATCTTATCTAACGCCGGTCGCGAATCTTTCTGTCCCGCGTAAAGCAAATGCTATCAACCATCTAGGCATCTAATTGTATTGAAGATTACTCTTAGGCGAGAATTGAAAGATCCGCGCGTTGGGCGCGATTTTTCGTGAAAGTTATATCCTATTAACCGTTTCAGAAAGTAACCCGAAAACCTCGTTGAGGACGGACGCCAGCGGTCGGCGACACGTCAGACAGGTTTTTTGTATTTTGAATAATGAGTGTCTTACGGGAAATTCCCGAAAAACTGGTATTGGATAAACTCGCCGACGAAAACGGCGTGGCGATTGCTGTCGTCGATGAGACGAATCGTGAGATCTCCGTTTCCAACAACAATTCGATCTGCCGCCATCTCAATCCAACCGGTGAATTTTCTCCGGCGTGTGCCGAGTTTTGCGGACGAGCTCTCGAAAAAGCTTTCGACGCTGATCAAGGCGCCGGTTTCGAATGCCATGCCGGACTCGATTGCCGTGCAGTCCCGATCGATAGTTCGGACGGGCGATTCGTCGCGATTGTCGGCCGGACGTTTGTCAAAGCCGAGAATTATCGCCGTGCCGCCGAACGTGCCATCTCTGGCGACTGGAGCGCATTTCCGCCATCCGAGTTTTTTGAGAATATTCTGCTCACGGGTTCGCCGGAAATTCTCGACAAGGCTGCCCGAGGACTTGAGGCTCTCGCCGAAGAGACGCCCACGGATAAACCGGCGATGGTAATGATCGAACCATCGGTAAAATCTGCGCCGACGATCACGCCGCCTCGCGAGCCAACTGTCGAACGGGTTAACGTGGCTGAACCGGGGCCGAGCGCTGAGACGAAACCTGTAACAGAGAAACGCATGGCCGAAACGCGTGTCTGGCGTTCATTTTTTGGATCGCTTTTGAAAACTGACTATCCGAAGGCCGTCGACTCGTTCCTTGAGTTTTTGGCCAATCATTACGGATTCACGTCGCTTATATGGCTCGAACGTGCCGGGGACAGTTTCGATAACACCACCACATTCGGCGAAATGAAAAGCCGAAAGGTCAGTCTCGGCATTGCTCCGGATGACTCGCGTCTGATCGAAGCCTCGCAACGCGAGATGCCGCTTGAAATCGGCGAACGTCAAAAAGGCGAGCCCGCAAACGCATCGCGTATAATGCACCTTTTCCCGATCGGTATCGGCGGCGAGATCTCGGCCGCGATCGCGACCCTCGACACCATCGAAACTGAAAGCGCCAAAACGCAGATAGCCCGCATATGTCAGTCGATCGCACCACAACTAGAGATACTTCGCCTCCGCGGCGACGTCGCCCGCCGCGAATTGCTGGGCCGGGCCGTCAGCCGGTTTAGCGAGAGTATCAAGACCATCGACGCCGATGATTTTTGGTTTAATCTGACGCAGAACGCGGCCGAGATGCTCCAGGCCGAGCGTGCCTCACTATTAGTTTTCGACGAGCGCTCCGACGCTTTGGAGATAAAAGCGTTGATTGGATCTAAAACCATATTTGACGCCGCCAAAGCGGTGGGCGTGAGAGTGGCTAAAATCGTTTTCGCCAGAAACGAACCGGTAGTGATCTCGGACGTTGGGGCGACCGGCTTGCCGCCGGCTCCCGCCGAACGAAATTACAAAATGCCGTCCTTTCTGTGCTGCCCGATAAATATCG
The DNA here is from genome assembly GCA_043739565.1 of Chloracidobacterium sp. Classification (GTDB taxonomy): domain Bacteria; phylum Acidobacteriota; class Blastocatellia; order Pyrinomonadales; family Pyrinomonadaceae; genus OLB17. The sequence goes on from JAYUDV010000312.1 coordinate 13,331, forward strand.
GCGGACGGACGATCGGAGTGATGAGCTTTACGGACCGGGCCGGCGGCAAACCGTTTGATAAGGTCTCGCTCGAGCTGTTTCAGGCAATCGCCCCGCAACTCGCCATCGCGATCGATCGGGCTAATCTGAAAGAAAAAGCCGGTGAATTCGAGCAGCTTTCGGTCACGGACGCCCTAACCGGGTTGCTTAACCGCCGATATATCGAGGAACGCTTGATGGAGGAGGTCAGACGGTCAAACCGCCACGGTTTTCCGATGAGTTTTATGATGCTGGATGTCGATCAATTCAAATCGTACAATGACCAATTTGGGCATCCGGCGGGCGATGTGGCGTTAAAGCTCGTCGGTCATGTCATTCGCGAAACGCTCCGTGGTGCCGACGTTGCGGCCCGCTTTGGCGGCGAGGAATTTGCCATTCTGCTGCCGCAAACCACCGGCGAAGAGGCTGCGGCTATCGCCGAACGTATCCGAAGCAACATTGAGCATGCGGATTTTCCGCACCGCCGCGTGACAGCCAGCATCGGCGTCGCAAGCTGTTCGGCTGAGCTTTGCGTATCGGCCGATCTTGTCGCGGCGGCCGATAAAGCACTTTACGAATCAAAACGGCTGGGCCGAAACCGCGTGCGGGCCTTTGAGGAAATGAACGGCCTCGCATCCGAGCAGGCAACGACATGAATCGACACCCGGAGAAGAAAATATTTGCTGAATGCAGCAGCGGCGAATTTGTCGGCCGCGCCGCCGCTCTCGACCGGTTGCTGCGACACTCCGGCGGAGAAAGCGGCCTCGTGTTGCTCGCCCCGCCGTCGTCGGGTACGTCCGAATTGCTGCGCCAAACGTACGACCGCCTTTTTTTTGACGGCGGCGCTATCATCCCGTTCTATTTCGAGATCAAGGCCAGCGACGGGGACGCCCGTAACATAGCTTTTCGATTTGTCCGCGAGTTTCTGGTTCAAACGGTCGCTTTTCGCCGCCAGGACACTAATATCCTCGATTCCTCGCCCGAGATCCTGGAGCTTGCCGAACTTGCGGTCCCGTCCGATGGATATTGGATCGACCGCCTGATCGAGACATTTCACGGCGATGGCAAGCCCGATCACGACCGCTCGTTTGTTCGTAATTGCCTGAGTGCTCCGCTGCGGGCCGCTGGTCATGGGGCTAAGAGCTTTGTAATGATCGACGGCTTGCACGTCGCGGCCCGGATGCCCGGCGGCGAGATGTTGATCGACGATCTCAGGGATATCTTTTCGCGTGCTTCCATTCCCTTTGTATTTGCCGGGCAACGGCGTTTTCTTTTTGCCAAGATGCCGTTCGAATCGATGTCGATTGAGCGGCTGTCGTTCGCCGATGCAGGCACGCTGACAGAAAACCTTGCCGCTAAATCCGGTGTCGCGATCAATGATCAAACGCGCGATCTGATCGCCGTTCAGCTTGCCGGCAATCCAGGCCACGTCGCTTCACTTTTCGCCTCGGCGGTCGAAAAAGCGGTCGCTCTCGACAGCTTCGACAGCGTCCAAAAGGTCTATACCGACGAAATATTTGGCGGGCGGATCGGTAGATATTTCGATGCGTTATTCGACCGTATTTGTCCCGATCCGGAATTGCGGTCCAGCATTTTCCGGCTTTTTGCCGAAAGCCTGAGCGATGGCAACGGCCGCATTCCGCTCCCGCACTGGAAAAAACATACCGGCCTTAAAGGCGTCGGGCTGGAAACGATTCTCGCTCGTATGAACTACGATGAGATCGTCAATTTAGAATCCGGCGCCGTCCGATTTGATGCAGTCGATACCGCACTCGGCGATTATGTCGCGGGCCGCGCAAGACTTGCGTCCGGCGGCGAAACGCGTGCTCTGGTCGTTGGCGAGACGCTCGCGGCCAACGTAAAACGCGCCCCGGCATTGATGGCCCGCCATTACCGACGGCGTTCGGCCATCGGTCTCCGCGATCTTATGCAGGCCTTTGACGGCCGGCCTATCTCGCCGGCGATGATCGATTACCGCCGGTTTAAGGCTGAGTTAAAGGGCGCGGACGACGAAAAGATACAAAAGGCTTTTGCGGAGGACCAGGCGAAATCGGCGCTGCCACAGATCGTATTCACTGCTCACACCACCGCGTTTTATCCCAAATTACGCGAGCTTGCCGATGCCGAACGCTCAGCCGTCGCACTCGGTTTCGTCGCCGGGTCCAAAAAAGAACAAATTGTTTGGATCGCCGCCGAGATCGAATCTAAGCTCGAAGCGACGCGCGATATCGTCGAGTTTTGGTGTGACCGTCTCGAGATGGTCGCTGCCCACTGCGATTTTTCGCGTACTCAGCTCTGGCTAGTTGCACCCGAGGGTTTTGCACCCGACGCGATTGAGGTACTCCGCGAGCGAAACGCCTATGGATCGAGCCGTAAACAGGCCAATATGCTTGCGGTGCTTCTAAATGCTCAATTGACTCCGGTCGCCGAGTCAACGGCGGACGAATACGAGATCGTCGTCCCGATGGGCGAGGACACCGAGATGATCGCCGCCCACACCATCGAGGACATCGCCAAACGCCACGGGATTCCCGCCAAGACTATAAACCAGATCAAAACCGCGCTCGTCGAGGCCTGTATTAACGCGACCGAACACAGCTTAAGCCCCGACCGCAAGATCTATCAGAAATTCGCGATCGACAATGAAAAGATCGTTATAACTATCGCCAACCGCGGCATCCGTCTCGCGGACAAAACCGGCGGCGAGACCGCTCCCAACGAAGCCCGCCGCGGCTGGGGCCTAAAACTAATGAAAGGCCTCATGGATGACGTTACCATCGAGCAAACCGACGACGGGACGCGAATCACGATGATCAAATTTCTCCAACTCTCTCAATCTAGTACTGGACGCCCATCTTAGTCCGACCTTAAAAAAGGCTTCATCTCCCATCGTTTACAATATGTTACGTTTCTATCGTGGTGCGCTTTGAAAAATCTTGGGAAACTTTGGCCTGCGAGACAACGCGACAGTCGGCCCGGCTTTCAAAAAAACTCTTTGTTGCTGCTTATTTCTATGGTATAACCAATTCGAATTGCTACCATAAGTAATTGTAAATCGAATGCATCGCAATTTAAACCGAATTCATCAAAACGTGCGTCAGGTTGATCGGTTTTACCGAAAACTTGGACTTAGTGAGAAAAGGTGTGGTATATTTAGTTTGTAGCGATGCTTTCTGGTGCCGCGAAAGCCTGCCTGACCATCAATCCAAACGGTCTCGAAGAATGAAAACTTTCCCTAAGATTTTTAACTGGCTATCCGTTGCCGCATTATTGTTTGTAATTGCGGGAGGCGGCTCTGCGCAAGACTCGCGACCGCCTCTCCTACAGGACATCGGTCTCAAAACCGCGACTTCGACGGCCGTCCCGTCGGCGACACCGTTGGTTAAGAAGACGGGCAGCGTCACGTCTGCTCCGGCATCGGGAAACGCCGTACGAACGCTGTTCCCCGCTCTCGCCGTAGTAACGATTCCAGGCTATTCGGGCGTTTTGGTCGAATCGTTGGAGGGCAATGTCGTGCTTGAGAGCAATTCGGGATCACTGTTCAATCCGGCTTCAAACGTAAAGGTGGCGACCGCATACGCCGTATTGCGGACCTTTGGCCCCAATTTTCGCTTCCTGACTGACGTCTATACTGACGGTGCTATTGACCCGAATACGGGTACGCTGAACGGTAATCTGTATGTTTCGGGTAAAGATCCGGTGTTTGGGTATCAGCACGCGGTCAATCTGACTAACGAGTTGAATCGAATGGGCATTCGCTCGGTCACAGGCGATCTGATCGTAACCGAAAACTTCGCGATGAATTACTCAGGATCGGCTCTGCATTCCGGTGAGACTTTGCTTTCGACGATGGATGCGTCCAGACGGACGCCCGCCGCAACACGGATTTGGCTAAACTTTCTTTCGAATTCGGGTAAAACCGTACAGGTGCCCGGCGTTCCGAGCGTTACATTCGGCGGTAAGGTTTATGCACAGGGAATACCGAGCAGTCTGCATCTGCTCTTTACGCACGAATCGACGCAGATCCGCGAGATCATTAAGGCGACACTCTGCTACTCGAACAATTTCCTGGCCGAACGCCTCGGCGATATGCTCGGCGGTCCGTATGCGGTTTCGCGGCTCGTACAACTCAATGCCGGTGTCCCGCCGAACGAATTTTCGCTCCAGACATCGAGCGGCCTCGGCTATAACCGAGTAACGCCAAACGCGATGATGCGTCTGCTGCGGACACTGCGCGAAGACCTCAGCCATTATAAAATGACGTTTAGCGATATAATGCCGGTTGCTGGCGTTGACAAGGGCACACTCGAGAATCGATTTGACTCCGATTTTGCGACCGGCAGCGTCGTCGGCAAAACAGGTACGCTCGGCAACACCGACGCCGGCGTCAGTGCCCTCTCGGGTGAGATCAATACAAAAACCGGCAAGCTCTTATTCGTGATCTTTAATCAGCACGGCAGCGTTCCCAGATTCCGGGCGTTTCAGAATTCTTTTGTCTCGCTCGTCCAGAGCCAGTTTGGCGGTGCGCTGCCAATGCAATACGATGCCGTACCGCTCGAAACGCGGCTCGCGCGATCCAGAATCAGTTACCCGAACGGACGACGCTCAGGCAACGATTGATCGATAGTTTTATTCTAGGATATGGAAAAGGGAGCATAATAAGTGCTTCCTTTTTTCTTTTCCGATCTCGTGAGATAATTCGCGGTTGAGTAATGCGTTTACCCGCTTGAATAATGAGTGAAATCGAACCAGATCGGCCCGTAGTCGAAACGCCCGAACAACTCGCCGAACCGGGTGCAGCGGACGAGATCGCCGCCGAGCCTCCACGTTCCGCAACCAAACAGACCAGCGTAGCCAGATCGGCTGGGATCGTCTCGATAGCGGTGATGTTTTCACGGGTTTTAGGACTCTTACGCGAGGTTATCTTTGCACGGTATTTTGGTGCGGGCTTTCTCTATGACGCATATGTCGTCGCCTTTCGCATTCCCAATGTGCTGCGCGATCTCTTTGCCGAAGGGGCACTTTCTGTTGCGTTCGTAAAGGTTTTTACCGATTACCAGATCAACAAAGGCGAAAAGGAAGCGTGGCGGCTGGCGAGCCTTGTGCTCAATGCTCTCGCCGTCGTTATGAGCCTGATCTGTATCGTCGGCATTATTTTTTCGCGTCAGTTCGTCAACTTGATCGCTGACGGATTTTCACCCGAAAAAGCCGCGCTTGCGACAACTCTGACTCAAATAATGTTTCCGTTTATCCTTCTGGTCGCTCTTGCGGCGGTCGCGATGGGCGTTCTGAATACGAAAGGCATTTTCGGTATTCCGGCATCAGCATCGACAGCGTTCAACGTTTTTTCGATCATATTCGGCCTCGGCATCGCTTATTGGCTGAGCGGCGGCGGCTGGCTTAACTCGGGCGATAAAAACTCGATCCCCGATTTTCCGTCGCAATGGGCGATCATTGGAATGGCGATAGGCACGCTGATTGGTGGGGCGGCCCAATTCGCGATGCAATTGCCGGCACTGTTCAAAGTCGGATTTCGTTTTTCGCCTATTCTGAGCTTTACGGATCCAGGCGTGAAAAAGGTGATCGCACTTATGACTCCCGCGATCCTCGGCACGTCGGCCGTTCAGATAAACGTGATGATAAACACCTATTTCGTATCGGGGATCGAGGGTGGGCAGAGCTGGTTAAATTACGCGTTCCGGCTGATGCAGTTTCCCATCGGCTTATTCGGAGTAGCGGTTGGAACGGCGGCGATTCCGGTGCTCTCGAGACTTGCGAGCGAAGGTAAAATAAAAGATTTTCGTGACACCGTATCGTCATCAATGAACCTGGTTTTTCTGATGACTCTGCCCTCGGCCTGCGGGCTGATCGTGCTCGGCGAACCGATCATCCGACTGATCTATGAACGCGGAAAATTTGACGCGACGGCGACCAGCATGACGGCGGTCGCACTTGCTGGATATTCGATCGGCTTAACCGGCTATGCCGCGATCAAGATACTTTCACCCGCCTTTTACGCATTGAACGATGCAAAAACGCCAATGATTATAGCGATAGCGTCGATAGGTGTGAATTTTGTCGGAAGCTATTTCTTACGCGATTGGTTTTCACACTACGGTGTTTCGCCCGAAACGCCCCACGGCTACGGACACGTCGGCGTCGCGCTTGCCACATCGATAGTTGCGCTTGTAAATTTTTTCGCTCTCGCCCTGTTAATGCGAAAGCGGATCAAACGGATAAACGGCCGGGACATTTTCTCGTCATTTACAAAAATCGCCGCTGCGGCCGCCGCGCTGTCCGCCGTTTGTTATGCGAGCTACCATTTTCTGTTTGATAGATACGGAGCAACAACTTTCACCTTAAGGCTTATCGATGCATTTGTGCCGATCGCGCTTGGCGGCATCACATTTATCGCAGTGGCAAAACTTCTGCGGGTACGTGAGTTGGAGCAGGCATTTGGCATGCTGCGGCGGAAATTAGGGAGATGATAAAACCGTTCAATTCCATACGTCCTAAGGTCCACGAAACCGCATTCGTTGCCGACGATGCAATCGTCATCGGCGATGTCGAGATCGGCGAGGATGCGAGCGTTTGGTTTGGCTCGATCATTCGCGGGGACGTGAATTTTATACGCATCGGAGCGCGGACGAATATTCAAGATAAGACGGTGATCCATGTCAGCTCTAAAACGCACTCGACCGTGCTCGAAGAGGAAATCACCGTCGGGCACAACGTTACGCTGCACGGCTGTTATGTCGAGATCGGTTGTCTGATCGGCATTGGAGCGATCTTGCTCGACGGCGTCCGCGTCGGCCGTAATTCGCTCGTCGCGGCGGGCTCGCTGCTCACGCCGGGAATGCAGATACCGCCGAATTCGCTCGTCATGGGCTCGCCCGGAAAGGTCAAACGCGAATTGACCGACGAAGAACTGGCTTATCTCCAAAAATCCTGGCGAAACTATGTTGAACTCAAGAAACATTATATTTAACGGCCAGAACATCTGCCCGCGAATAACGCGAATGGAAACGAACAAAAACAATTACATTTTCTTATTTGCGTCCATTCGCGTTATTCGCGGGCAACATCTTGGTTTTCTTTCTCTGCGTCTCCGCGACTCTGCGGTAAACTAAACTTTATGGTAAGCACCAACCCAGCCCGCGGAATGCGCGATTTTCTACCGCCTGACGTTAGAAAACGCGATTACGTCATCGGCATTATCAAAGACGTCTACGAATCGTACGGCTTCGAATCGCTCGAAAGGGCCGAAACATTTCAAAAGCAAATCGATGGCAACGACAAGTCGATTGAGGCAAACGCGATCCTTGCGGTAAATAAAGTTCTTGACCGTCTGGGTATAAAACATTTCGCGATATATCTCAGTCATAGCGACGTTTTGGCCGGCATTCTGGAAACAGTTCGCGTACCCGAAGCTCTGCAACAGCAAACCTTTGCCGCTATCCGCAGGTTCAACAAATACAATATCGAAGGCTTCGTCAGCGAGTTACAAGAAGCTGGCGTTTCCGAAAATGCTTCGACGATCCT
>JAYUDV010000313.1:0-8978 GCA_043739565.1 Chloracidobacterium sp.
AATGATTAAGGTTAGTGGACGAGATCGGACTTTGTCTGAGGTAGAATTAAGTCAAAGTGATTGACCGGTTCGGTCAGAATGAATGATTATGAAGCAAAAAAGGGAAGGTCGACCGGACCTTCCCACCTTTTGCAATGTTCAAATCTGCGATCTCAAATATTCAGAATATCGACAAGCTCCTGAACAGCTGCGGCGCTTTTGTGAAGGGCGGTGCGTTCGTCGTTGGTCAGGCTGATCTCGATGATCTGTTCGATGCCGTTACGCCCAAGCTTGACCGGCACGCCGACGAACAGATTGCTGATGCCGTATTCGCCCTCGAGAAAGACGGCACACGGCAGGATCTTCTTTTTGTCTTTAAGGATCGCTTCGGTCATCTCGACCGCACCTAGGCTCGGCGCGTAATAGGCCGAACCGGTCTTGAGCAAACCGACGATCTCAGCCCCGCCGTTTGCTGTGCGGGTGAGGATCGCGTCAATCACTTCCTTAGACAGTAATTCGGTGATAGGGATTCCGGCAACCGTCGAATATCGCGGCAGCGGGACCATCGTGTCGCCGTGACCGCCGAGGACGAAGCAAGTGACGTTCTCGACCGAGACGTTCAATTCCTCGGCGACAAAGCAGCGCATACGCGCCGAATCCAAAATACCGGCCATGCCCATGACGCGGTTTTTCGGGAACCCGGAGCGTCGAAAAGCGACCTGGGCCATTGCGTCGAGCGGATTCGAAACGACGATAATAATTGAATTTGACGAGTATTTGGCAACCTGCTCGGTAACAGCACCGACGATCTCGGAGTTTGTCTTGAGCAGATCGTCGCGGCTCATGCCCGGTTTTCGCGGAAGTCCGGCCGTGATGATGACGACGTCCGAATTGGCCGTTTCCTCATATCCATTCGTTCCGACCAGTTTTACGTCAAATCCGTCGATCGGCGCGGCCTGTGCAAGATCGAGCGATTTGCCCTGCGGCGTTCCCTCGACAATATCAACTAATACAACATCGGCAAGCTCTTTGCTCGCGATCCAATGAGCCGCCGTCGCACCGACATTTCCCGCGCCGACAACAGTAACTTTATTTCTTCCAGCCATTATTTTCCCTCTTTATAGAATCTATCAATTACGAATTGCGTTAAAACAATTATATTATGACGTGACAAAAATTCCCGCAAACATCTGATTCAAATTGTCCCGCCGTGCGGACAAGTCGGTTGCCTTGCTCCGGCTTTGGTGATAACTTTTCTTTGCCCTATTCTCAATGCATCTGATGAAAAATATTATATGAAGATGAAAATACTTCGTTTCGTGTCGGCTTCGCTATTTTTGTGTTCGGTAGCGGTCGCCGCTGTTTTTGCTCAAATGGCACCTGCGGCCATTTCCGGTAAGCGGTATATGCGGATCGTCATTCGCAATGCGACCGTTATCGATGGCAGCGGGAAACCGGCATCGGGGCCGTACGACATTGTTATAGAAAACGACAAGATAGCACAGATCATTGGGATCGATATTGTCGCGGCAAAATCAGGAAACGCGCGACGTCCGGCGGCGGGCGATGTCGAGATCGACGCGACCGGTAAATATGTTTTGCCAGGGCTGATCAATATCCACGCGCACACGCAGGACGAACGGGGCGGCATACCGCAACCGGTCGAATACTGCATGAAAATGTGGCTGGCCTGCGGGATAACCACGGTTCGCGATGTACTCTCGACAAAGAAAACCCTGACATGGCGCGAGCAGAGTGCGGCGAACCAAGTCGCAAGCCCTCGCATTTATGCTTACGGCGTCTTCACATCACCTCCGAATCCAACGAATGCCGACGAAGCCCGAGCCCGCGTCCGTGAATTAAAAGCTGCGGGCTATGATGGCATCAAGCTTTTCGGCGTTGACCGTGACATCATGCAGGCGATGGAGGACGAGGCCCACAAGCTGGGGATGCGGATCGCCCATCACGTCGGCGTTGAGGAAACGAACGCCTGGGATGACATCAAGTTTGGCACTACGAGTATCGAGCATTGGTACGGAATTCCCGACGCGGCAATCGAGAGCGGGAGGCAGAATTTTCCGGCAAATTATAATTACAGTAATGAGGTCGACCGCTTTCGCTATGCCGGACGGCTGTGGCGGGAGGCGAATTGGGACCGCCTGATGAAAGTACTCGACGGCATGGTCGAGGCAAACGTTGCGTGGAATCCGACTTTCGACATTTACGAGGCGTCTCGTGATCTACAGCGGGCGCAGACGAATCCGGCATTTGCCGATTACCTGCATCCGGTTTTGGAGGAATATTTCAAACCAAATCCCGCTAATCACGGCTCATACTTTATCGGCTGGACCTCGACGGACGAGGCTTACTGGAAGGAAAATTATCGTATATGGATGCGGGCTGTCGTTGAATTTGAAAGGCGCGGCGGCACGGTCGGAGTTGGTGACGATGCCGGATTTATATACCAAATGTATGGCTTTGGGTTGTTGCGCGAACTTGAACTCCAGCAGGAAGCGGGTTTTCAGCCGCTAAAAGTAATTCAACACGCTACGGTTAACAATGCAAAGATTCTCGGGCAAGAGGGAAGTCTCGGCCGGGTGCGCGTCGGTTTCAAAGCCGATCTGATAGTCGTCAATGGCAACCCGCTCGAAAATCTCAAGGTGCTTTATCCCACCGGCATCGAGGAGATCCGCGATGGCAAGGTCTCGAAAACCGGCGGCATCGAATGGACGATCAAGGATGGTATTCCGTTCCACGTCCCGACGGTGTCGGCCGAGATACGCGATATGGTAAGAATGGCGAGGCAAGCAAAAAAATAAACTGAAACAACGTCTTAATTTTCGTTACTGAATGTCATAAAGTTTGTAGTCTATACCGTCTTGTGTTTCGAACTTTTCCCAAAATGCCAAACCGGCCTGCATACCATTTGTATCAACCAACAAACCGTTTCCTGCATCAGGCGGAAAAGGAATTTTTAATCTTTCACGATATTCGCCTTTTTGTTTGTAATTAGATATGTCGCTTTCAATCTGATTTTTCTGAGCTTCAGATAACCTATTCCAATTAGGTTCAAGATTTGTTTCAATTTTCATAGTTTCTAATCTATCACAGAATTCACCTTTAAACGAGAAAAAGCCCGATGCGCTCTCCCCTTCGCATCGGGCTTTTTCGTGTATGGCCGATTGGATCTCGCCAACGACCAAACCTGTAAAAATTTTCAATAATCCAAAACGGGAAGCAAAACTTCGTGTTTTAATTCGATCTCAAATTCTTTGTCCTTCTCTATCCGCACGTCTTTGCCTTTCCTCAGAAATGCGATACTCGTACCAGCCGCAGCGCCGATGCCCGCTCCGATTGCGGCCCCGTGATCGGTTTTCGAAACCGCTCCGATAACCGCTCCGATGACCGTTCCGCCGATGATGCTGAGGACGTTTACGACCGGGGAAGCTCGGCTTTCGAGCTTGTTAACCAGCACGGCGTCGATCTTTAGCGGCGGCGTGTTAGCGAACTTTAAGTAGTCAAACAGCGGATCGAGCTCGCCATTCCGGCCACCGGCAGCCGCCTTTGTAACACTTGCCACGTAGCCCTCGATAATGGTCCCGACCGGCAAAGCAATGACGCCGCGAATCATTACGGGTTTTGCCACGGCAACCGTAAAGGTGTCATTTACGCTTGCTACACCCGAACTCAGCTCAACGTCCATTTTGAGGCGTATGCGAGTTCCGACAGGCAGGTGATAGATCGAATCGGACTGAGCCGTGGACGAAAATGAATTTGCAAAGATCAAAAGCGAAACAGCTATTAACTGGACGAATGCCGTTTTGAAACTCATTCGCAACCTCCGGCTCCGCCCGGCGACTGTCCGCCCGCGAAGCAATAAAGCAATGCTTGTGCCAACACGAAAAAATCCGCCAAAAAAAAGAAATGCCTATATTTGAAGGCATTTCTCATCGGAAAGTTGTATCGTCCCGGTTAACTTTTATTACCGAATCGGAGAGTCAATGCACCATATCAGGCGTGCTCGGCCGATTGGTGGTAAGCTGAAGCCAGTGAGCACTAAAATTTTTAACCACAAACCGCCTACTGCCTACTGAAGTATAGGATGTCCGCCGCCTTTGCTGTGATCGGCTGTGGCTGCGTATCGACGCCGGTCATTGTGATAGAGCACAAGATGTTCGCCCTCATAACGGACAACGTTTGAGATGCGTTCGAAACTTTTCGTATGCTCCGCGATGACGAATGAGCACGGATCATTGGCGATTACCATTCCCGCCGCGTAGATATAGCCGCCCTGATCGTAGACCGAACCCGCATACTGCGCCGCTCCGACCGCAATATCTGGCGAATACTGTCCCTGGCTGTCTTTGATCCGATCCGCTTTACCGATATAAATCGAGTAATCGTTGTAATTCAAGCGGTTTCGATAGCCGTTTTTCCGTGCGACGGCAAACAAATCGGTGAGGCCTTTGTCGATAGCGATCAAAACTGTCGAAGAAGGTCGTGATACGGCATAGACAGATGCGCCTCTCGGAGTTCGGGTTGTGAAAGTAAACCGGTCGCCCGTGATCCGTTCGGCCGCAGCCAACACATTCCTATTCTGCGAATTCGCCGACTGGACAAAAAAACCGGTAAACACCATTAACGATAAAATGATCGAATATTTCATAAGACACGTCCTCCGACCATATCATTCGCAAGTAGCGTACCGAAGAAACGAGGGGGTGAAGAATAGTCATCCTTCACCCCACGTCTATTTGGTCATTTGGTACTGGGGACGGGAATCGAACCCGTACGCCCCTAAGGGCACAGGATTTTAAGTCCTGGGCGTCTACCAATTCCGCCACCCCAGCACGATTTAAGAGATTAACACGGAATAGGTCGGTTGTCAGTTGTCGGTGACCGGTGGGCAGTGGGGAGTGGGAGTGGGCAGTAGGCAGTGGGCAGTAAGCAGAAAGCAGAGGGCGGTAGCAATTCGAATTAAGACTTGCTGTGGAGATTCGTGTATATTGAAATCGGTGCGCGCGGGGCGCTTGAGTGTATCTAATCTTATGGATCAGACTGGCTGGATTCTTTGGCTGATTTTGGGCGTGGTTTTGATAATCGCTGAGATCTTTACGCTTGGGTTCGTGCTGTTTTGGTTTGGGATCGGAGCGCTGGCGGCGGCGGTTGCCGGGTATCTCGGACTCGGGCTGGGATTGCAGTTCATGACGTTTGCGGTCGTATCGATCGCCCTCACGGCGATGTCGCGGACGATCTTTGCCAAATATCTACCGCACGGCGTCGGCAACATGATGAAGTCCGGCGTCGATTCGCTGCCGGGCAAAGTCGGCACGGTGACGTCGGCAAGCAAAGGCGCGTTGCAGGAAGGAGCGGTAAAGGTTTTTGGATCGATCTGGACGGCTTATCCGATCGACGGCGATACCAAATTAGTCGAGGGCGAAAAGGTCGAGGTTGTCGAGGTGAAAGGCTCGTCGATCTACGTCCGGTCCGTGACAAACGAGTTACCCGAATGGCGCAATGAGTGAAAAGTGAAAAACTAAAAGTGAAAAGTTTAAAACTTCTGACACTATAAGTTATTAACTTTTGGTTTTTAACTGTTAAGGGATTTCCGCCGTATCTTCCCCATCCGGGTCTTGATCGGCTGTGTCGTGGATGCCGCCGAGGTCGATCATCTCGAGCTTTACTTCGTCGCCTTCCGGCTCGGCGAGACTGTCGCCGGTGAATTTGGATAAGATGACGGTAATATTGTCCTCGCCGCCGTTATTGTTGGCTAGCTTTATTAGCTCAGCGCACGCAGTTTGAAGCGCATCAAGATTATCCACTACGATCTGCTGCATCTCCGCGGCGCTCACTTTATTAGAAAGGCCATCGCTGCAGATCAAAAACACATCACCTTTACACGGCGCGATACGAACGGAAACGGGATATATCTCGTTCTGTGCGCCGAGCGCCTGTAAGATGACGTTTTTGAGGGTGTGCGTTTCGGCTTCCTCGGCTGAGATCTGTTGGGCGTCGATTAGCTGTTGGACAAGCGACTGGTCTTTGGTGATCTGATATATCTTTTCGTTGCGGACGAGATATGCACGGCTGTCGCCGACCTGAATAATATCGGCTGCGGCCGGCGTGACGCCGATGCCGGTAAACGTTGCTCCCATCCCTTGAAATTGCGGGTCGGAACGACCCTGCTGGTGAATCAATTGATTTGCAAAAACTGTAGCCTCGTGGAGGCGGCTGATCAGATGATGATCGTTCGCCTCGGGTGTAAGCGTGTCGTCGGTGTCCGCACCAAGCAATTTTTCGCTGACGGTTTCGACGGCCATTGTGCTTGCGACCTCGCCAGCGAGGGCTCCGCCCATGCCGTCTGAGACGGCCATGACAACGCCGTTGTCATCGATCTGAAAGGCTTGCGTCTCGATGACGAATTCACCGTCCTCCTGCGAACTCGTCCAGGCTTTTTCGTCCGATATGTTGAGCAGAAGATAATTATCCTCGTTGCCCTTTCGTACGCGGCCTATATGCGAGGCGGCATGTGTCTCAACAGTGAACATAATTTCGTAAGTTTCGAGTTCAAGGTTCAAAGTTCAAAGCTCAAAGCTAAAACCAAATTAACACGAAACGCACATAACTTGGAACTTTGAACTTGAAACTTTGAGCTAAGTCAATGCCTGATCGAGGTCTTCAATAATATCCTCTACATCTTCAATACCGACCGAGATCCGGACAAGTCCGTCTGTAATGCCAAGTTTATCACGTGTCTCCACCGGCACGGATGCGTGCGTCATCGTTGCCGGATGCGAGATCAGGCTTTCGACGCCGCCGAGGCTTTCGCCGAGCGTGCATAGCTTGACGGATTCCAGAACCTTTCTGGCGTTTTCGAGCGAGCCGGTTTCGAAAGCTACCATGCCGCCAAAACCACTCTGCTGGCGTTTTGCCAGCTCATGCTGCGGGTGCGAACAGAGTCCCGGGTAATACACTTTTTGCACGCCGGGGTGCTCGGCAAGAAAATTCGCAACAATGCGGCCGTTCTTATCGTGCGCTTCCATTCGCACGGCAAGCGTTTTCGTGCCTCGCAGCACAAGAAACGAATCGAATGGAGAAAGGATAGCACCAATCCCGTTCTGGATGAAACCGATCCATTCGGCGTCTTTTTCGTCATTGAGAGCGACAAATCCGCCAACGCTGTCGGAGTGGCCGTTTAAATATTTTGTCGTCGAATGGACGACTATATCGATGCCGAACTCGATCGGCCGCTGAAAATATGGCGACATAAACGTGTTGTCGCAAATTACCTTGGCACCGTTTGCATGGGCCATGTCGGAGACGGCTTTAAGATCGGTGATCGTCATTATCGGGTTTGTCGGCGTCTCGACAAAGACCATTTTCGTATTCGGTTTGAACGATCTCTCAAGATTTGAGATGTCGGAAGTGTCCGCGAGGTCAAATTCGATTCCGTAATCGGTCAAAATGCGATTGAACAAGCGAAACGTGCCGCCGTAGGTATTGTCGCCGAGAATCACGTGATCGCCGCCTTTGACCAGCTTGAGTGCGGCGTCGATGGCTGACATTCCCGAGGCAAAGGCAAATCCGAACCGGGCACCCTCAAGCGCCGCGATGTTTTTTTCGAGCGCACTGCGCGTCGGGTTTTGCGTGCGTGCGTATTCGTAGCCGCCGGTCGGCTTGCCGAGAGCTTCCTGTTTGTAGGTTGATGTCTGATAGATCGGAACGCTGACGGCTCCCGTGGCAATGTCCGGTTCGTTGCCTGCGTGGATTGCCGTGGTCGAAAAGCCCATATTGATCTCTGAAAGACAGATAGTTATCGTCAATTGATATTAGCGTATTTTCGCAAGGAACGGCTAATTCAGCCCGTCGTAATAACGAGCAATTATCGTAACTTGCGGATAATTAATTTGCAAATAGGTGGTTTTTGACTACGCAAGTACAAAGCGTCCGGTGTTTGACAGGCGAGTTTCGTAGGCGGTGATATCGGCTTCGTGTTGAAGCGTCAGGCTGATGTCGTCGAGCCCGTTGAGCAGACATTGACGGCGAAATTCGTCTATTTGGAATTTACGCGTAAAGGTATGGCCGTCGGTGACGGAGCAGGTTTCGAGGTCGATGGTGAGCGTGTGATTCGGGTCGGCGGTCGCGATTTCGCCGAGATAAGCGACGTCCGTTGCATCGAGCGTGATCGGCAGCAGGCCGTTTTTTACACTGTTATTGTAAAAAATATCGGCAAAGCTCGGAGCGATAATGACGCGAAATCCATGATCCGACAGGCTCCACGGCGCGTGTTCGCGCGACGAGCCGCACGCAAAATTTGCTCCTGCAATTAATATCGATGCAGTCGCATAACGCGGATCGTTGAGGACGAAATCAGGATTTGGCGTGCCGTCGGCCGCAAAGCGCCAGTCGTAGAACAAGAATTCGCCGTAACCACTTCGTTCTATCCGCTTTAAGAACTGCTTCGGGATGATCTGGTCGGTGTCGATGTTCTCCCGCATTAGCGGGACGGTCGAACCGGTATGTTTCGTGAATTTATCCATTAGTCGTTAATCGTTAAATTTCCAGTTACGCACATCGACAAAATGTCCGGTGATCGCGGCGGCTGCGGCCATCATTGGTGAGACGAGGTGCGTTCGTCCGCCACGGCCCTGACGGCCTTCGAAATTACGGTTGCTTGTCGAGGCGCAGCGTTCGCCGTCGGCGAGGATGTCGTCATTCATCGCGAGGCACATCGAGCATCCGGCGTCGCGCCATTCGAAACCGGCATCGACAAAGATTCGCGCCAAACCCTCATCCTCAGCTTGTTTTTTGATCTGCATCGAACCTGGGACGATCAACGCCTTTACGCTGCTGCTGACGTGATAGCCGCGGGCGACGCGGGCGGCTTCGCGAAGGTCTTCGATCCGCGAATTCGTACACGAACCGATAAATGCGACATCGATACTGATCTCGTCGATCTTTTGCGACGGCTCAAGGCCCATGTAGGTAAAGGCCCGCTC
>JAYUDV010000314.1:0-8975 GCA_043739565.1 Chloracidobacterium sp.
GGCGGACGATCAGGCTCACGATTTTACCGGAAAAATATTGATAGATAGAAAAATGACGGACGCAAAGTTGTGGTCGAAAGCCGGTTGGACAAGCAAGGCGAGGCACGACGCGGCCTATGTCGAGACAGCAGATGGCCTGAAATTTGTGTTGGTCGTATTTACCGAGAACCACGCAACGGAAAAAGAAGCGATCCCGATGATTGCGGGAAAAATTATTGATGGTTTAAGAGGAGTAAAAAAATGAAAAAGTTAGCTCTATTTTTGGCCGTTTCCGCGTGTTTTCTGCTGATGTCTGTTGATGTTTCGGCACAGACAAAAACCCGCGTCAGGTTTCCTGCCGGAACTCACGGCACGGCGGTCAAAGGAAAGGTTCGCGGCTACGCCTATCACGACTACGTCGTTGGTGCGTCCGGCGGACAATCGATGAATGTATCGATCGACGCGTCAAATTCGTCGACGGTATTCACGATCTTTATCCCGGATGGCAGCAATCTGGAAGAGGCGGCAGAAACGAACGGATATCGCGGCAAACTTTCTGATTCGGGCGATTACATCATTCGCGTTCTGATGATGCGTTCGGCGGCGCGTCGAAAAGGTGCGGTTTCGAATTACACGTTAAAGATCTCAATCAAATAAACAAAAGAGGAAATATGAAAAAGCTCGCAAGTCGTTTGTTGTTCGTATTGGCCGTGGTTGCGGCGTTTTGCATTTCGGCTTCGGCGCAAGGCAGCTATAAACAGCCGCCGAAAGAGATAATGGACGTTTTGAATGCTCCGGCGATTCCGACCTCCATCGTTTCACCCACTCATGACAGGATCGCGTTGCTCGAACCGCTTCGTTATCCGCCGATCTCCGAATTAGCGCAGCCGATGCTGCGGATCGCCGGGCTTCGCATTAATCCAAACACGAATGGCCAGCATCGCCAGTCGTATTCAGTGAGTCTCAGGCTAAAAAATGTCTCGGATGGAAAAGAGACCGCAGTTGTTCTCCCGCCGGGTGCACAGATACTCACGCCGCAATGGTCGCCGGACGGCAAACACATCGCTGCGGGCAATATTACGCCCATGGGCATCGAGCTTTGGGTGGTTGACACCGCGTCGGGCAAAGCATCGAAAATAAAGGGCGTTTATCTCAATACGACAATGGGCGGTTTTGGCTGGGAAGATTCGGACACGATCTCGGCAATGCTCGTCCCGGTGAAACGCGGGCCCGCCCCAGCATATCAAAACCTGACGCCGACCGAGCCAAATATTCAGGAAACTTCCGGTAGGACTGGAGCGGTGCAGACCTTTGAGGATCTGCTCAAGAGTCCGAATGACGAGCGATTATTCGATTATTACTGCTCATCGCAGATAGCACTCATCGAAACGAGCGGAAAGGTTCGCTACATCGGTGCGCCGGCGATCTACGATGCCGTAGATTTTTCACCCGACGACAAATACATACGCATTTCGCGAATCCAGCGGCCGTATTCGTACCAATATCCGTATAATCGTTTCCCGAAAACGCTGGAAGTGTGGGATATTAACGGCAAAGAGGTACGCTCGATCGCGAATTTGCCGCTTCAGGATAATCTTCCGGTGCAGGGCGTTCCGACAGGTCCACGCAGTTCCGGTTGGATACCGACCGAACCCGCGACGCTTATGTGGGTCGAGGCTCTCGACGGTGGCGACCCGCGAAAGAAAGTCACGCCGCGTGACAAGTTAGTGAAACTCGATGCTCCGTTCTCAACAGAGCCGACTGAAGTCGTAAAACTCGAGCAGAGATATTTTCGCAGAATATTTGGTGAGAAAGGCGGGTTAATGATGTTTGACGATTACAATCGTGACAACCAACATGTCCGTGTCTTCAAGACGGACTATCGAAGCCCGTCATCAGTGCAGCTTGTCAATGAACGGAACACCAACGACCGTTATAACGACATTGGCGTACCCGTTATAAGAGTCCTGCCAAACGGCAACACGGTCATCCGACAGAAGGGCGATGAGATATTTTTGACCGGCACCGGTGCCTCACCCGATGGCGACCGGCCGTTTCTGCGGCGGATGAATCTTAAAACGCTGCAAACTAATGAGATATTTCGTTCTAATAAAGAGGAATACGAGTCATTTGTGGCGATGGTAGACGACGCGAGCGGGCAGTTTATCACACGCAAGGAATCGCCAACCGAGCCGCCAAATTTGTATCTTCGGCAGGTTTGTCCGGCGGGAAAAATATGCACCGCGATGGCTTATCGACCGCTAACTGAGTTCAAAGATCCGGCGCCACAGCTTCGCGGCATCACAAAGCAACTCGTCAGGTACAAACGCGCTGACGGCGTTGATCTCTCGTTCACGCTTTATCTGCCGCCCGGATACAAACAGGGAACTCGGCTGCCGACGGTCGTCTGGGCTTATCCACTTGAGTTTACTGACAATTCGACCGCTGGTCAGGTTTCCGGTTCGACAAGCCGGTTTACGCAGATCGGCGGTTATTCGCACCTATTTTTTCTGCTAGAGGGTTACGCCGTTCTCGATAATACGACGATGCCGATCGTCGGCGATCCGTTGACGGTCAATGATACGTTCGTCAAACAGATCGTCGATGCTTCTCAGGCGGCGATCGATAAGGCCGTCGAAATGGGTGTCACCGATCGCGACCGCGTCGGCGTCGGCGGGCACAGCTACGGTGCGTTTATGACCGGAAATCTGCTTGCTCACTCCAGAATGTTCCGTGCCGGTATTGCTCGCAGCGGAGCATATAACCGGACCCTGACACCATTCGGATTCCAATCCGAAAGGCGCAACCTCTGGGAAGCTCCCGAGTTGTACGAAAATGTTTCGCCATTTTTTTACGCCGACAAGATCAAGGATCCGCTGTTGATGATCCACGGCGAGGCAGACAGCAACCAAGGCACATTCCCAATACAATCGGAGCGGCTTTTTGCGGCGATGAGCGGCCTAGGCGGAACAGCACGTCTGGTAATGCTCCCGCTTGAGGCTCATGGTTATGCCGCGAAAGAATCCACCGAACACGTTCTTTATGAAATGGTTCAGTGGTTTGATAAATACGTCAAAAATGCCAAACCAAGGGCCTCAAAATGACAGACCAAGGTGGCCGGGACAAGGGAGTTGTTGTTTGCGTTCTTTTATGGTTAATCTAAGTATCTACTGAGGAGTAATAAGGAGTTTATAAGTGCGTCCCAAATCCGGTCTACCAAAACGAAAGGCTCTCCGAAATTTGCCTTTATTTGAAGTCGGGCATAATTCTAATTCCGGCGTAATCCAACGACGGTTACACGATAAGACGTACCAGAAATCGTGGTCTGTCGTTAGTATGTTTTCTGGATGTGGCGGATTCGATCTTGGAGCTGAAGGCGGATTTAAGTTTCTTGGTGAGTATTATGAAAAGCTTCCATTTGAGGTAATAGCTGCATATGATAATGACGACAAGGCATGTGAAACCTATAGATTGAATATCGGCAGAAATATCGAATGCGTCGATTTGACTGAAATGCCAAAAGAGTGTTTTCCGTCTGCTGACATCCTCATCGGCGGCTTCCCATGTCAGGATTTTTCCTCGTGCGGCCCCAAAACCGGACTCGCCGGTGATCGGGGTAGATTGTACAAGGTCATGGCTAGATATATGGCTGAACACAAGCCTAAAGTTGTGATCGCCGAGAATGTTCCGTTTTTCCTAACTTTGCATAACGGGGCAATTGCAGAGGAAGTTCTCAGAGAATTTCGAGGCTGTGGCTATGAGTTCACGGTGTGGCAAGTTTATTGCCCTGATTATGGGCTTCCACAAAGCCGGACAAGGATATTCTTGGTAGGATACGAGACGTCGATCGGGATTTTACCTCCACCGATCCAACCTAATCCTACTCATGTTTTCAATCCGGTTTTCATCGATCACGCAATCCGCGACCTAGAAACTATCTCAGACGAGGCAATTCCGAATCAGAGCCAGTATTTTGTGGCAACAAAAGCAACGGCGGGGGCGGGACAAGGAGACCAAACGTCTAGACGCGGCGCCCTTGGATACGCAGTTCGGGCGAATCCAAAAGCTCGTGTTCATTTTCATTACGAATTAGAACGTAGGCTTACGGTTAGGGAAACTGCCCGTCTTCAATCTTTTCCCGATGAATTCGTATTCCCGCACGCAACAAGCAAGAATTTTATGGAGATCGGAAACGCGGTTCCACCTATTATTGGACATGCTGTTATGCGCCAAATCGCGGAGTTTATGAGGGTCAATGGAATATAAGCTAAATGCACAAATATGTAAAAATCTTCACGACACCCCTTCAAGTGTGCAAAAAGTACAAACCGAAATTTGGTACATCGAATCGCAATGGCGTTAGCTTACCGGATTTCCGGGAGATGTACGGTGCCGACCCATTATACTCGTGGATTGGACTTGATTCGGATGAAGTCTACGCTGCCCACAAGGCGAATGGGGGTATCACATCTTTTTATCGCCAATTGGGTATTGGCTGTGAGCGGCTGGTTCGAGAGATTCTGATTGACAAATTTGGTCTCGACAGTAATGAAGTTACCTGGTCGTATAAATACACGAAAGATAACGGAAAGAACGCAAAACTCAGCCTTGACGCAAGGATTGACCTGAGACTCGGAACTACAAAAAAATGGTCGGATCAAATAGAATCATGGCTTTCAGCTGTAGGCAAAAAACTCAATCTTTCGGATGAAGTTGTCGGGAACTTACACGGTGCCGTTTTTGAAGTAAGACAGGGCTATAAAAGTGCTGATTCAAAACGACAAAATGCTGACTTAAGAAACGCTATCAGAGCTTATAACGATGGCTATCTCCCCGTTGTCATGATATTGAGTAATCAGATCAATAACACGGTCAGCAAACGATATGCCAACGATCAAATCCTGGTCTTGTCGGGACAGATGAATGATAATCAAACCGAATGTACTTATGCCTTCTTCAAAAAAGTCGTTGGTTTTGACTTAGCGGCTTTTCTTTTGGAAAACAAAAAGGTAATACAAAAAGAAATTAAGGACATCCTTAAAACTCTCATAAGTCCATAATTTAGAAACTCTATAAAAGTTGTCGCTCCACACATCGAGCGGCTTAACCCAAAATAAAGATCGCTCATTCACATATAGTGGTTCAGATTTTTCGGACGACAGAAATTCTTTATTGAATATCTGGAACTTCGATCATCGGGCTGGCGTTGCCAAAATCAAGATTCGGGTCAAAGCCCGAGAGATCGGCGCCCTGACGCAGGAATTCTTCGGCGGAATCTGCGTCAACCGGGCGTGAAAAGAGGTATCCCTGGCCCGATTGGCAGCCGAGAGAACGCAATAGATCGAGTTGCTCCATTGTTTCAATGCCTTCGGCAACGACCTCGATATTCAGATTTTCGCCAAGCATCAGGATCGTTTTTACGATCGCGCCACTCTTTTCGTCGTCTGCCATTATCTTAATGAACGATCGATCGATCTTGAGCCGTTCAAAGGGGAATCGTTGTAGATAGCTGAGGCTCGAATAGCCCGTTCCGAAATCGTCGGTCGAGAGGGCGACGCCTAGCTCGTCGAGTTCGGAGAGGACCTTAAGCGATTTTTCGCTGTGCTCCATGACCGTGGTTTCCGTGACCTCAAGTTTTAGTTGACTGGCATCCAGCCCTGTCGCGAATAATACATCCTTTACCTGCGCCGTGAGCGTCGGGTGCATCAATTGTTTTGCGGACAGATTGACGCTGATCGAGAGCGGGAATGAATAACGCTGCTGCCACTCGGCGGTCTGGCGGCACGATTCTTCGAGGATCCATTTGCCGATAGGAATGATGAGACCGGTTTCCTCGGCGACCGCAACAAATTCGTTGGGTGCGATCAGGCCGTGCTTTGGATGCCGCCAGCGGATCAACGCCTCAAATTCCTGCACACGTCCGGTCGCCAGATCTACGATCGGCTGATAATGCACCTCAAACTCATCTCGGTCGACCGCGTGGCGAAGATCGGTTTCGACCTGCAAAAGATTCATGTTGCGGACGTGCATTTCGCGGTCAAATATTTCGTAACGAGCTTTGCCCGACTCCTTGGCACGGTACATCGCGGCATCAGCGTCACGCAGAAAATCTTCGGCCTGTCGCGGAACATTGCTTGAGACGACGATCCCGATACTCGCGGTCGTAAAGACCTCGTAATTATCGATTTTAAATGGTTCGGAGATTTTTGCCTGAAGCCGTTCGGCGACGTTCGCCACCTCGCCCGTCTCGCCGCTTCGGTTAAGAAGTATTGTAAATTCGTCACCGCCTAAGCGCGCGACGACATCGCCAGGGCGGACGCATGACGTCAACCTCTCCGAGATCGCGACCAATAATTTGTCACCCACCGCGTGACCGAGACTGTCGTTTATCACCTTAAACCGATCCAGATCGAGGAAGAGTACGGCAAATTTTGAGTAGCTATTACCTTTTGCACGCTCCACCGCCTGCTTCAGGTGATTCATAAACGAGACGCGGTTGGGTAGATCGGTGAGCGTGTCGTGAAGGGCGTAATACCGCAGCTTTTCTTCGGCTTGGCTTCGTTCGGTAATGTCGCGGAAACTTGCGACCCGCCCGATTGGAATGCCCTCGAGATACTGAGGTTGTGAGTAGCGCTCGAATATGCGGCCGTCCTTTAGTTCAAGCATTTCGGTGACCGTAGCTTCCGGTGACTTGTAGGTGTCAGACAATTTTCTCAGGAATTCATCGGGATTTTTAAGATGACTGGCGACCAGGCTGACAAGCGCCGCCCCGTCCTTGTTCTCGATAGTTTTGCTGTCTACATTCCACATCTCGATGAACTTTTTATTGCACGTCACGATTTGCCGGTCGAGGCTCATCACGACGATACCGTCGGCTGTGGACTCAAATGTTGTTTCGAATAGGGATAGTGTGCTGCGCAGCGAGATCTCAGCCCTACGGCGTTCGCTGATGTCTCGGGCAATGCCCTGTACGCCGACCGGCATACCGTTATTGACAATCAGCCGTGTACTGAGATCGAGCGGTACGCGGCTGCCATCCCTGGCAATGATCTCGAGCTCGTAAGTAGCTGGCCGTTCATCGTCGACCTTGCGGGCGGTCATTGTCCGGGCGCCCTCGAGATATTCGGGTGCGACGATCTGCGAAATATTCATGTGCAGGGCTTCTTCACGTGTATAGCCCGTGATCAGCTCGCCGGCACGATTAAGCGATGTGAAAAAACCGTTGAGATCGTGGGTATATATTAAATCGGTTGCATTTTCGAAAAGGTCTTTATATCGCTCTTCGTTCTTTCGGCTTTTTTCTTCGGCGCGCTTTCGTTCCGTAATATCGCGGGCGATTCCCTGAACAGCGACCGCGACGCCGTCCTTCGAAATAAGGCTGCTATTAACTTCGAGAGCGATTCGCGTACCGTCTTTCCGGATGCACTCGACTTCGTAAACTGTTTGGCCTATTGCTCCAACTATCTTTTTCGAAAGGTTTCGCTTGACCAGTTTTTGATGTTCCGGTGCGGCGATCTCCGTCATGTTCATCGTCAGGGCCTCCGCTCTGGAATAACCAAAAACACGCTCCGCAGCCTGATTTATCGAGATATAATTACCGTCAAGGTCGTGAACATAGATG
Source organism: Chloracidobacterium sp. (assembly GCA_043739565.1). Taxonomy (GTDB): domain Bacteria; phylum Acidobacteriota; class Blastocatellia; order Pyrinomonadales; family Pyrinomonadaceae; genus OLB17. The sequence goes on from JAYUDV010000314.1 coordinate 7,601, forward strand.
ACGTCGTTCGCATTTTCAAAAAGTTGGCGATATCTCGCTTCGCTTTCTTTGAGCGCGTCGTCGGTTCGCTTTCGTTCGGTTATGTCCTGCCACATCACCATTCCGGCGAAGATAACACCTTTTTCATCACGGACGGGCAGGACGCTGATTTGAAATGCGCCCTCGTCACTGTCCATATCGAGAGTGACGTGTTCACCGCTCAAAGCTCGTTCATAATAACCGGACCATTCGGCCGAGATCTCCGGCGGAAAAACTTCCCACAATGTCCGGTCTTCGAACATTTCCTGCGACCAGTTGTGACCGTTTAATTGCTCACCATCGGCGAGTGTATATCGATAATCGTGGTCAAAGAGTAAAACGGCGGTTTTCGGAATGGTTCGGGCTAAGGTCCGATAGAGCTTTTCTCGCTTTTGCAATTCCTGCTCCGCGAGGCGTCGCTCGGTTATATCGAGGATGACGCCCTGCCAACAAAGGAGCTCGCCGTCTTTGCTTTTGATAAAACAACTGCGGTCTCGCACCCATATTACCTCACCGTTATTACAAATAACGCGATACTCAAAATCAATGCTTTCACCCTCTCGCATCGCCGCACGGGTATTTGTGAGTACCTCGCCACGGTCGTCCGGATGGATGACGCGATCCCAAATATCGCTATCCGTCATCCACATCTCCAGCGGATAACCAAATTTTTCAAACGTGGGGCTGATATAGATCGGTGTATGCGGAGATATCGGCTCAACGGCGTAAAACATTACCGGGAGATTCTCGATAAAGCTCTGAAACGTGCACTCAGCTATTGGCGGGCTCTCCGCGGTTTTTGCCGCAGCGCTTTCATTCTTAGTTATGGGGGATTTTTTTGCCATGATCGGTGATCTTGGACAACTGCGTGGAGATAATTCAGAAGCAGGAGTCGAAACGCTTGGAAATGTTCTAGACAAACGGGTTAAAACATATCGGTCGGGGTGAATTTCCCTGAAGAAAGAGGACGCAGATGCGTTAAACTTCTTTTAACGCTTATTCATGCTACCATTTCCAGCGGCATAGATGCTATGTTTTTTCGCGTGGGTCGAAATTATTAATATTTGTTTTTTGGGTCGCTTAGTTACGTTTCCCCATTTCTATAAAACAAGCTAAAATATTCGCAAAACAGCATTTCCATTCAAAAATATGAAAAAAGTCATCGCGTTTTTTCTTCTCCTGTCATTTAACCTTGCGGCACTCGCCCAGACGATGCCACGGGACGCCGATCCGCAACTGTGGCAACGGGCGCTCAATATCCATCGAAAGGCAATTGTCATTGACGGCCATAATGACATTCCGACTCCGATGGCGGAGCAGGATTATGACCTCGGCACGCCAAACGTAGGCAAATTTC
>JAYUDV010000315.1:0-1185 GCA_043739565.1 Chloracidobacterium sp.
TCGTCGAGTTTCATCACATCTTCGTTGCTCCAAAGCGAAACTGCTCCGAAATCTCCTTCCACACCCGAAGTGTGTGTCAAAAGATGGCGAAATGTTACAGGATTTTTCGGATCGTCGCCTTGGATCTTGAAATCGAGATATTTGCTTACCGGATCATCGAGTTTGAATTTGCCTTGCTCCATTAACTGAAGCAACGCGACCGTGGACATTGCCTTGAACGTCGAACCTATTAGATAGATCGTCTGCGGTGTAGCCGGAGTTCGGGCCCAAAGATTCGATTCACCGTAGGCCCCGGCCCAGATCACTTTGTCACCCGAGACCAACGCAATCGACGCCGAAGGGATTTTCCCTTCGATCATCGCCTGACGAATATCGGGATCGAGTTCATCTGCAAGTTTTTTTACGTCAATATTTTGCCCGAATGCGGCAGCGGCGAAAACGCTTAAAATTATCCATCCATAGATAATTAAAAATCGCAATCGTAAATCTTGTTGTTTGAAATTATTCATTTTAACATCACTTCGAGTTAAAAAAGTCAGACTGAGTCGGTGAAACCGACTCTATATTTGCAGCACTCGGTGGAAACCGTGGACTCGGATTCCGTCGAAATTTCAAGCGCGTTTGAAAACCGCGACATGTCAGTTTTGGGCCGCCATTTTCAATGGCTTAAAATCCTTGATTCTTGTTTCCACGGTTTGCACCATGGGGTAAAAATATGCTGCCGTCTTCGACGGCTTATCTGGAACACAATCATGTCTTTTTACTTCTTTGCTGATTCCAAAACCGGCATCGCGATATACGACGCCTGTTTGCCGGAACGGTAGATCCGTTGAGTCGCCGTCTGAAAATCCGACGCCTGGGCCTTGAAAATGTTCGGCACAAATTTCTGCGGATTGCGGTCAATGACCGGGAACCAACTGCTCTGCACCTGCACCATGATCCGGTGTCCTTTCTGAAAAACATGGTCGTTTGCAGGGTATCCGATCTGGTACTTAAGTACTGAATTTGCCGGTATCGCCTCAGGCTTCTCAAGGCTATTTCGATAACGCCCGCGCAGAACATCGCCTGCGATCATCAGTTCATAACCGCTCATCGTTGGGTCAGCCGTATAGTTTTCCGGATAGACGTCGATCAGTTTGACGATCCAGTCACTGTCCGTGCCGGTTGTGGATGCGAAAAGATTTG
>JAYUDV010000316.1:0-20784 GCA_043739565.1 Chloracidobacterium sp.
ATTACCTGATCAAAATTACTTTGCGCGTCACGCATCGAGCCAGTGCCTGAGCGGGCAAGCTCGCGCAGGGCTTCATCGTCGATATTGATCTTTTCGGCGCCCGCGATCAGCTTTAGCCGGTCAAATATCTTTTGCAGCGGAATGGTGCGAAACTCAAACTCCTGACACCGTGACAATATCGTGTCCGGCACCTTGTGCAATTCGGTCGTCGCCATTATAAAAACGACGTTTTCGGGCGGCTCTTCGAGCGTCTTGAGCAGGGCATTGAACGCCGGTTTTGAAAGCTGGTGTACCTCGTCGATGATAAAGACGCGATAGCGGTCGCGCGTCGGGTTGAAATTGATATTTTCAATGATCGTCTCGCGAACGTCATCGATACCGGTGTGCGAAGCCGCGTCGATCTCCAGCACATCGATCGAACGGCTCTCCGCAATCTCGATGCACGATGGGCAGGCCGTCGGGTCGTCCAGCAAACACGGCGTCAGATTTGGCTTGTCAGTCGTTTTATGGCAATTGAGGGCCTTAGCGAGAATGCGGGCCGTGGTCGTTTTACCAACGCCGCGAGCCCCCGAAAATAAATAAGCGTGATGTAATCGGTCAAATTCGAGCGCATTACGCAGCGTCTGCGTAATGATCTCCTGGCCCGTCACCTCCTCAAAGGTCTGCGGCCGCCATTTTCGGGCTATAACCTGATAACTCATGCGTAATCGCTAATGGCTAATTGTAAATTGTAAATTGTGATTAGTAAATTCAAGCCGTCGAAAGAGGGACGTTAGCAAGCAGAAGTTATCTTCTTTTATTTGCCGCCCTTCACGGCCGACGCATAAAAGGCGGTGTGGAAGAGTATGCGGTCGGTACTTCTTGGAAATAGGTTGCTGCTTCTGGACATTCAAGAGGAAATGGCTTTAGCGGATAGCTTTGACGGCCAACTATCCAAACCATGCGAATTTCTTGCTGGTGGGTATAGCCATCTATAGGTTTAAGCAATGGCGGAGGAACGTTCCGTGTTTCGTAATCCGTGACCTCTCGTCCTTCATATCTAACTCTACCGATTATTGCATCTCGAACCTCGTGAATCATCGCCATTCTTCTAGTAATCCGCAAAAATACTTGCATTGGATTTCGAACCCGAATACAAAATCGTCCGAACCCAGCTTCCATAAAATCAGGTCGATAGTGCTCAGTAAGACAGAGAATGTAAGCATTACTTATGCCCCCGTCGAATGTAACATTGGAAAATGAGACGTCGGTAATTCCAGGTTGAGCCGTGAAAATGCCTGTTTGTTGGTAAGCCTCAATTGAAGCGGGATCACTGGAATCTACGGTAAAATGTCCTATATTATGAATTAATCTGCCCTCGTTTTCGTCTCTTCGTTCTCCTTCTTGTTGCCGGCAGCTTTCTAATGTTGTGATCCACACGCTGCCCCGGAGGATAGGGGCCACATGTTCCTCAAGCCGCAGAAACCTAAAGATCTCCGACATATCACGGACATCATTTTCACACTGCATAAACGGCTCATTCATAAGACGACGAAACAACTGAACTATTCAAATGACAATCTTACTAATAAATTTCAGAATTGCTAAGATTTTTTTCTTTTCGCACAGTGAACTGAAAATTGCCATGAGAATCCGTCACAAACCACGCCCTTGCGGTGTATTTATGTTGAATACATTTTACGCTGGAGGAGGTTTTTATGAAGAAGCTATTGGCGTTGACGCTGGTGGTTGGTGACGGGTTAGCGGAAACCCGTACATTTTGCGGGCTTTTTAAGTATTGACAACAAAATCGACGAGATATAAAGTATGAGGTCTACACGGCATTCTGTGGTTTTAGAAATAGAGGTGTAGGCCGTTAATCCCACACGAGAGTCCTAAGTTATTGACAGATCAGGAGATAAATTATGAGTCCGACAGAACCGCATTTAAACGAAGAGGGAATTCAAGATCCGGGAACCGATGCTTTTCAAGATCCGGGCACCGAGGTTTCTTTTCAAGATCCAGGTACCGAGGCTTTTCAAGATCCGGGTACCGAAGCTATTCAAGATCCGGGTACCGAACCTTGACACTAAGCGTGTTGGCGACGAGTCTATGACTCGAAACCGATCTTTTTCAAAATAACCGCCCATCGCGGATCGCCGTGAAGCGGACGAAAATGCGGGTTGATCTTTCCGTGAGTGATGCCCGCATCCCGATTGACAATTGCGCGTTCGAGCCACTCGAACGCCTTATCTATCTCTCCACGCATCGCGTAAACTTCGGCGATCTGATAGTCGCTGTTGTCTGCGTTCTCTTCGATCAGCTTCTGTAGCCCTTGATCCGATTCTGTTTTGTGCCCCGCCGCATTGTGGATGATGGCGAAGGCCCAAAGCCGCCAAAACTCATCCGGTTCACGCTTCGCCTGCTCCAAAGCTTCGTCAATACGACCCTGATCCATCGTAACTAGAGCCAGCAATGCCGCGGAAACAAACCTCTGCGGAGCAAGCTCGATCGCTCGCCTAAAGGCTTTCTCGGATTCAGCGAGTAACCCCGCGGCGTGGGACGTCAAACCAAGATTGTGCCAAAAGGCAGCACTGAGCGGATCCTGAACAAGGACGCGCCGGCCAAGATCGAGGGCTTCGTCAAGCCGGCCCAATTTGTAATAGAGCACGCTGGCCCCGTCAAGAACATCCGAACTGCGGGGTGCCAGATCCAATGCCCGCCTGTAAGAGACCTCAGCTCCTCGCAGGTCCCAATCGTGCGTCAGTTGAATCCTGCCGAGCAGAGCGTGGCCCTCGGCGAGATCAGGTTCAAGGGCCAGCGAACGGCTTGCCGCATCACGGGCAAGATTAAAGCCCTCCTCGACCGGTTTCCATGCCCGGCCAGCCTCGATCGAGTAAGCACGGCCGAGTTCGGCCCAGCATAGTGCGTAGCCGGGATCGAGATCGAGCGCCTCACGAAAATATACAATGCCCTTTGCGGTGTCCTCGCGCGTCATCCGGTCGAGAAAGTATCGGCCCAGGAGCATTAGACGCTGAGCTTCGGGGTTTGCGGCGCGTCCGCGGGCGGCCTCAGCCACCTCGGACCTGACACGGTCACTCGCGTTTGGGCCGATCGATTCGCCCAGTAGACGCATCCGCAGCTCCTCGACAACAGATTGGGCAATATCGTCCTGCACGGCAAATATATCGTCCATCATCCGGTCGTACGTTTCCGACCATAGATGATAGCCATCGGCGACCTTTATAAGCTGGACGGAGATGCGCACGCGATTACCCGATGTGCGAATACTTCCCTCGAGCAATGACGCCACATTCAAAATGCGCCCAATTTCGGCCGTCGTCGTCTGCTTTCCCTTAAACGAAAATGCCGAAGTCCGCGCGGCGACGCGAAGCCCACGGATCTTTGACAGAACGTTTAACAATTCTTCCGCCAAGCCGTCCGAAAAGTAGTCACCATCTTTGCCGCGGGTCAGATTAAGGAACGGCAGCACGGCGATCGTGTTAGCGGGCTCGGCCTGCGTCACTGTATCGGCCTGGAATATCCGGGTAGCGGTGTCAGCCGCGTTGCCGGGCGGCAGCGTTCGTTCGAGCTCGGCTTCGAATTCGAGACGCTTGCGCAATGTTTCGAGATCGCTGATAAGTTCGGTGGCGGTTTGGTAGCGGTTATCCGCGTTTTTTTCGAGCGCGCGCATCGTTATTCGCTCAAGCTCGACCGGTATCTGCACGGCTGCCGTCGAGATAGGCGCCGGGGCCGTTTCGAGGATCGCAACTATCGCGTGATTGATCGTTTCGCCCGTAAAGGGCTGGCGGCTCGTCAACATCTCGTATAGCACAATTCCGAGGCTGAATATATCGGTACGTAGGTCAACCTCTCTCCCTCGTGCCTGTTCGGGCGACATATATGCGATCGTACCCATTACGAGACCCGGAATTGTCTTAATCGGCACATGCGTTACATCGTCGTCGGCAGTCTCCGGCTCGGTTAGTTTTGCCAAGCCAAAATCAACCACTTTGGCGTAGCCGTCCTCACGAATCATGATATTTTCGGGTTTAATGTCGCGGTGAATTATGCCGGCCTGATGGGCGGCGGCGAGAGCCTCGGAAACCTGGATCGCAATCTTTAGCACCGTTTCTAACGGCATCGGCCCTTTTGCGGAAATATGATCACGCAGAGTCTTGCCGTCGATCAGTTCCGTGGCAATATAGTTTTTATCGTCGGCTTCGCCGATCTCGTAGACCGTCAGAATATTTGGATGGTTGAGAGCGGACGCCGCTTTGGCTTCCTGAATAAAACGCTTTAATTTATCGGAATCGAGCCTAAACTCTTCGTTCAAAAACTTGATCGCGACCTTTCGGTCGAGCTTGGTGTCCTGAGCCAGATAAACATCGCCCATACCACCGGCGCCGATCTTGGAAACGATGCGGTAATGCGACAGATTTGTATTGGCTTTTAGCTCTTTATTCATCAACTGAGCGTCCGCTATAGCTATTCGCAAGGATAAAGGATAAAGGGTAAAGGATAAAGCCGAGAAGCGATCAAAAAAAGCGAAAGGCGGGACATTTTACCCCTTATCCTTTCGCCTTTACACTTTAGATCTGGTGGCTCCAGACTTGATCGCAACACAGGTTGAAATTGCTACCGTTGCTCGATTCCTCGCCTAGCGGAGTTCACAACACAAACCTTGTGCGGAGCCTGAAGCCATATGTCAGTAGGCGGTTGGCAGAAGGCAGTTGGCAGAATAAGAAAAAACTGCCTACTGCCGACTGCTTTCTGCCGACTGATTTGTGGCGGAAAGGGTGGGATTCGAACCCACGGAACCCTTTTGAGGCTCACTACATTTCCAATGTAGCCAATTCAACCGCTCTTGCACCCTTCCACGTTAAATTATCAAAGTTTGGAGTTCCAGCTTTAGCTGGCTTTCCTCCTGGAGTTGGGCCAACTAAAGTTGGAACTCCAAACACGAACCTTATTCCGTTTCGTCGCCGGCGACTGTTTCCGCAACGACTATTTCATCATCGCCTACCATCCAGCTATACACAAATCCGGCGAGCAAAGCCCCGAGGATCGGGGCGACCCAGAATAGCCAGAGCTGTTTGACCGCCCACGCATCCGCAAAGATGGCGACGAAAATTGCCGGGCCGGTACTGCGGGCCGGGTTTACCGACGTGTTTGTCACCGGGATGGTAATCAGATGGATCAGCGTCAAACATAATCCGATGGCAATAGGAGCAAAGCCCTTTGGGGCACGTCCGTGTGTCGCCCCGAGGATAACGATCAGGAAAAAGAACGTCATTACAACCTCGGCAACGAAGCAGGCGAGAGCTTCGTATTGACCGGGCGAATGTGCGCCAAAGCCGTTCGAGGCAAAACCGCCGTTAAGCGTAAAGCCCGCTTTACCGCTCGCGATTACGTATAAAATACCCGCACCGGCGATCGCTCCTAAAACCTGAGCGACGATATACGGCAAAATTTCCTTTGCCTCAAACCGTTTGCCCGCCCACAGGCCCAGCGTGACGGCGGGATTTAGATGGCAACCGGAAATATGGCCGATCGCGTAGGCCATCGTTAATACCGTTAAACCAAATGCGAGCGAAACACCGGCAAAACCGATGCCCAGATTTGGAAAAGCCGCCGCCAAAACCGCGCTCCCGCAACCGCCGAGAACGAGCCAAAGCGTACCGATAAATTCCGCAGACAATCTTTTTGTTAAAGGCATAGTGGATCTCCTATAGTTTTTCAAACAACCTCTGGTAAGTTGGCGGTTGGCAGCTGCATTCAAAAGTACTGCCTACGGCCAACTGCCTACCGATCAATGGCGGAGAGGGTGGGATTCGAACCCACGGTACCCGTCAAGGTACGGCAGTTTTCGAGACTGCTCGATTCAACCACTCTCGCACCTCTCCGCGAACGTATGATTCTAACGGTTTAAGGGAAGATATGTAAAGTCTCCGCTTTCGGAACCGACCACGGATGCACTGTGAACTCGGCTTAACAAAAAAAGCAAACAATAAGCCAGGCACGTGAGCCTTCTCTTTCGATTCTGACGCGTATTTAAATAGAGGGCGCAATTTAGTTATAACGCTCGTCGTGAAATCGCAACGTCATGAGATCGTTAAATTCATATCAAAGGCAATTGAAGAGGTTAGTCGGCTCCTTGACTAATTCGACAGGCCTTTCTATGATTGCGCCTCATCCGGAAAGATCATTAAACGTTGTGAGTTCATCAAGGAACGCGCCATCCTCTCTGTCGCAAAAGGAGATCACGGCCATGCTACGAGCATGGGGTGAGGGCGGACTGAGCGCCACCTCAGAGGAGCTGATGCGGGCTGTTTATGGCGAACTTAGCCGCCAGGCACGCTACCAGCTTAGACGTGAGAGGCCCAATCACACGTTTGACACGAATGCCCTTATCAATGAGGCCTATCTTAAGCTGATCGGACAGCGTTCGGTCAAATGGAAGGACCGTGGCCATTTTTTTGCTTTGTCGGCCCAACTGATGAGGCGTATCCTAGTCGATCATGCGCGGGCCAGACATCGCCAAAAGCGCGGCGGAATAGACGAAACCGTAGCTATCGAAGATGTATTGAATGCAACCGATGCCGCACAGTCCATCGATATCGACCTGATCGCCCTCGACGAAGCCCTCAGCCGGCTTGCCGTCCTCGACGCGCAACAGGTAAAGATCGTCGAGCTTCGATATTTTGCGGGTCTCGAGATCACCGAGACGGCCCAGGTTCTAAAAATATCCGTGGCGACGGTAAAGCGTGACTGGGCCATGGCCAAGGCATGGCTCAAGGACGAACTGACACGGGAGGCGGCCACATGAACCAGGGTGAATGGGAGCGAGTAAAGGAGCTTTTTGAGCGGACACGCGAGATGCCCGTCGAGGAACAGGCCGCGTTTTTAGAGAGCGAATGCTCCACCGAACCCGCGTTGCGTCAACAGGTCGAGCGTCTGCTCGCGGCTTACGACACCGACTTTATGGAGGAATCGATTCTCCCGAAAGCAATGGACCAGCTCGCCAGCAGCCATTTTCAACCAAGTCAGGTCATTGGCCGTTACCGGATCGGAGATCTTATCGGTACCGGCGGTATGGGACAGGTCTTTCGTGCCGAGGATACCGAGTTGGACCGGCCAGTTGCTTTCAAGGTTCTTCACGGCGATATTGCCGAAAATGACGAGCGTGTCCGCCGATTTATCCAGGAGGCAAAGGCTGCCTCGGCACTCAACCATCCAAATATCCTGACGATCCACGAGATCGGCTCATTTGAAGGTGCTCGTTTTATTGTCTCAGAGTACGTCGATGGCGAGACACTGCGCGAGCGGATGCGAGGCGGTTTAACATCCGCCGAGAGTCTCGAAATCATGTGCCAGATCGCCGCCGCACTACAGGCGGCACATGCGGCGGGGATCGTCCACCGGGACATCAAGCCTGAGAACATCATGATGCGGCAGGACGGACTGGTGAAGGTGCTCGACTTTGGCCTCGCTAAACTTACCCAGGCCGACGACCACCTTCAAGAAGTGCGGAATGCGGATCGCGGATTTCGGAGCGAAGAAACTGATTCACTTGCATGGCATTTATCGAATAATCCGCAATCCGAAATCCGAAATCCGCATTTGACTGCCCCCGGCCTTATCATGGGCACCGTCGCCTACATGTCGCCCGAACAGGCCCGCGGACAGGCCGTTGATTCTAGGACCGACCTTTGGAGCCTTGGCGTAGTTTTCCACGAAATGCTTACCGGCGAATCGCCTTTCAAAGGCGAAAGCGTCACAGATCTCGTCACCTCGATCCTCGAGCACGACCCCGATTCACTTGATCTGAACTCGATATCTCAGGAACTAAAGCCGATATGCACAAAGGCGTTAGCCAAAGACAAAGAGGCCCGCTACCAAACCGCGCAGGACCTCCTGCAAGACCTACAAGGAGAAAAGAAAAGAATGGAATATGCAATCCAACCAACGCCATATATAACCGTCTCAAGCACCGACGAAATGAAGACTCAACTCATCCGCCCACGCCCGACACTGAGCGCCGAATACCTCGTTACCACCGTTAAGCGACACAAATATGCGACGCTTTTAGCCGTTGCATTGGTTCTAACCTTTGGCATAGGCCTTTCCGTTTACAAATATAACGGCGCCACGCCGATGAACTCTGAACAAAGCTTCGCCCTGATTGACCCCTCAACCACAGAAAAGGACCTGAAGTTTTCAAAACTCCCAATATCTGGGCGCGCCTCGGAGACCGCCATCTCACGAGATGGGAAGTTTGTAGTCTATTTACCGCCCGAGGGCGACAAGCTGACGGTGATGGAGCTATCGACCTTAGTCGAGACCGACATCTTGCATGAGAAAGGTATCTGGTGGCCCGAATTCTCACCCGACGGCAAGTTTGTGTATTACTCCTACAACATCGACCCCAAAACGGATGGCATCAAGAGAGTTTCGATCCAGGGGGGAAGCCCACAGGAAGTGACAAAAGATATTGCAAATGCTGTTTCCTTCTCACCGGACGGATCGGAGATGGTGTTTACCCGCAATCTGAACGGCGGGGCCTCAGGTCAACAAATAGTACTCGCCAAATCTAATGGCTCCAATGAGCGAACGATCACGACCCTGTCACCCGAAAACCATATCGTTTTTGGGGAAATTGTTCCGGTCTTCTCACCGGACGGAAAGATGCTCGCCTGTACGATGCACTTCAGGGACGACGGAGGTAGTTTCTTGAAGATCGTAGGCGTTAGCGTAGCTGACGGCACTCAGCAAGTGATTAGCGAGACGAGATGGCAGGACATTCGTGGTGCGGTCTGGCTACGGAACGGAAATCTGGTGATCACGGCGAAGGTGAAGGGTTCAGATCCATCGCAAATTTGGGTGATATCACCCGGTAATGAGCCCAGAGCCATTACGAACGGCCTCATCGGCTACGAGGGCTTGAGAGCGACCCGTGAGGGTGATGTGCTGCTCACGATGCAGCATAGTCAGAATACAGACCTATGGGTGTTACCGAACAACGATTGGAGCAAAGCAAGGCAACTGGCAACATCGGGGGAGTTCAAAAACCTGTATGCGTGGATGCCCGACGGACGGATTGTTACAGGATCTGGAGACATCTGGGTAATGCAACCAGATGGTAGTGGACGGACGAAGCTCACCCATAGTGAGGCCGGAAGTGACGAGGCCGCGGTATCAGCGGATGGCAAGCACATCGCGTTTCGCTCAGACCCGCTAAACGGTATGCCCTATATTTCTCGAATGGACGCCGATGGGAACAATGTGAAGCAGCTAACGAGCCGTGAGCCGGCAATGTTTTCCACCTTCTCGCCCGACGGAAAATGGGTCTATTTCATCGAGGGCTATATGCCCCCCTGGAAGACCATTAGGAAAGTGTCAATTGATGGGGGTGACTCCGCGGTCGTTGTGGTCGCTCCTGACGACTGGGGGTTTGTCGGACTAGATATTAACCGAGCTGACGGACGCCTCGTGTACGGCCTTCAGCGCTGGGTAGGTGCATGGCAACAGAAGATCGGAATCGTCCCCGCGTCGGGCGGGACTCCAAAGTTGATGGATCTTCCGGCTAACCTCACGTCACACAGACCCCGCTGGACGGCCGATAATCACTCCGTCGCAGTGCGATCAATGGACGCCAATCCTTCCCAGTCGGTTGATATATGGACAATCCCTGTCGACGGCAAGGGCAGCCCGCGACAGTTGACCGACTTCAAGACCGGAGGGACGGGTAACTTTGCCTGGAGCCGAGATGGGAAACAGCTCCTCGTGAGCAGAGGAACAGCCAGAGCGGAGCCGGTTATGATCCGGAACGTCGGAAACTAAGTAATTAACCTAATTACCCTTGGACTTTACCGGTCCGGAAGATTTACTTCGCGGATCATTCGGGCGGGCTGCGCCTTCGCGGCAACGCCAATCACAAACAAAAATGGAGGAATTTATGAAAAACCTAGTCAGATTTTATTTATTATTAGTCACCGTCGCAGTCGTGTTGAGGGTGGCTGTTACGCCAGGCCTTCATGTCGAAGCTGCCGGGTCGTGGACGCCAACGGGACCGATGCCATTCGCAACTTCCAGCCACAGTGCAACATTGCTGCCCAATGGCAAAGTCCTGGTGCTAAGTGGGGCTTTAAGCGGTCCCACCGCCACTCTTGCCGCTCTTTATGATCCGATCACCAATACGTGGTCTTTGACAGGAAGTATGTCTACCCCCCGCGGCGACCCGAAAGCCACACTTCTAGCCAACGGGAAGGTTCTCGTTGCGGGTGGTGCAAACTATAGTGGGACCTTGGCCAGCGCCGAACTTTATGACTATACAACCGGATTATGGACAGCAACCGCGTCGATGCCGAATGTTCACGCCAGCCACACCGCTACACTACTGCCGAACGGCAAGGTGCTGATCGCCAGCGGGTGGAACATAATACCGGGGTGCTGCTATCTGGGCATGATAAACGCTTCGGAAATCTACGATCCAGTCACCGAAACCTGGACTACGACGGGGCCTGTGTCTAATGCCCGTGTGAGCCACATCGCCGTGTTGCTGCCCAATGGCAAGGTCTTAATAGCCGGGGGCACTAATCTTAGAGGGGAACTCTCGAGCGCGGAGATTTATGATCCTGCCACGGGTACGTGGTCATTTACTTCGAGCATGGTGGGCGGTAATCGCAGTCAGGCAACCGGCACACTGCTCCCCAATGGCAAAGTATTGGTTGCTGGTGGTTATCCCACCGTAACTGCCAGTGTCGAACTCTATGACTATGTTGCGGGAACGTGGTCATTCACGGCCAGTATGGGAGTAGGAAGGTATAACCACACTGCTACCCTGTTGGCTGGCGGCAAAGTCCTTGTGGCGGGGGGGTATGCACCTTCCAGCGTAATTACGCCGCTCGCCGAAATCTACGACTCAACGCTTGGCACATGGTCCCCAACCAACAGCATGAGCACTGGACGAAACAGCACTAGAGCAACGCTCCTCATCGACGGCAGGGTGCTCGTTTCCGGTGGCGCCGACGGTGCATCCGAGTTAGCGAGCGCCGAGGTATACGAGGACTCGACTCCAACGCCTACTCCGACGCCAACGCCAACGCCGACACCGACGCCAACTCCTACGCCGACGCCAACTCCAATTCCGACGCCTACGCCGACACCACAGGTCGGCCCACCGACGAATAAGGATCAATGCAAGAACGGCGGATGGCAGATATTCAACACGCCGCGAACTTTCAAGAATCAAGGCGATTGCGTCTCGTTCGTCAACACCGGACATTAGGAAATGATCGGTTCTGAATGTGATTGGATGGCATGGCTTAAGAGCGTGCCATCTTTTTTCCCTGGAGCAACAACGTGTCCGCCGCCTGCGGCAAGCTGAACGCGTTCCTAAATCAGGTGAACGCAAAACAATCAAACGGCCAACTGACCGCGGCTCAGGCCAATCAGTTAAGACAACAAGCGAATGCGATTAAGGCCCAGATAGGTTGCACCTAGGGCCTTCCCTATCTGAAACTCGACCTTTTTCCGCTGATCGTGAGGCGCTGTTTCCCAGGTAATTTTGATCATCGCTACGCCCCGGTTGAGAGACCGGGGCGGTTTTTGCCCAAGGAGTAGTAAGCAAAGCTGTATAAGTGCCACTAGGGTTAGCTAGCGGGGGATCAGATCGGGAGACAGCGCAGAAGGAATAGTAACCACGAAAATACACCAAAAAGACACTAAATAGGATTTCTTCCTATTTCGTGTCCTTTCGTGTTTTTTCGTGGTTACTCCGCCTTTCTTTAAAGAAATCCTGCATCAGGCTGCGGCATTTGTCGGGTAGAATATCCGGCGTAATCTCCATCCGATGGTTTAGGCCCGGACTGTCGCAGATGCGGAAATGAGTTTCGACGGCGCCAAAGCGTTCATCTGTCGCACCGTAGACGAGTCTTGCCACGCGGGCTTGGACAAGGGCCCCGGCACACATAGCACATGGCTCAAGTGTCGAATACATCGTTGTGCCAGTCAGACGGTAATTACCGGTGCGGATCGCGGCCGTGCGAAGCGCAAGTATCTCGGCGTGGGCGGTCGGATCGTTATTTGTGATCGTGCGGTTAGACGTTGCCGCCAATATTTTGCCGTCGGCGTCGATAAGGACGGCGCCGACCGGCACTTCGCCAAGCTTTTCGGCTTCGCGGGCGACGCGTATCGCTTGCCGCATCCAGTTTTCATCTGTTTCAATCATGCATTTCAGGTTAAATAGGAATCTTAACGCAAAGCCGCAAAGGCGCCAAGACGCAAAGGTTATCTGGGTTTTCTTAAAAAATAATTGTTTTCTTTTCTTTACTTTGCGTCTTTGCGACCTTGCGGCTTTGCGTTAAAATGGTTTTCCACGCCGGCGAAATTCTTGCATACGACCGCCTAAAATGTTAAATATTTAAATGCTAAGGCTTTTTATCCGCTCTGGATTTTATCAGCACAAAACGCTATGAACGACGAGGTTCGCGCCGGTGTACAGCCTGTCGACGATATACACATTACAAATGTGCCGCAGTCCTTTCGCGCCTTTGCCGAGGAAGTCCACAAACGCAGTGAAAAGCCGCGAACGACACCGCTTACAATACCGCAAAAGCTGCTGCCGGCCGAATTTAACATGGCGATGGTGCATTTCTATCGCGGTGAGGTGCAGCGGTCAAATGTGTGGCGAAGCAGGCTGGACGCGACGACGAACTGGGCCGTAATTACGGCGGGAGCGACGCTTTCGTTTGTTTTCAGCTCGCCCGACAACCCACATTTTGCGATCCCGATCAATACGCTGCTTGTCTCGATATTTCTATTTATGGAGGCTCGCCGATACCGATATTACGAAGTGTGGGCAAACCGCGTCCGCGTGCTTGAGACCGGGTATTTTGCTCCGATGCTGTCGCACCGGACGATACCGCCGGATAAGGAATGGGCCGAGCATATTTCGGCCGATTTAATATCGCCCCGGTTTACGATCAGCGAATTAGAGGCGGTCGGCCGGCGTCTGCGGTCAAATTATCTATGGATCTTTTTATTGCTGTCGCTGTGCTGGACGTTAAAAATATACATTCATCCATCGCCAATACCGACGATCTCCGAGGCAGATAAGAAAGCATTTTGGGACATATTTTTTCAGCGGGCCACGGTTGGATTGGCGCCCGGCTGGTTTGTCGTGCTTTGCGGAGTGATGTTTAATCTACTTATATTATTTGTGGCGTTTAGCACATTAAAGCTGAGAGACGCCTCGAGCGAGGTTTTGCCGCTCGAAAGCTTTGAATGGCATCCGTTAAAACAGGTTTCGGACTGGGCCGAAAGCAACCTCAAACGGCGAAACACGATCCGCCGGTCTAAGAAAGCCCGACAGCGTGTGCGGTCGGTGCATAAGACCGAAGGCTAACGGACTATGAAAAAATATTCACTCAGATTTAGTTTTTCTTTGTTTTTGCTGGTTTTTGTGACTTCGGGTGCTCATGCTCAGCAATCCTCTGCAGTAAAGCCTAAGGAAAACATCGGTTTCGCCGAGGTTGTTACTTTAAAACTTGAAAGCAGGCTGATGGCTCGTGACATGTCATATCGCGTCGTATTTCCGACGGATTACAAATTATCCGCAGAAAAACATTATCCCGTTATCTATTTACTTCACGGTTTAACCGGTCATTATACGAATTGGACCGACAAAACTCAGCTCGCCGAATACGCGGCAAAACATGGCTTTATTACTGTCACGCCCGAAGGCAATGACGGCTGGTACACGGACAGCGTTTCGACACCAAACGACAAATACGAGAGCTACATTATTAAGGAACTGATCCCCGAAATTGACAAGAAATTTCGCACGGTCGCGGATCGCGAGCACCGCATGATTGCCGGCTTCTCTATGGGCGGTTACGGCGGGATGAAATTCGGGCTGAAATATCCGAAAATGTTCTCGCTCGCCGGTTCGTTCAGCGGGGCACTCGGAGCGGCTTCGTTCAGCGAGAAGAATGCCGGAGCGATTGGCAAAGGAATCGATGCGATCTATGGCCCCGAGGATAGTGATACGCGGAGAACAAATGATATTTTCAAAATGGTTCGTGAGCTTACACCGGAAAGGTTAAAGGCTCTGCCGTTCATCTATCAGTCCTGCGGCACCGAGGATTTTCTATTTACGAATAATCGCGATTTCGATGCGTTGCTGATCGAGAAGAAAGTCCCGCACGAATTTCGCGAACACCCAGGCGGACACGATTGGGTTTTCTGGAACGATCAGGTCAGGGAATTTCTCGACGTGGCTGAAAGGCGAATGGCGGGAAGCGATAAGCAAAAAGCAATAGATAAGCGATAAGCAAAAAGCAATAAGCAATAAGCAATAGATAAGCAATAGGCGATAAGCGCGATAATCAATAAGCGGTAAGCGAAGCTTAAGATATGTCGATGAAAGACTTTAGAACCTTAGGCGTGTGGCAAAAGTCTCATGCTTTGACGCTACGGATTTATGAGCAAACACGGAATTTCCCAAAAGAGGAGTTGTTCGGACTCACTAGTCAAATAAGGCGGGCAAGTTCTTCGATTGGGGCCAATATTGCTGAAGGCTGCGGTCGCGAGACGGATGGCGATTTTCAACGGTTTTTGCAGATCGCGTTCGGTTCATTAAACGAGGTCGATTATCATTTACTCTTGGCGTTTGATTTGAAGCTTCTCAATGAGCCGACTTATCAATCGATTTTAGAAATGGTCGTAGAAATCAAACGAATGCTCGCGGCACTAATTCGAAAAGTCCAGTCTGACCGCTAGTCAATCTTGCCGACCGCTTATAGCATATCGCTTATAGCTTATCGCTTATGTTAAATTTTGCTATTGAAACGGCGCGTGATGCAGGGCGGCTGCTGCTCGAAAAATTCGGGCGAAACATTAAAGTCTCTAAAAAAGGCGATATAGATCTTGTCACCGAGGCCGACCTCGCATCTGAAGCTCTCATTATCGAACGCATCAAATCGTACTATCCAAAACATTCGATCCTCGCCGAGGAATCGGGCAACGCCGTCATTATTGGCGGCGAAAATACTTGGAAATGGATCATCGATCCGCTTGACGGCACGACAAATTTTGCACATGGCTACCCGTGTTTTTGCGTCACGTTCGCCCTCGAACACGACGGCGAGATCGTTATCGGCGTGACCTTTGACCCGACGCGCAACGAGCTTTTCGCCGCCGAACGCGGGCGCGGAGCGAGCCTTAACAACAAACCGATCCGGGTTTCTGAAGCCCAAGATCTTGGCGAAGCTCTGCTCGTCACCGGTTTTCCGTACGATTTCAAACGACGCGAAGATTTCGCGCGACATTTGACCCAGTTTCTACTCAAATCACGAGGCGTGCGCCGTGACGGCTCCGCCGCGATCGATCTGGCATATGTGGCGTGCGGCCGCTTTGACGGAATGTGGGAGGAAGGACTAAACCCGTGGGATATGGCTGCGGGTCTGCTGTTGATCGAGGAGGCCGGCGGACAGGTCAGCGGTTATGACAATTCCAAATTCAGCATATACTCGCCGCCGATATGCGCCTCAAACGGCCTGATTCACTCGCAAATGCTTGACGTATTGAAGTCGTAAAATGTCGTCCACGACAAATGCTTTTCGCGTGTGATAATCTGGTAATTCAATAACAGATTTCGGCGGACGTCCGAATTTTTTCGACTGACATCGATATCTGACCATTGACCACTGAATTTATGACATGGTTTCGCAGGGATAAACCGAAACTCGATGAGCCGGAGGACGACGAGGAACGCACGGTAAAAACCGAGGGCATTTTTGTTAAATGTCCTGAGTGCGAGAGCGCGCTGTACAAACGCGAACTAACCGAATCGCACGAGGTCTGCACACATTGCGGCTACCATTTTCGCTACACGGCGACCGGACGGCTAAAGGATCTTTTTGACGACGGACGATATGAAAAGCTCGACGAAAATATAACTTCCGGCGATCCGCTTAATTTTACCGATTCCAAACCATACAAAGACCGTATCGATCAGGCTAAGGAGCTGTCCGGTTTGCCGGAAGCTCTTATCTCGGGCAAAGGCATGACCGGCGGGCATCTCGTTTTTGCGGGGGCGATGGACATGTCGTTTATCGGCGGCTCGATGGGGTCGGCCGTTGGTGAAAAGATCACGCGCCTTATCGAATATGCCGTCGAGGATCGGGGCGCGGTTATAATTTTCGCCGCGTCGGGCGGAGCGCGTATGCAGGAGGGCACGCTAAGCCTGATGCAAATGGGCAAGATCTCCGCCGCTCTTTCGCGGCTTCACGAAGCGCGTCTGCCGTTTATCTCGGTTCTGACCGATCCGACAACCGGCGGTGTTACTGCAAGCTTTGCGATGCTCGGCGATGTCATTCTTGCCGAACCAAAAGCATTGATCGGCTTTGCCGGCCCCCGCGTTATTGAGCAAACGATTCGTCAAAAACTTCCGAAAGGCTTTCAACGCAGCGAATTCCTGCTCGAACACGGCATGGTGGATATGGTCGTTGATCGCCGCGAAATGCGCACCACCATTATCCGAATGCTCGATTTTATGATGAACAAGCAGATCGCCGCCTGATTTTCTCCGATAGGCTGCATAAAAATTATGTGAAAAAAATGGGTATTTTGCGGTAATATTTGAACAATGAGTCTAACCGACGTACTAGAAGCAATTCGGGTGTTAACGCATGATGAGCAGAAACAGGTGCGCGAATTACTTGAGGACCTAAACCATGAATCGCGGATTGACCGATTTAAGCGTTTACGCGGATCGGCGCGGGATGTCCGCTTTGAGTCATTGACGTTGGAGGACTTTAAAAACGAACGTCGAGAGATATGGAAGAGTTTGATCGAATAAGTCTCTGAATATATGTCGAGCGTTGTTGCCGATACCCACACAATAGCCTGGTTTTTAGAAAATCCCGTTAAACTCTCGGCGGCCGCTGAGTTGGCTTTAACAAATGCGGCTGCCGATTCTAACGATAAGATCTTCGTGTCAGCGATTTCAATTGTCGAAATACAATATCTGATCGAAAAAGCCAGAATTTCATCTTCTGTACTGATCTCGCTACTTTCCGAACTTAAGAATCTTCAAACAACGATCGAAATCGTCCCAGTAGATTATGCAGTTGCTGTAAATATCACTCAAATTTCACGCGCTGATATTGCTGACATGCCCGATCGTATTATTGCCGTTACCGCTTTGCTTCTTCAACTGCCGCTGATTACAGCAGATAAAGCTATCCGATCAAGTGGACTTTCGGTGATTTGGTAATGAATTTCCTCGACTCGGTCAAATATCTGCTCGCTTTAGGCAACGAAGTTTCAGCGATGAAGCTCGGCCTCCGGAATATTCGCAAACTCCTTACCGCACTCGATAATCCGCAAAACAACTATTTGAAAGTTCAGGTCGCCGGGACGAACGGTAAGGGGTCGGTATGTGCATTTTTAGGCGCGATTTGTGTTTCCGCGGGTGTCAAAACGGGGATCTATACGTCGCCGCACCTAATTTCGATCACGGAGCGGATAAGGATAAACGGCCACGACATTCCCGAAAAAGATTTCGCCCGGTACTCGACCACCGTGCGTGAAACGGCGGAAAAGCTGGTCGCCGATGGCGAACTCGAAAGCATTCCGACTTTTTTCGAGCAGCTCACGGCGATCGCGTTGATCGCCTTTGCCGAGGCGAATGTCGAGCTCGCCATCCTCGAAACCGGCCTCGGCGGACGGCTCGACGCGACCACCGCAGCAAACGCCGAGATCGCTGCGATAACGCGGATCGACATCGATCATCAGGAATATCTGGGCGAAACCCTCGCCGAGATCGCGGCGGAAAAGGCGGCGATTATTAGTACGGGTTCGATAGTCGTTGTTGCAAACCAGAAAGCTGATGCGATGACTGTGATATCGGAGAGATGTGCCGCTGTCGGCGTATGTCCAATCCTCGCGAGTGGAATCAGGGCGATCCAGAAAGGCGGAAACACGCGCGGTAGCGAGTGTGTTATCGACTCGGCGGTGAGCGAATATGGTGGAAAAACACTCTTCCCGCCGGTCGGGTTTCCGGCTTCATTGTCCGTCAATTTTGTTACCGCATCATGCCGATATGAAAATGTTACGCTCGGACTCAACGGGCGACATCAGCTCGAAAACGCCAAGGTCGCGATACTCATCGCCGAGACGCTGCAAGATAATTTTCCGATCAATGCGACAAATATTATCGATGGACTTCAAAATGCCCGACATCCAGGCAGGCTCGAATTTAGCGACCGATATCTATTTGACGGCGCCCATAATGCGGCCGGAGCAAAATCATTACGGGATTTTCTAGATGAATCTGTCACAGGGCGGATAACGTTAGTATTTGGGGCGATGAAGGGAAAGGACATTGGGCAGATCGCTTTGATGCTTTTTCCAAAAGCCGACAAGGTTATTTTGACGCGGCCTGAGAATTCTCGAGCGATGAGCGCGGATGAAATAATGCCATTTGTTCCTGACGGTATCGATGCAAAACAAATATCTCTGACCGACACGGTCGAGCAAGCGTTACTAAAAGCCAACGAATTGACCTTTGAAAATGACATCATTCTCGTCACCGGTTCGCTCTACCTTATTGGCGAAGCGAAGAAAATATTGAATAATTGATTTATGCACAAATTGGTATTGATCCGCCATGGCGAGAGCCAGTGGAATAAGGAAAATCGATTCACGGGTTGGAAAGACGTTGATCTTTCCGAAAAAGGAATCGACGAGGCCCACGCCGCCGGTAAATTGTTGAAGGCAGAAGGGTTTGAGTTTGACGAAGCGTATACATCGGTGCTCAAACGCGCTATCCGCACGCTCTGGATCGTACTCGATGAGATGGATCTTATGTGGATCCCCGAAACCAAATCGTGGCTGCTCAACGAACGTCACTACGGCGCTTTGCAAGGCCTGAACAAGGCTGAAATCGCCGCTCAATATGGCGAGGAACAGGTACTCGTGTGGCGCCGAAGTTTTGATATTCCGCCTCCGACGCTTGAAGAATCGGACGAGCGGTATTTGGGCAACGAGCCGCAATACAGCTCGATTCTGAAAAGCAAATTTCCAAAAACCGAGTGCCTTAAAGACACCGTCGCCCGCGTCGTTCCGTATTTCGAGGACGAGATCGTTCCGAAGATCAAAGACGGCAAGCGGCTGATTATCGCGGCACACGGCAACAGCCTCCGCGCGTTCGTCAAGTATCTTGGCGGCATTTCGGATGATGAGATCGTTAATCTCAATATCCCGACCGGGGTGCCGCTTGTCTACGAACTCGATGCGGCACTTAAGCCGATCAAAAGTTACTATCTGGGTGATCAGGAAGCGATCAAGGTTGCACAGGACGCGGTCGCCAATCAAGGCAAGGCTACGTAAGGCAGAAGTAAAAAGGCAAAAGGCAAAAGTCAAAAGTAAGAGGGCAAAAGTGGGAATCGTTATTCTTGTTTTGCCTTTTTACCTTTTACTTTTTACTTTTGTTCTTTATGTCTTGGCAAAAAACCGTCTTTATACTTCTAATTTTATTTTGCCTCACGCCTTTCGGCTCGCCCCCGGTCGCATTGGCTCTCGGGCTGATCCTTGCGTTTACGATCGGCAGTCCTTACCCGTCCCTCAACGGTAAACCCACTAAATATCTACTGCAAACGTCGGTCGTGCTGCTCGGATTCGGCATGAATTTGACCGAGGTTTATAAGGCCGGTCGAGACGGTATTTTGTTCACGATCGCGACGATCTTTGGAACGCTGATTCTGGGCTATTTTGTCGGTAAGCTGTTAAGTGTGCCAGCCAAAACGTCAACGCTGATCTCGTCAGGCACCGCGATTTGCGGCGGTAGCGCGATCGCGGCGGTCGGTCCGGCGATCAACGCCAGATCTGAGGAGATGTCCGTCTCGCTCGGCACGGTTTTTGTTCTCAATTCGATCGCGCTGTTTGCTTTTCCGCTGATCGGCCACGCCCTCGGCCTGTCGCAGGGCCAATTCGGTGTGTGGTCAGCAATCGCTATTCACGATACAAGCTCGGTCGTCGGTGCCGCCGGTACATACGGAGCGGAGGCATTGGCCATCGCGACGACGGTCAAACTCGCCCGTGCGCTCTGGATCGCACCGGTCGCGCTGCTTTTTGCTTATATTTACAGAAAAAAAGACGGTGGGCCAACGGCAAAGATCGCGATCCCGTGGTTTATTTTTCTATTTTTGGGAGCGACTGTCGTAAGAACTTATTCGACATCAATAGTATTCCCAAGCGTTTTCGATTCACTGGTCAATCTTGCAAAGGCCGGAATGACGGTCACACTTTTTTTGATTGGAACAAGCCTGTCTCGTGAAACTCTAAAAAATGTCGGTGTCAGGCCATTGATCCAGGGAGTATTTTTGTGGATCGTGATCTCAGTCACCGCCCTTTTTGCTGTTTTGAATCTGTTATAATCCGGCTATGGATGAGCCTGACGTGATCGTAGAAGTTAAGTCCAGGAGCCGCGGTGTTGTAAATCCGAGCCTTGTACGTTGGATCGCGTTTATTGTTATCACGGTGTCCCTCGTGGTGTGTACAGTTCTGTGTATTCTCGCCATTTGGAAATTTACCGAATCAGATGCAGTGTGGCGGGCGATTGCGACCTTTATCGTCGTAAGTATTGCAACGGCGATATTTACGTTCGTAAATGAAAAGCTGGGTTAGCGTGTCCGTCTCTCCGACGATTTTCTCGCCGCGTTAAATTTGCTAAAATACTCGTTTCGACTTGGGTCGGGATTTTTATCCGTAATGAGTATTAAGCAGATCACGGTTCGC